>CAUJFI010000085.1 GCA_963170125.1 Deinococcota bacterium | reverse complement strand
CATCGGGGCACGCCTCCGTACGCTGCCGTCGACGCCTGGGTCGGCATCGTCAAGGGCGAGGCCCCTGGGCTCGCGGGGCTCGCCAACGCCGTACTCAGGCGCGTGGCGCCGTTGCCCGACGTCGCCCCGTCCACCACGGCTGCTGCGCTACGCGCCTCGCTTCCCGCATGGTTGTACGAGCGCTTCGCCGCCGCGCTCGGTGAGCACGCCGAGGGGGCCGCGGCGGCCATGCTGGAGCCGGAGCCGCTGTGGCTGACCGCCTTCGGTCGGACCGCCCGGGCCGCCCTCGAGGCGGACGGTGCCACCGTGGCGGCCTACGGGCCGACCCGCCCTGGCCGGCCCAGCTCGCTGCGGGTCATGGCGCCCGTCAGCGTCGACCGCCTCGCGGCCTTCGCCGCCGGCCTGGTGCAGCCTCAGAACCCCGCCTCCTTGCAGGTCGCGATGCTCCTGGACCCGCCGCCGGGAGGACGCGTCCTGGACCTGGCGAGCGGTAGGGGGGTGAAGAGCGCCGTGTTGGCCGCGCTGGGCGCAGACGTGTGCGCCGTGGAGCTCGACCCGCGCCGCTCGGCCGCCGCGGAGCGCAACCTGCGGCGCCTCGGCTTGCGCGTGGAGCACGTGAACGCCGACCTGACGCGACCGCTGGACGTCGCCCCCGCGCCCCACGTCCTGCTCGACGCGCCGTGCAGCGGCACGGGGACGCTGCGGGGCCACCCGGAGATCAAGCTGCGGCTCACCCCGGAAGACATCGCCTCAGCGGCCGAGACGCAGGCGCGCATGCTCGGAACGGCGGCGGCCCTGGTCGCACCGGGCGGCCTGCTCCAGTACGCCGTGTGCGCGCTCACGCCAGACGAGGGGCCGCTGGTCGTGGCGCGGTTCCTGGCGTCCGACCACGGCCTCGGGTTCGCCTCGGAGCCGTTCGAGCTGGCGTTGCCGACGCACGTGGCGGACCACGGCCGGTACGTCCTGCCCTTGGGTGGGCTCGACGGCTTCTACGTCGCGCGCTTGCGCAAGGCGACCTGACGAGCACGGGGCGGCCGCCGGACGGTACCCTGACGCATGTCGAGCGAGGGAACGCGTAACGCCGCGCCCGTGGCCGGCGCCGAGCCGGCGACGGGTCACAGGCCCACGTCGGTCCAGCTCTCCGAGCGCGTCCACGCCGTGCTCGGGGGCGTCAACTGCGCCATCGTCGACGTTGGCGACGGCCGCGCCCTCCTCGTCGACAGCGGTCAGGACAAGGAGTACGGGCGCAAGGTCCGCAAGGCCCTCGACGCGCTCGGGCTGGAGCTC
Source organism: Deinococcota bacterium (assembly GCA_963170125.1). Classification (GTDB taxonomy): domain Bacteria; phylum Deinococcota; class Deinococci; order Deinococcales; family Trueperaceae; genus JAAYYF01. The sequence continues at coordinate 35,024 of CAUJFI010000085.1, read as the reverse complement.
GCCGTCATCCTGGCCACGCATTCCCACGCCGACCATTACGGCGGCAACGCCTACCTCCTCAGGCAGTTCCCGGAGGCGCGGGTCTGGGCCCCCGAGATCGAGGCCGAGATCATCCGGACCCCGGCGCTCGAGCCCATCTACCTCTTCCACGGCGCCAAGCCCCTACCGGAGCTCACCGGCAAGTGGTTGCAGGCCGAGGCCTCCCCCGTCCACCGCGTCCTGACCGCGGGTCGCGACGCCGTCGGTGCCGCGGGCCTCGAGCTGCTCGACGTCAGGGGCCACGCCCACAGGCAGCTGGCCGTGCTCGTCGACGACGTGCTGCTGGCCGCGGACGCCGTGTTCGGCGCGGAGACGCTGGAGAAGTACCCGATCCCGTTCGCCCAGGACGTGGTTGGCCAGCTGCGGGCCTGCGAGACGGTGGCCGGCGTGAGCGCCAGGGTCCTCCTCCCCGGTCACGGCGCCCCGACCGAGGACCTCGTCGGCGTCGCGGCGAGCAACCGCGCGGCCGTGTTGCGCGCGGCCGCCGCCGTCCTGGCGGCCTGCGCCGCGCCGGGGGCCCGCTCCGGCGCGAGCACCGAGGACGTGGTGGTCGGCTCCGCCGAGAGCCTCGGCGTCGTGCTCGACGACCTGGCTCGGTACCACCTGAACTACTGCGTCGTGTCCGCCCATCTAGGGCGCCTCCGCGAGCTGGGCGAGGTCACTTGCGCCGTGGAGGGTGGGCGGCTCGTCTGGCGGCGCGTCGCGCACGGCGCCGACGGGCGTGAGGACCGGTCCACGCCGGTCGCCCAATCCAGGCGACTCGAGGAGGGCGGAAACGCATGAGGCTCACCAGCGCCGGCGCGGCGCGCACCGTCACGGGCAGCTGCCACCATCTCGACCTCGGTGACTTCCAGCTCGTGGTCGACTGCGGCCTCTTCCAGGGTGGGGCCGAGTTGGAAGACCTCAACCGCGCGCCCTTCCCGTTCGAGCCTCGCGACCTCGGTGCCGTGCTCGTCACCCACGGGCACCTCGACCACGTGGGTCGTCTGCCGCTCCTCGTGAAGGCGGGCTACGCGGGGCGCTTCCTCGCCACCAAGGCGACAGCCGACGTAGCGGCCATCATCCTCCGGGACGCCGCCAAGCTACAGGAGGAGGACTTCGAGCGTGACCTGCGCAAGGCGCGCCGCGCCGGACGGGAGTCCGAGCTGCTTGGCCCGCTCTACACCCTGGCGGATGTCGAGGCGGCCATCGCGCGTTTCCAGAACGTGGCGCTGCATGAGCCCGTGCGCGTCGCCGAAGGCGTCACGGCCACCTTCAGACCCGCCGGTCACATCCTCGGCAGCGCCTACATCGAGCTGCGGACGCGCGAGGCGCGCGTCGTCTTCTCGGGCGACCTCGGCAACCGCGAGAGCAGCATCCAAGCGCCGGCGGAGCCGCCGGGCGGGTGCGACGTGCTCGTCATCGAGTCCACCTACGCCGACCAGACGCACCCGACACGCGCCGAGACCGAGGCCCGCTTCCAGGTCGCGCTCGGCCGCTCGCTCGGGAAGGGCGGCAACGTCATGATCCCGACGTTCGCCGCCGAGCGGGCGCAGCAGGTCCTCTACCTCGTCAACCGCCTGATGAGCGCCGGGCAGGTCCCGAGGCTGCCGGTCTTCCTCGACTCGCCGATGGCCGCGAAGATGACGCGCCTGTACCAGGAGTGCGCGTGCGACTTCCGGCCGGAGATCGCGGACCTGATTGACGCCGGCCAGGACCCGTTCGAGCCGCCGACGCTCCGGTACGCCGTGACGGCGGACGAGTCAAAGGCCATCAACGAGGTCACCGGCGGGGCGGTCGTCATCGCCGGCTCCGGCATGCTGACCGGCGGCCGGATCAGGCACCACCTCAAGCACAACCTCTGGCGCGAGGAGGCGACCCTCATCGTGGTCGGCTACCAGGCGCACGGCACGCTCGGCAGGCTCCTCCTGGAGGGCGCCAAGCGCGTCAAGCTGTTCGGCGAGGAGGTGGTGGTGCGCGCGACCATCGAGAACATCAAGGGCTTCTCTGCCCACGCCGATCACGACGACCTGCTCGCGTTCATGACGCCGACGGGGGCCACGCACGTGCTCCTCGTCCACGGCGAGCCGGAAGTGATGGACGGCTTCGCGGCGGAGCTGAGGCGCAGTGGGCGCCGCGTGTCGCTGCCGGAGTTCGGGGTGCCCACAGACTTGTGAGCCGATGGCGGCGCGACACTGCCTGGGCTCGGGGTGCCCACCGCCCTGTGAGCCGCCGCGTGCGACCGCAGCCCGCAGTCAGCCACATTACGGAGCCGACGGGCGGATTGGGGGTTTACTAGCTCCATGGATTGGGTACTGCCAGTTATCGCGCTTCGCAGCCAAGTGGTGCTGCCGCGCACGCTCGAGAACGTGGACGTCGGCCGGCCGAAGTCCAAGCGCGCCTTGGAAGAGGCCCAGGCGGGCGACAACCGCGTGCTGCTCGTCGTCCAGCGCGACTCGCGCATAGACGACCCGAACGAGACCGACCTCTACTCCGTTGGCACCCTCGCCGTGGTCAAGCAGGTGATCCGCCTCCCGAACGACACGCTTCAGGTCCTCGTCGAGGGCCGCGACCGCGCGACCATCGAGGAGTACGTGCAAGGCTCAGCGTTGCGGGCCCGCGTCTCCACCATCACCGAGGTGGGCGTCGACAGGCAGGACGAGAAGGTCCTCGCGCTCGTCGAGCAGGTCAAGGTCGCCTTCGGCGAGTACGCCCAGCAGAACAAGAACATGCGGCTCGACTCCTTCCACCTGGAGAACCTCCGCGCCATGAAGGAGCCCGGCCCGCTCGCGGACGTGGTGGCCAAGTTCGCCACGTGGGACGTGGCGGACAAGCAGGCCGCTCTCGAGGAGGCCTCCGCGGTCAAACGCCTCGAGCTCGTCTTCGGGTTCCTGACCCGCGACCTCGAGCGGTTCGACACGGAGAAGGAGATCAGCGCCCGCGTCAAGCAACAGATGGACTCGAACCAGCGCGAGTACTACTTGCGCGAGAAGATGAAGGCCATCCAGAAGGAGCTCGGCTCGGGCGAGGAGAGCGAGGGCGAGGAGCTGCGCGCCAAGGTCGAGGCCAAGAACCTGCCCGAGCACGCCAAGGAGCGGGCCCTCAAGGAGATCGACCGGCTCGAGAAGATGGCCGGCGGCTCACCGGAGGCCACGGTCGTGCGCACCTACGTCGACACCCTCCTGGAACTCCCGTGGAGCGAGATCGACGAGGAACACCTGGACATCGGCAACAGCCAGCGGGTGCTGGACGAGGACCATTACGCGTTGGAAGAGCCCAAGGAGCGCATCCTCGAGTTCCTGGCCGTGCGGCAGCTCACGCGGGACGTCGAATCGGCCGACTACAAGGCCCCCATCCTCTGCCTGGTCGGCCCGCCCGGGGTCGGCAAGACGAGCCTCGGGAAGTCCATCGCGCGCAGCCTCGGGCGCAAGTTCGTGCGCATGAGCCTGGGCGGCGTACGCGACGAGGCCGAGATCAGGGGCCACCGCCGCACGTACATCGGCAGCCTCCCCGGTCGCATCATCCAGGGCATGAAGACGGCCGGCGCGATCAACCCCGTCTTCTTGCTAGACGAGGTCGACAAGATGACGGCGGACTTCCGGGGCGACCCGTCGTCCGCGCTCCTCGAGGTCCTCGACCCCGAACAGAACAACACGTTCGCCGACCACTACCTCGAGATCCCCTACGACCTCTCCAAGGTCATGTTCATCACGACGGCCAACACCCTCTCGACGATCCCCCGGCCCCTCCTCGACCGTATGGAGGTCATCCAGATCCCGGGGTACACACTCGTCGAGAAGCTGGAGATCGCCAAGCGCTACCGCGTGCCCCGTCAGCTCCGCGACCACGGCCTGGCCGAGCACCTCGCGTTCGACGACGGCGCCATCCGCCGGGTCGTCACCGAGTACACGCGCGAGGCTGGGGTGCGCAACCTCGACAGGCTCATCGCCAAGGCCGCCCGCAAGTCGGCCAAGGAGTTCCTCACTGCGCCGTGGGAGGGCGTGCGCAACGTCGACTCCGACGCCGTCCGCGTCCTCCTCGGCGTGCCGCCCTACCGCGACGAGCAGGCCGAGAAGGAGCCGCAGGTCGGCCTGGCGCACGGGCTCGCCTGGACGTCGGTCGGCGGGGTGACACTCGACATCGAGACCGTCGCCGTGCCAGGCAAGGGCGTGACGACCCTGACGGGCCAGCTGGGCGATGTCATGAAGGAGAGCGCCCAGGCCGGCATCGCCTTCCTACGCAAGCACGCCGAGGAGTACGGCATCGCCCCCGACTTCCACGAGAAGCGCGACCTGCACGTGCATGTGCTGGAGGGCGCCACCCCGAAGGACGGCCCCTCCGCCGGCATCGCCATCGCGAGCGCCGTGGTCAGTGCCCTGACCGGCCGGCCGCTACGCGGCGACGTCGCCATGACAGGCGAGATCACGCTGCGCGGCCGCGTCCTGCCCATCGGCGGCGTGAAAGAGAAGCTCCTGGCGGCCCATCAGGCCGGCATCGGCACGGTCATCCTGCCCAAGGACAACGAGGCCAACCTGGAGGAGGTACCCGGCGTCATCCTCGAGGACCTCGAGGTCGTGCCAGTGAGCGACTTCCGCCAGGTCCTCGACATCATGCTGATGCCGGAGGACCAGACGGAGGGCGCAGCGGCGTTCGTGCCGCCGGCCGCAGACCGCCAGGGGGCGCAGCCGGGCACGCCCGGCTGACCGCAGGGCTAGCCCCCGCGCGGCTCCGGCGCCAACCACGGCACCAGGGCCAGCAGCACCGCCTGCACGTACAGTTCGGACCGCGATACGAGGCCCCGGGTGAGCACGCCAGCTGCCCCGGGGCCGTCCTTCGCGCGCTCGAGGCCGTAGGCGGCATCGAGCGCCGTACCGAGCTCCTGACCGGCCGAAACGCGCTCCGCGAGGAACGTGGGCACCGCGAACGTCGCGCTACGCGCCGAACCTAGGCGCCCCGCGCGGTCCGTCACGACGACCCAGGCGCTCGTGTACAACCCGCCGCGCGCCGCGCCGCCCCCGCGGCCCGCCCGGACCCCGCCCGCGTGGTGCTCGGCCCCGGCGCCGCTCACGCCCGCCTCGATCCCGACGCCGAGCTGCGCGCCCGGCACGAGCGCCAGCGCGCCGCGGGCCCGGTTCATGGCTCCGGCGTACGTCTCGTCGTCACCCACGGGCTGCGCTGGCACGCCCGACGGCGTGGCGACGTGCGTCACCGCGACGAAGCGCCCGTGCACCCGCCGCAACGCCGTCTCGAGCGCCCTGACCTTCGCCGGGCTGGTCGACCCGAGGGCCACGTGGCGCAGGAGCGCGAGTACGCTCTCCGGCGGGGCCTCTGCCACGTGCGCCGGCGTGGCCGCCGTGGTGGGGTCGTCCACTCAGGCCCGCTCCCCCACGGCCGCCTTGAGCACGCCCGCGTCGCCCTCCAAGGCGTAGCTGCCGAGGCTCGCCGGGAGCACTACCGCGGTACCCCGATCGAGCGCCAGCGTGCGACCGGCTGCGGACAAGCGCGCGGTGCCACCCGTCAGGACGATCAGCTCGAGCGAGCGCGCGGTCGTGGCGCCTGGGAGCGGCGCTCCCGGCGTCAGACGGCACGCGTCGAGCACGAACTCGGGCAGCTCGACCGCCCGGCGCCAGCCACCTGGCTCTGGTAGCGCGTTGTGAGGCGCGTAAGGACCGCCGGTCAGGTTCGCGACGGCCAGGGCCCGCTCCACGTGGAGCTCGCGCGGCTGGCCGTCCGCCCCGGTTCTGCCGTAGTCGTAGAGCCGGTAGGTCAGGTCGCTCGCCTGCTGGATCTCGAACAGGAAGCACCCGGCGCCGACGGCGTGCACCGTGCCGGCCGGGTTCACGACCACGTCGCCCTCACGCACGCGGACGCGGTGCAGCAGGTCTGCGAAGGCGCCGTCCGCCAGCGCCGCGCGCGCCTCCGCCTCCGTGACGTCACGCACGAAGCCGCGGAGTACGGACGCCCCCGGGTCGCACGCGAGCATCAGCCAGGCCTCCGCCTTGCCGAGGTGGCCGCTGGCGGCCTCCACGCTGGCGGCGTAGGCGTCGTCCGGGTGTACCTGCACCGAGAGGTCGGAGGCGGCGTCGAGGAACTTGGCCAGTAGGGGCACGCGGGCGCCGTAGCGCTCGGCGGGGGCCGACCCGACCAACGCGGCCCCGTGGGTCCGGGCCAACTCGCCGAGCGTCACACCAGCGTACGGGCCGTTCTCGACCAGGTTACCGGCGTCGACGAGCCAGCACTCCCCCACGGGCTCCCCCGTCGGTCCGCTCACCGGGACCTCGACGGGCCGCGCCCCGAACCACGCTGCGAGGCGCGCGCCACCCCAGATGCGCCGGTACAGGTGCGGGCGTAGCAGGAGCGGGTACGGCTCGAACGGTCGCGCCGGGCCTGAGGCGCGCGCGCCGACCGTCACCTCGGCGCCCGTACGGGCAGCTTCTTGCCCGGGTTCATGATGCCGGCCGGGTCGAGGGTCGCCTTGATGGTCTGCATGAGGCCGAGCGCCTCGCCGTGCTCGCGCTCCATGTACTTCAGTTTGCGCAGGCCGACGCCGTGCTCGCCCGTGGCCGTGCCGCCCACGTCGAGGGCCCGGTGCGTCATGCGGTCGACCACGCCTTGGGCCAGCGCCCGCTCGGCGGCGTCCGCGACGTAGAGCGTCAAATGGAAGTTCCCGTCGCCGACGTGGCCTACCACGTGTACGTCCAGGCCGTGCTCGGCGCAGTCGGCCATGGCGCTGGCCACGGCGGCGGGCAACTCGGAGATGGGCACCGCCACGTCGGTGATGATGCTGTCCAGCCCCGGGTGGGCCGCGTTGGCCGCGAACAGCATGGTGTGGCGCGCTTCCCACAGCCGCGCGCGCTCGCCCGCGTCCGTGGCCGCCTCGAACGCGGTCGCGCCGGCGTCCGCTGCCAGCTCGCGGGCGATCTCCACCTCGGCGGCTATGCCAGCTGGGTTGCCGTGGAACTCGAGGAAGATGGTCATCTCCTCCGGGAACGCCGTGCCGGAGTAGGCGTTGACGGCCCTGATGCTGATCGGGTCGATCAGCTCGCAGCGCGCCACCGGCACGCCGGCCTGGATGAGCCTGGTCACGAACGAGGTCGCGCTATAGGCGTCCGGGAACGGGAGCCTGGCCGCGGCGGCGGCCTCGGGCAAGCCGACGAGGCGCAAGGTGACCTCGGTTATCACCCCGAGGGTGCCCTCCGCGCCCGTGAACAGTGCGCAGAGGTCGTAGCCGCTCGCCGACTTGCGGGCGCGGTTGCCGAGGCGCAGGACCTCGCCGGTGGGCGTCACGACCTCGAGCGCGAGCACGTAGTCGCCGGTAGTCCCGTAGCGGACGGCGGCCGTGCCCGACGCGTTCGTGCTGACCATGCCCCCGATGGACGCGTGCGCGCCCGGGTCGATCGGGAAGAAGAGGCCGTGCCGGCGTACGTGCTCGTTCACGCGAGGGTAGGTGATCGCGGGTTGCACGACGATGAGGAGGTCCTCGGGCCGCGACTCGAGGACGCGGTCGAGGCGCCCGAGGTCGAGGGAGATGCCGCCGGCCACGGGCACGGTGTGGCCCTCCAGGCTCGAGTTGGCCGCCACTGGCGTCACGGGCACGCCCCGCTCGGTCGCGAAGCGCAGGACCTTACTCACCTCGTCCGTGCTCTGTGGGTAGACGACGACTTCGGGCATGACGCCCGCGGCGTACGACTCGCCGCGCGAATGTTGGGTCAGGGCGGCCGCGGTCGTGTCGATGCGGTCGGCGCCCAGGAGGAGCGAGAGTGCGTCTGCGATGGCCATGCGCCCCACTCTAATGCGGGGAGCCGAGAAAGCGACAAATGGGGGCGCCGATTGCTCGGCGCCCCTAGGTTGATCGCGGGCGCGAGCCGCCCTACTCGGTCTTCGTGACGCCGTGCAGGTCCACGGAGCTGAAGCCGAGCGGGCTGGGGATCCAGCCGTGGACGTTGGCGCGCGTGGCGTTGAGCGAGCGATTGTGCGCCACGGGCATCGCCATCGCCTGGTCGGCGATGATGTCGTTCACCTTGGCGTAGAGGGCGGCGCGCTCGTCGGGATCGGCGATCTCACGCGCCTTGGCGAGGGCGGCGTAGACCTCGGGATCGGCCCAGCCGCTGCGACCCACGGCCGACGGCCCGAAGAACGTGAGGAGGAAGTTGTCGGGGTCCGCGTAGTCGGCGTTCCAGCCGATCATGTACATCGCGAACTTGCCGGCGCGGTAGTCGGCGCCGTAGGTCGTCCAGTCCTCCGTCTTGAGCTCGGCGCGGATCCCGACGTCGGCGAGGTACGACGCGATGGTCTCGGCGATGGGCTGCGGCGACAGGAAGTACGGGCGACTCACCGGCATGTACCAGAACTCGACGTCGAAGCCGTTCGGGAAGCCGGCCTCCGCCAGGAGCTCCTTGGCGCGCTCCGGGTTGTACTCGTACGGCCACGGCTCGCCGTGACCGAAGAGCGAGGGCGGCAGCAGGTCCTGGGCGGTCACGCCGAGGCCCTCGTAGAACGCATCCACGATGGCGTCGCGGTCGACGGCGTGCATGATGGCACGGCGCACGAGGACGTTGTCGAGCGGCGCGTGGTCGATGTGGATGGCGACGTAGCCGACGTTCAGCTCGGAGCTGGCCGTCTGGACGACCAGGTTCGGGTCGGCCTGGACCGCGGCGAGGTCGTCGGACGTGAGGAGGACGGCGACGTCGATGGTGCCGGCCTGTAGCTCGGCGAGACGGGCAGTCGGCTCCTGGATGCCGCGGAACACGACGCTCGCGACGCCGGCCGGGCCGCCCCAGTAGTCGTCGTTGCGCTCGAGCACCACGCGTTCGCCCTCGGTCCACGAGACGAACTTGAATGGCCCGGTGCCGACTGCGCCGAAGCCCGGGGTGCCGTAGCCGACACCTGCGGCCTGGATGGCCGCGGGGCTACCGAACTGGAAGTAGACGGCCGCCCACAGGGCCGGGAGGAACGGCGCGGGCTTCGTGAGGTTCATGCGCACCGTGTGGTCGTCGACGACCTCGACGTCGGCGATGAGGTTCGAACCGCTCTCGATGGTGCCGCCGAACGTGGCGTCCCACATGGCGAACGTCTTGCCTTCGGCGCGGTTGCCGGCCGGGTTGTCCGCGTGGTTGAGGCGGTCGATGTTGAACTTGACGGCGGCGGCGTCGAACGGCGTACCGTCGTGGAAGCTCACGCCCTGACGGAGCTCGAACGTCCAGACCGTGCTGTCCTCGTTCGCGCTCCATGCGGTGGCGAGCGCCGGCACGAGGTCGGTGGAGCCGGGCGCGAAGTCGATGAGGCGCTCGGCGATCTGGCGGCTCACGACCAGGGAGTTGCCGTCCGTGGTGTCGACGGCGTCGAGGGACGTCGGGAACCCGGAGACGCCGTAGACGAGCGTCTGCGCCTGCGTCAGCCCGAGCACCAAGAACAGCGCCGCGACCAATACTGCCTTCTTCATCCTGCCTCCTGTGAACGGTAGGGCGCTCGCCGGCAACAGCACGCTCGACCATCTGACTGATGGCTGTCGGGCAGGTGCTCGCGGACGCCTCCACCTGTTGACTAAGGAGTCGATGGTACCACGCCCGGGGGCGCTAATCGCGTGGGGGCCGGGGCCGAGCGCGTACGACCCCCTCGCCGACCGCGAGCCGCGCGCGAGCCGATCCCGTCCGCGCCCATGGGGTCGCGTCGGCACGGCCCGCGGGCAAGTTACACTCCGCCGGATGGGAAGCGAGATGCTGGAGTTGTGGCTCATACGTCACGGCGAGACCGACTGGAACCGCGAGGGACGCGTGCAGGGGCGGAGCGACAACGCCCTCAACGACCGCGGCCGTGCGCAGGCGCGCGCGCTCGGCGCCCGGCTGGCCGTCACCGCGTTCGACCGCGTCTATGCCTCGGACCTGAGCCGCGCGGTGGAGACGGCACGGCTCGTCTTCCCCGGTCGCGCGCACGAGCTGGACGCCCGGTTGCGCGAGGTAGCGGGCGGAGTGCTCGAGGGCAAGACTGCGGCCGAGATGTCGGAGGGCGAGCTACGCGTGAGGGAGCTCAGAGGCGCCGGGCGGATGGACGTGCGGCCGGAGGGCGGCGAGTCGTACCAGGACGTGCTGGTCCGCGTCCGCGACTGGCTGGGTGAGCTCCCCGGGCAAGGCCGCGTGGCGTGCGTGACACACGGCGGCGTCATCCACACGGTGCTCAAGGTCGCCTTCGGCCAGGTGGAGGACTGGGCGGGTGGGCCGACCATCGCGATAGCCAACGCCAGCGTGAGCGTATTGCGGCTAGGGGCCCGGACCGTCGTCGAGCGGGTGAACGACCACGCGCATCTGGAGGCGCTCGCGCTCGCCGCGCGCTAGCGACGACCGACCCGAACGCATGGCGCTGGGTCGACGCTCAGGGAGCGACGCCGGTCAGAGGTTGCGCAGCCGCGGGTCGAGGATGTCGCGGATCGCGTCGCCGAGCAGGTTGAAGCCGACCACGGCCAGGAAGATCGCGATGCCCGGGAAGATCGACATCCAGGGCGCCCTGAGGAACTGTGAGAAGCCATCGCGGATCATCAGCCCCCATTCCGGGGCCGGGGGTTGCGCGCCGAGGCCGAGGAAGCCGAGCGCGGCGACGTCGAGGATGGCGGTGCCGATGGAGAGCGTGAGCTGAACGATGAGCGGGGCGAGCGAGTTGGGCAGCACGTGCTTCAGCACGACCCTGATGCTCCCCGACCCCAGCGCCCTGACGGCTTGCACGTACTCCGACTGACGCACCTGCATCACGACTGAGCGCACGATCCGGGTGTAGATCGGTACCTGCGTGATGGCGATCGCGATGAGGGCGTTGGTCAGGTTGGGGCCGAGCGTGGCCACGATCGCGATGGCCAGGAGGATGCCGGGGAACGCCAGGAGGATGTCGACCAGCCACACGATGACAGTGTCGAGCCAACCGCCGACGTAGCCCGCGATCAGCCCGAGGAGGGTGCCTATCACGACCGCGAAGGCGACGGCGATGAGGCCGGCGCGGAGGCTGATGCGGCCGCCGTGCAGCACGCGCGTGAAGTTGTCCCGGCCGAGCTCGTCTGCGCCGAACCACCGCTCGGCGCTGGGCGGGCTGAGCCGCGCCCTGAGGTCGCGGTCGCGCCTGGCGTCGTAGGGCTTGAGCACGGGCGCCAGCAACGAGACCAGGACGAGGAAGGCGACGATGGCGAGGCCGAGGACGCCGGTGGGGTGGCGGAAGAAGCGCCGCACGAGGTCGTTGCCGCGCTTGCGGCTCGTCCCTTCGAGGCCGTTCTGGGCAGTTGCCGCGGCGTCCATCTACCCTCCTCCGTTATGGCTGTCGGTAGGTCGGGCGATGTTGCTGGCGCGTCCCGGGGCCTCGTACGCTCGCTGAGGGTGAGGTTGGGTGGTCTCGGTCATGCGTACTGGATCCTCGGGTCGATGAGCGTGTAGGAGAGGTCGACGAGCAGGTTGACGAACACGAACAGGGTGGCCACGAAGATCACGCCTCCCTGGATGATCGGGTAGTCGCGGGCCGCGATGCCGTCGTAGACCCACCGGCCTATGCCGGGCCAGCTGAACACGGTCTCCGTCAGGATGGCGCCGGACAGGAGCGAGCCGAAGCTCAGGCCGATGACGGTGACCACGGGCAGCAGGGCGTTGCGAAGGCTGTGCTTGCGGACCACCTTCAACTCGGAGAGGCCCTTCGCGCGGGCCGTGCGCACGTAGTCCTGGCCCAGCACCTCGAGCATCGCGGAGCGCGTCATGCGCACCACGATCGCGAGCGGGATGGTGCCAAGGGCTAGCGCGGGCAGGACCAGGTGCCTGGCGGCGTTCAGCGCGCCCTTGAAGTTACCGGCCAGCAGGCCGTCGAGCACGTACATGCCTGTGATGGGCTGGATGGAGGTCGAGACGGAGAGCCGGCCGGAAGGCGGCAGCCAACCGAGCACGACCGCGAAGACGTAGATGAGGATGATGCCGAGCCAGAAGACGGGGAAAGACACGCCGGCTATGGCCACCAGCATCACGCTCGTGTCGGCGAGGGTGCCGCGGCGTAGCGCCGCCCACATGCCGGCCGGGATGCCGATGGCGACGGCGAGGAGCATGGCCGCCAGCGTGAGCTCGAGCGTCGCGGGGAAGCGGTGCAGGAGGCTCTGCGTGATGGGCACCAGGGTGAGGATCGAGCGACCGAGGTCGCCGCGCAGCATGCCGCCCATGTAGTCGAAGTACTGCGAGTCGAAGAGGTCGCCGAACCTGCCGGTCTCCCGGTACTCCGCCGTGTTGAAGAACAGCGGTCGGTCGAGCCCTAGATCGGCGCGGAGCCGCTCCACGAGGTTCGGAGCCGCGCGTTCCCCGAGCATGGCGATCGCCGGGTCGCCAGGGATGATACGCGTCAGGAAGAAGATGAGCAGGGTCACCCCGATCAGCACGGGGACGAGACCCAACAGGCGGCGGACGATATACGCGGTCAAGCGCTTGCTCCTAATAGGACCCGGCGAACGAGCGCGCTAACGGGGTGATGCACCCGGGGCCGCCAAGTCGATCGGTGATTCTTGCAGCAACATACCCCCACCCGGCGGGGGCCGCCCGGGGTTGGGCGTCCCCGGCGCTCGGGGTGCGGTGTTTGGAAGCGCGAGTCCCGCGCTTCCAAACACCCGATCCGCCTTTACGACTTGCGCTTACTGCGCCTTCGTGACGGAGTGCAGGCTCACGGAGCTGAAGCCGAGCGGGCTGGCGACCCAGCCGTCGATGCCGACGCGCGTCGCGTTCAGCGAGCGGTTGTGCGCCATCGGGATCGAGATGGCCTGATCGGCGACCGTGTTCACGACCTGAGCGTAGAGCGCGGCGCGGCGATCCTGGTCGGAGATCTGGCTCGCCTCCTGGATGAGGGCGCGGGTCTCGGGGCTGTCCCAGCCCTGGTCCGTGATGGACGACGGGCCGAAGAAGGTGCGGAGGAAGTTGTCGGGGTCCGCGTAGTCGGCGTTCCAACCGATCATGTACATGGGGAACTTGCCCGTCGGGTAATCGGCGAGGTAAGTGGCCCAGTCTTCCGTCATGAGCTCAGCCGTGATGCCGACGTCGGCCAGGTAAGAGGCGATCGTCTCGGCGATGGGCTGCGGCGCCGGGAAGTACGGGCGGCTGACCGGCATGTACCAGTACTGCGTGGTGAAGCCGTTCGGGAAGCCCGCCTCCGCGAGGAGCTCCTTGGCCTTCTCCGGGTTGTACTCGTACGGCCAGTCTTCGCCGTGACCGAAGAGGACGGGTGGGAGGTGGTCCTGGGCGACGACGCCGAGGCCCTCGTAGAAGGCGCTCACGATGGCGTCGCGGTCGATGGCGTACGCCACGGCGCGGCGGACGAGCACGTTGTCGAACGGCGCGTTCGCCTGGTGCATGGAGATGTAGCCGACGTTGAGCTCGGTGTCGGCGATGGCGGTCTTGAGGTTGGCATCGTTCTGGACCGTGGCCAGGTCGTCGCTCGTCAGGTTGACGGCGATGTCGATGGTGCCGGCCTGGAGTTCGGCGAGGCGGGCGGTGGGCTGCTCGATGCCACGGAAGACGATGCGCTCGACGCCGGCCGGACCACCCCAGTAGTCGTCGTTGCGCTCGAGGACGATGCGCTCGCCCTCGATCCACTCGACGAACTTGAAGGGGCCGGTGCCGACGGAGCCGACGTTCGGCGTGCCGTAGTTGACGCCGGCAGCCATGACCGCGGTCGGGCTGTTGAACTGGAAGTAGACGGCGGCGAACAGCGCGGGGAGGAACGGAGCCGGCTGGGTGAGGGTCAGCTGGATCTCGTACTCGCCCGTGATGGCGACGCTCTCGATCAGGTTACCGTCGCCGATCGGGCCACCGAAGACCCAGCCCCACGGCACGAAGGTCTTGCCTTCGGCGCGGCCGCTGTACGGGTGGTTCGGGTCGTTCCAACGGTCGAGGTTGAACTTGGCGGCCTCGGCGTTGAACGGGGTGCCGTCGTGGAACTTGACGCCCTGGCGGAGCTCGAACGTCCAGACGGTGGCGTCGTCGTTGGCGCTCCACGAGGTGGCGAGGCCGGGGATGAGGTCCGTCTTGCCCGGCGCGAAGTCGACGAGGCGCTCCGTGATCTGACCGCTGACGACGAGGGAGTTGCCGTCTTGCGAGTCGACGCCGTCCAGCGAGGCGGGGAAGCCGCTCGACCCGAACACGAGGGTCTGTGCGCTCGTCAGCCCGAGCGTGAGGAGTAGAGCGAGCAGCAGTGCCAGTTTCTTCATGTAGCCTCCAGTTTCCACGACGTGGTCGGCATGGGTCCGCCTTGGCGCTTTCGTATCGGTGACGCGCTCGCGGCCCCTGCTGTTCCAACGTTCGACGCCTGCGATGCTACCACGTGAACTACCGCACACTAGACGCCCAAGCTTCAGCTTCCGTTCACGTGCTTGGCGGGTGGACGGCCCGCTGCCGGGCCGGCGCACGGATGGCCACCGATAGCCGGGTAGAAGACAGCGCTCAGGCGACCGTGGGCGTCGCGCCGACGACGTCGGTCGGCCCCAGCCGTCCGTCGACGAGCCGGAGCTTGCGCACGTCGGGGCGATCGACGAGTCGCTCGTCGTGCGTAACGGCCACCACGGCCGTGCCCTCCTCGGCGGCGAGGGTGACGAGCAGGTCGAAGACCGCCTCGGCCCTGGCGTGGTCGAGGGAGCCGGTCGGCTCGTCCGCGAGGATCACCTTCGGTCGCAGGGCGAGGGCGCGCGCCACGGCTGCGCGCTGGCGCTCGCCGCCCGAGACCTTGGAGGGCGGGTGGTCGAGGCGGCCACCCAGGCCGACGCGCGTCAGGAGCGCCGCGGCGCGCTCCTCGTCCGGCTCGCCCAGGATGCGCGACGGCATGGCGACGTTCTCGAGGAGCGTGAAGTCCTGCAGGAGGTAGTGGTTCTGGAACACGAGCCCTACGTAACGCGCCCTGCGAGCGGCCAGTTGCCGCGGAGCGTGCTCGTGCACCGGGAAGTCGCCCCAGTAGATCTCGCCGGCGTCCGGCCTGTCGAGACCGCCCAACAGGTGCAGCAGCGTGCTCTTGCCGGAACCGGACGGCCCCAGGACGGCCACCACCTCGCCCGCCTGCACGCTCAGCGACACGCCCGCCAGGACCTCGACGGCACCGCCGGGAGCGTCGAACCGGCGTTCGAGGGCGCGACTCGCAAGAACCGGCGTCACAGGGTTACTATACGGGCCGGTCGCGAAAAGCTGCTCCACGCCGCGCCCCTCCGCCTGGGCCGTGAAGCCACCTGGAGTCCACTGTGAACAGCGATGCCGAACGCCTCGAGATCCTGGAACTGTTGAAGCGGGTCCCCCTCTTCGCCGGCGCCCCGGACAGGGCGCTCGACATCGCCGCCGCCGCCGTGCGCAAGCGGGGTTACGAGGCCGGCGTCACCATGTTCCAGGAAGGCGACAAAGGCGAGGCCCTCTACATCATCGCCTCGGGGCTCGTGAAGCTCTCGAAGGTCGACTTAGGCGGTCACGAGAAGACGCTCGCGATCTTGCAATGCCCCGAGTACTTCGGTGAGATGGCGCTCCTCGGCGAGTCGACCCGCAGCGCCACGGCCGTCACCCTGAGCGAGGTGCAGGCCTACCTCATCTTCAACGACGATTTCCGTAAGCTCATCGCCGACTACCCCGCCATCAGCCTGAACCTGAACGCCACCTTGGCGGAGCGGCTCCGCGGCATGGACGACGAGTCGCAGGTCCTCTCCTACAAGGACGCGCAGGGGCGCGTGGCCTACGTGCTTCTGAAGCTCTACCAGGGAGGCGTAGTCGAGCACGAGGACGAGCGCGCCCTCGTGCGCCTCACGCACCAGGAGCTGGCGAACCTGGCGGGCACCTCGCGGGAGACGGTCACGCGCGCGCTCAAGGCCCTCGAGGTCGAGGGCGTCATCGAGACGCACCCCAAGGAAGTCTTCATCACCGACCCGACCGGGCTGGACGAGATCCTCCACGGCATCCGCTGAACCCTCTCGGCGATCGACCGACTCGGTCGCCACGCTCGTGGTGCGCCGCGGTCGTAGCGTCGCTCGGGCCGTCAGCCGCTCGCTCGGCGTCTACGCAACTCGTGCCTCGACGCGGCGCGCCAGCCTGCCTCGCAGGTGCTGCTCGACCTCCGGCCAGTCGAGGTCCGTGATGCCGTACACCATCGTGTCGCGAACGTAACCGTCCTTCGCGACCTGGTGCCGTCGCAGCACCCCCTCGAAGCGTGCGCCGAGCGCGAGGATGGCCTTCTGAGAGCGCACGTTGCGCGTGTCCGTGTGGATCTGCACGCGGTGCATGCCGAGCGCCTCGAACGCGAAGCGCAGGAGCAGGAGCTTGCTCTCGATGTTCACGCCCGTGCGGAACGTGGCGGGGTCGTACCAGGAGAAGCCGAGCTCGCAGCGCAGGTGCCTGAAGTCGATCTCGCTCAGGCGGCTCGTGCCGACCACCTTCCCGGAGGCGTCGAGGATCGCCACGGGGTAGGCGTGGCCGGCATCACGCTGAGCGAAGACCGTGCCGAAGTACTTGTCGGCGGCGGCCGCGTCCGCCGGGGTGGAGGTCAGCCGGAACTCGTCCGGGTGCGCGAAGGCGATCCGCAACAGGTCGGGCAGGTGGCGCTGCTCCAGCGCCTCGATGCGCACGAGCGTCCCGCTGAGGACCGGTCGCGCCGTCAGGGCGGCCGGTCCGCGCGGCGCGCTGGCGGCGTCCGCCGTCATCGCGGCACCCGCTCACCGCCATGGGGCGCTCGGAGCGGGCCGTCGACGTCGAGGTCGAACGGGACGATCTCGGCATGGTCGACGAGCCGCTGCACGCCGACCAGGCTGCCGATGACGACCCCGTGGGTGACCACGACGAGCGTCTGGAAGCGGCGGTAGCGTCTGAGTACGGCTAGGACGCGGTCGCGCACCTCAGCGACCGATTCCCAAGGCGCGTCCTCCTCTATGCGCGTGCCTGAGAGGCTCTTTCTGGCGCGCTCGAAGCTCTTCGGGTCGATCTCGGCGAGCGGGTCCTTCTGCGGCAGCCATTCGTGCAGGTCGTGCTCGACGTACAAGGGCTTGTTGATGGCGCGGCTGAGGAGCGCGGCGGATTCGAGGGCCCGCGTGTAGGTGCTGCACAGGATGGCCTCGGCCTCGCCTAGCCGGTAGTCGCGGGCGATGGTGTCTATCTGGATACGCCCGAGGGCGGTGAGGGGCGCGAACTCCTTGGCGACGCCGCGGGCGCCGCGCGCCTCGACGAGGCCGTAATCCGTCTCACCGTGGCGTACGAAGTAGAGTCTCACGAAACTCCTTACCTGACGGCGGTCGCACCGCCGCTCGGCGGGCTTGAGCCAAGTTATCAGCGAGGGCCCAGCGCTACTGTTCGAATGTTTACTCCCCCTCCCCTGGCCAACGGTCGTGGGCTCTCGCACAGGTAGAATCGCCTACGGAAGCCATGGACCTAGCCGCCCTCTACCGCACCACGGCCCTGGCCATCGCCGGCGCGAAGCCCGTCAGATCGGTGATCGGGCGTTACGGTTGGCGCCTCGGCGTGGGGCGCTTCGTGGCCGGGGAGGACATCCGGTCAGCGGTGCCCGTGCTCCTCGCCATCCAGGCGAGCGGCCGGCGCGTCATCCTCGACCTGCTCGGCGAGTTCGTCGAGAGCGAGAGCGCCTCGCGGGCGGTGGCGGAAGCCGTGAAGGAGTCCGTCGCCGTCGCGCGTGAGCGCGGCGTGGAGCCGTACTTCAGCGTCAAGCCGACGCAGCTCGGTCTCGGTGTCAGCGCTGAGCTCGCGCTCGAGCTGGCCGACGGCGTCGCGAGCGCCATCGGGGCCGCCGGCGGCCACCTCTGTCTGGACATGGAGAACGTGCCTTACGTGAGCGGCACGCTCGACCTCTACGAGGAGCTCAGGCGGGCCGGGCACCATCACGTGAGCACCGTGCTGCAGAGCTACCTCTTCCGGACCCCCGAAGACCTCGACCGGCTGATCGGCCTTGCCGGGGCGTACCCCGACGTCACCACGGCCCTGCGGCTCGTGAAGGGCGCCTACCGCGAGACTGCCGAGCACGCCCTCCAGGACGTGGCCGGCGTCGAGGAGGCCTACCGCGCCCTCGCCTACCGCGCGCTCGGGGCGGGCCTGAAGCTCAACGTCGCCACGCACGACGAGGGACTGCAGCGCGAGCTGCTCGCCTACGCGCAAGGCGCCGCGCTCAGCCAGGACCGGTACGAGGTGCAGATGCTCTACGGCGTGAAGCCGCAGCTCCAGGAGCGCCTCAGCGCCGCTGGGCTGCCGGTGCGCGTGTACGTACCTTTCGGGTCGGACTGGTACGGTTACTTCAGCCGCAGGCTGGCCGAACGCCCCGCCAACCTCGCCTTCGTGGCGCGCGGGCTGTTCGGCTGAAGGCGACAGCCCGCCGCCCCGCCTCGCTCCACGGGTGGCGCCGTTACTCAGGGAGGACCAGCTAGATGCTCTTCGAGCCTTACCGCAACGAACCGTTCGCCGACTTCTCCGATCCGGCCACCCTGGCCAGTTTCCAGCGCGCCCTCGCGGGCGTGAGGGCGCAACTGGGCCGCGACTACCCGCTCACCATCGGCGGCGAGCAAGTCGTGACGGGGTCCTTCCTCGAGTCGTACGACCCAGCGCGCAAGGACCGGCTCGTCGGCCGCGTCGCCAAGGCCGGTCCGCGTGAGATCGAACGCGCCATGGACGCGGCGTGGGAGGCCTACGCCGACTGGTCGCGTTGGGGCATGGCCGAGCGGGCGCGCCCGCTCGTCAAGCTCGCGGCCGTGATGCGGCGCCGGCGCGAGGAGCTGGCCGCCTGGCTCGTGTTCGAGGCGTCCAAGAACTACCTCGAGGCCATCGCCGACGTGGCCGAGGCCATCGACTTCTGCGAGTACTACGCGCGCACCGCGCTGCCACTCGCCGAGCCGCTGCCCACGTACGCCCACCCCGGCGAGGAGAACACGACGACCTTCCAGCCCATGGGCGTCGGCCTCGTCATCCCGCCGTGGAACTTCTTGCTCGCCATCCTCGTGGGTACCGCCGTCGGTCCCGTCGTCGTCGGCAACACCGTCATCATCAAGCCCTCCCCCGCCACGCCCGTCATCGCTGCGAAGTTCATGGAGCTCGTGGCCGAGGCCGGCTTCCCTGCCGGCGTGTTCAACCTGCTCACGGGCGACGACGCCGTCCTGGGCGATGCCCTCGTCGACCACCCGCGCACGCGCTTCATCAACTTCACGGGCTCCGTCGCGACGGGGGTGCGCATCTTCGAGCGCTCGGCCAAGGTGCACCCCGGTCAGCACTGGCTCAAGCGGGCGTTCCTCGAGATGGGCGGCAAGGACGCCCTCATCGTCGACGCTTCCGCCGACGTCGAGTTGGCGGCCGCCTCCGCCGTGGCCAGCGCGTTCGGGTTCCAGGGCCAGAAGTGCTCCGCCATGAGCAGGCTCATCGTGGTCGACGCCGTGTACGACGCCGTGCTGGAACGCGTGAAGGCGCTCACAGAGGCCCTGAGCGTCGGGCCGGCGGACGACAACCACGACGTCTGCGCCGTCATCAACGAGCGCCAGTACGTGAAGATCCTGGGCTACATCGAGGCCGGCAAGAACGAGGCGCGGCTCCTGACGGGCGGCGGCCCGGCCGGTGGTGACGGCTGGTTCATACGACCGACAGTGTTCGCCGACGTGCCGGTCGGCGCGAGCATCGCGTGCGACGAGATCTTCGGGCCGGTCGTGAGCGTGCTGCGCGCACGCGACTTCGACCACGCCCTCGAGATCGCGAACGGCAGCAGCTACGCCCTTACCGGCGGTGTGATCAGCGAGGACAGGCGCAACCTGGAGAAGGCGCGCCGCGAGTTCCAGGCCGGCAACCTCTACCTCAACCGCAAGATCACGGGCGCGCTGGTCGGCGTCCAGCCGTTCGGCGGCTTCAAGATGTCCGGCTCGAACACGAAGGCGGGCGGACCGGACTACCTGCGCAACTTCATGGAGATGAAGACGGTCACCGAGCGGTTCTAGTTCCGTTGGCGGGCTCGTGCGCGCGCCGGCCCGGTAACCCAGTCGGCGCGCGCACCCTTTCCCAAGGTGTCGTGGGGCGTCCTGCGGGCCCGGTGCGCGTCGGCCGCCCGGAACCCTACATGCCGCAGCCGAGCCTCACCCTCAGGCTCGGGTTGGGGACCGTGAACGCCACCCCGGCCTGTTGCGGCGTGAAGCCGATGCCGTCCGGCTGCAACTCGAACAGGAACTTGTCCGGCTCGCCCAGCGCCGCGCCGTCAGGGACGTAGAAGAGCAGCTCGTGGGTGAGACCGCCGCCCTGCGGCAGGCTCGCGAACGTGAGCTGTTGGACGTCGTAGGGGTCGGCCTCCAGGATCCTGCCGTCGGCCAGCACGAGCTGGATGCCCTCGCCCGTCGGGCTGGCGCCGGCGTCCACCGGCATGAGCGTGGTGGCGGTGCCGTTGCGCAGCTCCACGGTGACCCCCCAGCCTCGCTTGTCGCCCGTCAGGCCCTCCACGCCCGTTACGCGCATGCGCCAGACGCCGTTGAAGAGGTCCTGACGGAGGCAACCCTCCACCGACTGCCGTTGGTCCGCGCCGCCGGCCGCCTTCGGGGGTAGGGTCAGGGCCAAGGCGCCGCCGTCGAAGGTGGCCACCACGCCGACGTCGGTGAGGGCCCGGAGGGGCACGTACACCACGCCGTTCAGGGTCACGGCGGTGAGCGACGACCGCGCGCCGTCGACCGTGACGGTGTACTCCTGGGCGAGCCCGGCGCTCGTGAGGGTGGAGAGGGTCGACAACAGGGCGATGACGGTCCGTTTCACTATGCACCTCCGGGGCGCGGTCGCTGGCGCCCGGACGCTACGCACCCGCGGGCCGCTGAGCCTCGTACGGGGCAGCCTAGGGCGGTTCGGGTTATACGCGGGTTATACGGGGCGTCGCGCCGGCCGCGCCCGGGTCACGCGCCCGCGGCAAGGCGCAGCATCATCACGAGGTGGCAGCCCCAGCCTGCCAGCACGAACAGGTGCCAGAGCTCGTGGAAGCCGAACACGCCCGGCCACAGGCGGGGTCGCTTGAGCGCGTAGACCACCGCCCCCACACTGTAGAAGAGGCCGCCCAGCCCCAACCAGATGGTGTTAGCCGTGCCGAGCGACCTTGCAACGGGCACGATCGCGAGGACGACGAGCCAGCCCATGGCGAGGTAGAGGGCCGTGCTGAGCCAGCGCGGGGCGCTCAGCCAGAACGTCTTGAACACGAGGCCGCCGACGGCGCAGAGCCAGACGAGCGCGTACAGCCACCAGCCTAGCGCGGCGCGCTGGGGCTGCAAAGCCACGAACGTGATGGGCGTGTAGGAGCCCGCGATCAGAAGGTAGATGGCCCCGTGATCGAAGCGCCTCAACCACCGCTCGGCCCCCGGCCCGGCGCGTACGGCGTGCAGCAGGGTGCTCGCCGTGAACAGCAGCACGGAGGTCGCGCCGAAGACCAGGAACGCCGCCACCGCCATGGCGTCGCCTCGCGCCATGACCGCCAGCACTACCGTGGCCGCGGCGGCCAGGACGGCGCCAGCCAGGTGGGTGAGGGCGCTGACGGGCTCCTTGAAGGCCCTGGCGAGCGCCCCGCTCCAGGCGGCGTTCACACCGGCTCCTTCTCCAAGCCGAGTGTCCGCGTGCCGTCGTCGTACTCGACGAGCTCGGCGTAGCGGCTCCACGTGATCGCCGTGCGCAACGTCTCCTCGGCTGCGTGCGGGGCGAGGGCGTGCTCCAGCTCCGTCAGCAGCTTCCCGTAAGGGGCGCTGTGCTCGGGAGCCGCCTGCAGGACCTCGAGGAGGTGGGCGACCAGGGGCACGTGGTCGACGAGGGCCTGCGCGAACAAGGCCTTGCGGTCGTCCCCGTCCGCCTCCTCGAACCGCCGCCCGGCGCCGGTGATGATCATGTCGCCCCCTTCCAAGCGCACGAAGCCTAGCAGCTGCAGGGCCTCCGCCGCCGGGAAGAGGTCGTCGACCTCCATGCGTAGCGAGTGCGCGAACACCGGCAGGTCGGCGTGGCCCGAGTACGGGCGCTCGATCAGCGCCTCGATGAGGCCGGCCATCAGGCCGGGCGAGGCGTGCGGGAGGTGCCGGAAGAGCTCCTGGGCACCGGCGGGGGACGTGGCCACGCGCGGCACGGTGAGCCCAGCGAGCTCGGAGTAGAGGCGTTCGACGAGCCTCCCGAAGCGCGGGTCGGCCTTGTCGCGGGGGTGTGGCAGGTCGATGGCGACCTCGGCCGCCACCCGGCCGGGCCGGCTGGCGAAGACCAGGACGCGGTCGCACATGAGAACCGCCTCCTCGATGTTGTGGGTGACGAGGACGATGACGGCGGTGGGCAGGCGGCCGCTCGACCAGAGCTCGAGGAGCTCCCCGCGTAGCGCCTCAGCCGTGAGCACGTCGAGGGCCGAGAACGGCTCGTCCATCAGCAGGACCTCGGGGTGGACGACGAGGGCCCTCGCGATCCCCACGCGCTGGCGCATGCCGCCGGAGAGCTCACGGGGGAAGGCCAGCTCGAAGCCGTCTAGGCCGATGAGGTCGATGGCTTCCATGGCGCGTGCCCGCGTCTCTTCCCTGCTCGTGCCGAGCGCCTGGAGGCCGAGCTCTACGTTCCCGAGCACGGTGAGCCAAGGGAGGAGGGCGAAGCTCTGGAAGACCATCGCCACGCCGGGCGGCGGTCCCACCACGGCTGTGCCCCGGTACGCGACCGAGCCGGTGGTGGGCTCCGTCAGGCCCGCTATGACTCTGAGGAGCGTGCTCTTCCCGGAGCCGGACCGGCCGACTATGCCGACGATCTCTCCCTGGCGCAAGGTGAGCGAGACGCCCTCCAGGACCACGAGCGGCAGCGTACCCGGGCGCGCGAAGGTCTTGCCGACCCCCGTTAGCCGTACGATCTCCATGACCGCCATCTCCATGCCCTCACTCTAGGCGGAAGCGCCTGTCGACGTGCCGCCGCAGCGGCTCCCAGACCGCGCGGTTGATGAGCACGACGTAAAGGCTCATCACGGCGATGCCGAGAACGATGCGTGCGCCGTCACCGGCTGTCGTCGCCTTCACGATGTAGGCCCCGAGCCCGGCCGCCTCGATAGTCTCGTCGCCCCAGTGGACCAGTTCGGCCACGATGCTGGCGTTCCAGGCGCCACCGGAGGCCGTGATCACGCCGGTCAGGAAGGTCGAGGCGACCGCTGGTAGGGCGACCTTGCGCCACCAGAGCCAACCCCGCACGCGGAAGCCGGCGGCGACGTCGCGGAGCTCGCCGGGCATGCCCGCAGCGCCGGCGGCGACGTTGAAGAGGATGTACCACTGCGTCCCCAGGATCATCAGCGGGCTGAGCCAGACGTTCGGATCCAGCCCGTACCTGACGATGGCCCAGACGGCGAGTGGGAACACAAGGTTGGCGGGGAACGCCGCGAGGACCTGGGCCGCCGGCTGCACCCAGGCCCGGAGGCGCGGTCTCAGGCCGACGTGGACGGCGATGGGCACCCAGATCAGGCTCGCGACCACGACGAGCACGAACACGCGCAGGGCCGTGTAGGAGCCGAGCACCACGACGTGCCAAGCCTCGGTGGCGGTCACGGCGTCGCCGAGGTAGCGCCAGGCGAGCACCAGGCAGGCGAGCGCCGCGCCGCCGGCCACCAAGCCGAGGACCGCGTCCAGGCGGCGCTCCCTCGTCGGGTCGCTCGGAAGCGTCGGGCGTGGTGGTGGCGTCGGGCCGGGGCGCGGCGCCAGGGTGGCGATGCGGGCGACCAGGCCGCGCACGAGGCGCGAGCGCGTCAGCGCCTGGTAGACGACGGAGGCCTCCTCCTCGCCCCCGCCGTAGCCGGTCTCGTACCGGAAGCGCGCTGACCACGCCACGAGCGGCCGGAAGAGGAGCACGTCGTACGCGAGGATCACGCACGCCATCGTCAGGATCGCCCAACCGACGGCGGCGAGGTCGCGGGCCGCGAGCGCCGAGGCTATGTAGGTGCCGACGCCTGGTAGGTCGATGGTCGTGTTGCCGACCGCGATCGACTCCGCGGCGACGACGAAGAACCAGGCGCCGGACATGGACACCATGGCGTTCCACACGAGTGGCGGCAGCGCGTAAGGCAGCTCGATGCGCCAGAACCGGGCCGACGCGCCGAGCCTGAACGAGCGCCCGACCTCCTCTAGCTCCTTCGGGACGCTTAGCAGCGACGCGTAGAGGCTGAAGGTCATGTTCCACGCCTGGCTCGTGAAGATGGCGAACAGCGCCACGAGCTCGGCGCCGAACACGCGACCGGGCGTGAGGTTCAAGAAGAACAGGGTGGCGACGGACACGAAGCCTAGGACGGGCACGGACTGCAAGACGTCGAGGAGCGGGATGAGGAAGGCGCCCGCCCGGCGGTTCTTGGCGGCTAGCGTCGCGTAGCCCAGGGTGAACACGAACGACGCGCCGAGGGCGATGACCATCCGCAGGCTCGTGCGCGCCGCGTACCATGGCAGCGCACGGGGATCGAGGGAGTGCGCGCCGGCCTCGGCGGCGCCAAGCTCCGCGAACGCTCCCCTACCGCCGAGCGCCACC
This sequence comes from Deinococcota bacterium, assembly GCA_963170125.1. GTDB lineage: Bacteria > Deinococcota > Deinococci > Deinococcales > Trueperaceae > JAAYYF01. The sequence goes on along the minus strand of CAUJFI010000085.1, from coordinate 10,530 downwards.
AGGGCGAGGACGGCCAGCAGGACGCCGAAGGCGACGACGTCCCACACGCTCAGCCCGCGCCGCCCGACAGCGACCGAGACCGGCAGGACGGTCATGCCCGCACCTGAAGGGGTGCCTTGGCGCCGATCCATCGTCTGAATCCATCAGTGTCCAGTCGCTCCTCGGGCGGTGTCGTGACGTTCCGACCGTGGCGTCCAGGGCCGGCGCTTCAGGGTATCGGCTTGCGCTTCGGAAGCAGGTAACGGGCTCCCGTCCACAACAGGATAAGCCCGAAGATGATCTGCAGCGGCCGGTCGGGCGTGAGGAGCGCGAGCTTGCCGCCGCCGAACGCCCCGATGGCGACCCCGATGATGAGGCCCACAGCGAGCTTCGGGTCCAAGCGCCCAGCCCGCGCGTGCACGAGGGTGCCGGCGATGCCCGCCGGGATCATGACCGCCAAGCTGGTGCCTTGCGCGATGTGCTGCGGCAGGCCGAACGCGAACACGAGCAGCGGCACGACGAACGCGCCGCCGCCGATGCCTAACAGGCCCGTCAGGGTGCCGGACATGAGGCCGAGGAGGAGCGCGGAAGGGATCCGCCAGGCGCCCCCGATGCCGGTGCCGGAGACCTCGAGCCCGGAGATCAGCAAGATGGCGGCCGCGACGAGTAGACCGCCGAAGACCTTCTTCAGCAGCGCTGCCGGGACCCGGGTCGAGTAGGCCGCCGCGATGATCGAGGTGATCACGGCCGCAACGCCGACGACGACGGCGATGCCCCAGTCCAGCTTGCCGTCGCCCGCGTAGGCCCACGCCCCGACGAGGCCGGTGAACACGACCGCGATGAGGCTGGTGGCGTGCGCCTTGTGCTGGCTGAGCTTCGCCCAGCCGGTCATGAGCGGGATCATGACGACCGCCCCTCCGAGGCCGACCATGCTCCCGAAGAACCCGCCTGCCAGACCGATGATGAGAGCGTGCCATGAGAGAGACATCACGCGAAACCTTACACCCTACTGCCGAGGCGATGAGGGAGTGCGGCGCGATCGCTCGGAACGGGCAGGAGCACCGGACAGGGGTCCCCGAGCGCGCTACCATCCGTAACAGCATGTGCGGACGGTTAGGGAAGATCGACAAGGCGACGCAGGCCATGCTCGACGAGCTCGGGGTGGACGGTTTCTACCGCCGCGTCCTCACCGCCATGCGCCAGGGCAAGCTGGGTTACAACTTGGCGCCCTCGGAGGAACTCGCCTTCCTGGCGCAACCCAACGGTGTGGAGACGACGCTCGTCGGTCGGTGGGGCTTGGAGCCCGCGTGGGTGCGTGACCCCAAGCAGGTGAAGGGGCTGCTCTTCAACGCTAGGGCCGAGTCCGCTGCTGAGAAGCCCTCGTTTCGGGACGCGCTGCGGCGCGCGCGGTGCGTCGTCCCGGCCAGCGGCTTCTACGAGTGGCGACCGCTCGAAGGCACTAAGCGCAAGCAGCCGTACTGGATAAAGCGGCGCGACGGACGACCCCTCCTACTGGCGGGGCTGTACGCCCTGCACGAGTGGGGGGCCTCGTTCACCGTCTTGACGACCAGCCCCAACTCCCGCATGGCGCAGGTTCACGACCGCATGCCCGTCATCCTCGATCCCGCCGACGTCGATAGATGGCTCGACCCCGAGGTGACGGACCCCGGGGCGGTCGAGGACCTGCTCCGGCCGTGCCCGTCGGAATGGCTGGAGTTGCTGCCTTTGGCCGGGCCCGTGAGTGATCGGGACCCCGAGGCGGCGTAGCCAGGGCGCCTCGGGTCGGCATGCGCCTGGCGGACCGGGGGTGGCCGAGTGCCGTCGACCACGGACATAGATGAGGCCCGTCGGAGAACTTCGTCTCTGACGGGCCTCATCGTTGGAGCCAATGGTCGGATTTGAACCGACGACCTGCCGATTACGAATCGGCTGCTCTACCGCTGAGCTACATTGGCGCGCCTGGGGCCGATCGAGGCCGCTTCAAGCGCGGAGCGCCGCTCGCCTGTGACGGTTGACGGCGCCCGCGGTCCGTGGTGGCCAGGGGCAGAATCGAACTGCCGACACTGCGATTTTCAGTCGCATGCTCTACCGACTGAGCTACCTGGCCTTGCCCCTCCGGCAGCCGGGAGCGCGGCCCAGGACTTGGGCATGCGCTCGCCAGGCTGGCCTTCGGTCGGTGGCGGAGCCGACGGGATTTGAACCCGCGACCTTCTGCGTGACAGGCAGATATGCTAACCGCTACACTACGGCTCCGCGCTGTGCCTGGTTGCCGTTCCCGTCGGTATTACCGGCCGCCGAGGCGAACGCAAGGATACCTGGCTGGCTCGCGGCGTGTCAATCGCGCCCTCGCGCTTCTGGCGCGTCCTGCCGCTCCTCTCCCGGCTCCGACCCCCGGGCTCCCCAGCTGTCGTTAGGCGGGTGGGCACCGCTAGCGGCCTTCGGGTCGCCCGGGGTCGCGGTGGTGCCCGAAGCCAGGCTACCGGCGAACGCTCAGATGACGGCGGCGCGCTCGTCCCTCGCGCCCGGACCGACGCCGAGCTTCGCCAGCGCCCGGCCGATCGCCTTCGGCCCGTACCCGAGTTCCTCGTGCTGCGCCGGCGGATCGCCGTGCGGCACGGGCGTGTCCTGGACTCCGAGGCGCACGACGCGCGTGGCCACGCCGGCGTCGGCGAGGGCCTCCAGGACGGCGCTGCCCAGGCCGCCGACCACCGTGTGGTCCTCGACGGCCACGATGGCCTTCGCGGAGCGCGCCAGCCGCAGTAGGAGCTCCGTGTCGAGCGGCTTGACGAAGCGGGCGTTCACGACCGCCACGCGGGGGTCGTCGGCCGCGGCCGCCAGCGCGTAGTCGACGGTGGGGCCGATGCCGAGCACGACCACGTCGGTGCCGGCCTTGACGACCTCCCAGCTCCCCCACCGGACCTCCGGCCACGCCGCGAAGGGCGTGTCGGCGGCAGGCGCCACGCTCCCCCTCGGCCACCGGATGGCCTTGGGGCCACCGAGGCGATGCGCGGCCTTGAGCATCCCGCGCAGCTCCGCGGCATCGCGCGGCATGCCGATGCCGACGTGGGGCACCGTGCGCAAGTAGGCGAGGTCGTAGATGCCCTGGTGCGTGGCGCCGTCGCCGCCGACGAGGCCGGCACGGTCGATCGCGAAGATGACGTCCAGCTCGTCGAGGGCCACGTCGTGCACGACCTGGTCGAAGGCCCGCTGCAGGAACGTGGAGTAGATGGCGACGATGGGCTTCTCGCCGCGCAGCGCCAGCCCGGCGCCCACGGTGACGGCGACGTCTTCGGCTATCCCGACGTCGAGGTAGCGATCGGCGTGCGCCTTGCTGTACTCGACGAGCCCGCTGCCCTCGCGCATGGCCGGGGTGATGACCCACACGCGGTCGTCGGCTTGCGCCATGGCGGCGGCCGCGTCGCCGAACGCGCTCGACCACGTGTGGCTCTTGCCCTTGGCGACGGGGTGTTTGGGGTCGAACGTGGAGGCGCCGTGCCACGTGATCGGGTCGGACTCGGCCACCTCGTAGCCCTTGCCCTTGCGGGTGACGATGTGGAGCATCGTCGGGCCGTCCAGCTCGCGGATCTTGGCCAGGTAGTAGAGCAGCTGCGGGATGTCGTGCCCGTCGATCGGCCCGACGTAGCGCAGTCCCATGGCGTGGAACGGGTTGTTGCTCGCCGGGTCGAAGAAGCGGCGAGCGGCCTTCTTGGCGCGGCTGCTCAGCTCGCCGAGCGGCTCCCAGACGCGCGTGAGGCCCGCCTTGGCGCGATCCTCCGCCCGCTGGAACCACGGCTGCACCTGCAGCGTGCGCATGTAATGGTTGATGGCGCCCACGTTCTCGCTGATCGACATCTCGTTGTCGTTCAGCACGATGAGCATGCGCGGTTTGAGGTGGCCGATCTGGTTGAGCGCGGCGAGGGCCATGCCGCCCGTCAGGGCGCCGTCGCCGATGACGGCGGCGACCTCGTAGTCCTCCCCGCGGGCGTCGCGGGCGAGCGCCATGCCGAGCGCCGCCGCTAGGCTCGTCGAGGCGTGCCCGACGGTGAGGGCGTCGTGCTCGGACTCGCTGATGGACGTGAAGCCGGCGAGGCCGCCGCCCGTGCGGATCGTCTCGATCCGGTCCTTCCTGCCCGTCAGGATCTTGTGGCCGTAGGTCTGATGGCCGACGTCCCACACGACGCGGTCGCGGCGCGTGTCGAACAGGTAGTGCAACGCGACGGTCAGCTCCACGGCGCCGAGGCTCGAGGCCAGGTGGCCCCCGGCGACGGAGCAGACGCGGATGACCTCGGAGCGGAGTTCCTCGGCCAGCTCCGGCAGCTGAGCGGGCTCGAGCCGCTTCAGGTCTTCCGGCTGGTCGATGCGCTCCAGGAGCCCGGTGGGCGGAGGCTTGGCCGACGGGGTGTTGGCAGGGTCGGAACTCATGGCGCCTTCCGGCTCACGGCTCCTGAGGGGCAAGGGCGGGCACGTTCGTGCCGACCAGCACTTGGTTGGAGCGCAGGCGCACGTCGCCGAGGTACGGCGAGAACCACGACTGCTGCGTTAGCTCTTCGGTGACGGCACCGTTCTCGTCGATGGTGCGGCTGATGAAGTCGATGACGTACACCTCCAGCTCGCCGGCCGGCACCGCCACCTTGCGCTTGTCGACGACCATGTAGGTGTAGTCCACGGCGAGGGTGAGGTTCTGCTTGCCGGCGTCTGCGCTGATGTGGACGGTCGTCTTGCCCGTCCAGAGGCCGCCGACGCGCAGCTCGCCCTGCGCGGGGTACTCCCTCAGCGGTGGGTCGAACGTGTAGGTCGTGCCCAGGCGTTCCTGACGCTTGAGCCACACGCCGTCGGCCCGGACCTGGCGGTAGCTCGTCTCGTCGAGGCCGCGGCCCCGCGCGTGCCAGGCCACCCAGACCTCGCCGTCTACGACCGTCGGACCGACGATCTGCACCGTGGTGCGGGGGTCCGTGAGGCGTGCGCCGTTGGGCAGGTACTCCCAAGTCGCACCGGTCTGGTTCGGGTAGAAGGAGATGGGCTCGGTGAGCTGCTCCACGCCGACGCGCGGGGCGTCCGCCCCGCTCGGCGCGCAGGCGGCGAGGAGGAGCGCCACGAGCCCCACGAGGGCGGCGGCGCGGGCGACCTGAAAGGGTTGACGACCGGTCCTGGACCTATCAGGGCTGGCCGTGAGCCGGGGGGCGCTATGCATGCGCCGAGTTTACCGCGCCGTCGCTCCACCGGAGCGCTCGTGCACGCTGACACAAGCGGAACGCTAGTACCCCAAGGCACAAACGCTACGGCGCATGGGTCACGCGCCGATGTCGGTGCGGTACTGCGCCCCCGGGAAGGAGATCCGCTCGACGGCGGCGTAAGCGGACGCTCGCGCCTCGGCGGCGCTGGCGCCGATCCCGACCACGTTCAGCGCCCTCCCGCCCGACGTGACGTACGCGCCCGGCCCGCCCGCGGGCGCGAGGCCGCCGGCGAACAGCAGGACGCCCTCCCCGAGGTCGGCCGGCACGCTCACCGGCACGCCCGCCAGGGGCGCGGCCGGGTAGCCGGGGGCCGCCATGACGACGCAGGCGGTGTGGGCGGCGCGCCACGTGACGCTCGAGGACGCCAGCTCCCCCCTGGCCACCGCCCGGAACAGCTCCGGCGCGTTCGAGGCGAGGAGCGGGAGCACGGCCTGCGCCTCCGGGTCGCCGAACCGCACGTTGAACTCCAGGACCTTCGGGCCGTCCGGGGTGAGCATGAGGCCGATGTACAGGACGCCGCGGTAGAAGAGCCCCTCGGCGGCGAGGCCCGCGACGACGGGCTTGACGACGGTCTCCTCGATCGTGGCGAGCAGCGCGGGGTCGGGCAGTGCGACGGGGGCCACCACGCCCATGCCGCCGGTCATCTCGCCCGTGTCGCCGTCGCACAGGCGCTTGTGGTCGCGGGCCGTGGGCAGCAGGCGGTACGTGGCGCCGTCCGTGAGGAGCATGACCGTCAGCTCGCGCCCGCTGAGGCACTCCTCGATGACGACCTCGCGGCGCGCGCCGACCTGCGGCCCGGACGCGCCGGCGGCGCCCGAGAACACGGCGCGCACGGCCGCCTCGGCCTCCTCGAGCGTGCCGGCCACGGTGACGCCCTTGCCGGCCGCCAGCCCCGAGTCCTTCACGACTATCGGGGCGGTGGCGGTCGCGAGGTAAGCGAGGGCTTCGCTAGGATTATCAAATGCGAGGTAGCGCGCCGTCGGCACGCCCCAACGCGACATGAACGCCTTGGCCACCACTTTGGAACCCTCGAGCGCAGCCGCCTCCCGCGACGGGCCGAAGACGTCGAGACCCCTGCCGCGCAGCACGTCGGCGAGCCCGGCGACGAGCGGCGCCTCCGGCCCGATGACGACCAGGTCGGGCCCGTGCGCAGCGATGCGCTCGGCCAGGGCCTCCACGTCGGGGTCTACGCCCACCAGCGCCACGTCTGCCCCGCCCGCGCGGAGCACCCAGTCCAAGGCGTGCTCCCGGCCGCCGCTACCTACGACTACGACCCTCATCCGGTCTCTCCAAGATCGTCATGGCGCCAGGCGCCCGTGAGGAGCAGCCTGACGGCCGCTGGGTACGCCTCGTGCTCCACGGCGAGGACGCGCCCGGCGAGGGCCTCGGCGTCGTCGCCCGGCAACACGGGCACCTTGCGTTGCAGTATCACGGGACCGGAGTCCACACCAGCGTCCACGAGGTGCACGGTGCAGCCGGACTCCTTGACGCCGGCCGCTATGGCCTGCCCGTGGGCGTCGAGCCCCGGGAAGTCGGGGAGCAGGCTCGGGTGGACGTTCACGAGCCGTCCCGCCCAGCGCTCCGTGAAGCCGGCCGATAGCAGCCGCATGAACCCCGCGAGGCAGACCACGTCTACGCCGTGCTGCGACAGCAGGCCGTTCGCTGCTGCCTCGAAGTCGGCGCGGGTCGGCCAGGGCACGTGCACGGCGACCACGCCCGCGGCGCGCGCACGGTCCAGTGCCGTGGCATCGGGCCGGTTGCTGACGACCAACACGACGGAGGCGAGCTCGTGACCGGCCGGGAACGCGTGCAGGAGCGACTGGAGGTTCGACCCCCGCCCCGAAGCGAACACGGCCAGGCGCGCGGGGCGGCCGAGCGGGAAACGAGTGGGCGCGCTCATGCGCGCGTAAGCCGCTCCGGGTGCAGCCGCGTGAAGTAGCGCTTGAGGCCGGCCACGGTCATGGCGGCGTCCGAGGTGATCTTGTAGCGGAGCCTGATGCCGGGCAGGACGCCGGCCGCGGCCAGCTCCGCGTCCTCGAGGCGCTGCACGCGCGCCACGAGCGCCGCGGCGTCCTCGCCGGCGTTCATACCCGTCAGAACGGCCTCGCTCCACTCCCGGTTGCGCTCGGTAGTGGAGCGCAGGTGGGCCGCGGCCGCATGGCGTCCGTCCACCTGCCCGAAGTGGGTGAGCACGAGCCGCTCGGGCGCGGCCGCCACCATGCGCTCGATGCTGCCTTGCCACGTCTCGAGGTCGAGGTCGGGCGGCGGCAACGCCGGGCGCAGGAGGTCGGCCCCGCCGAGGCGCACCCCGGCGCTGTCGCCGGTGAAGAGCGTGCCGTCGTCGAGGAGGTAGCTGACGTGGTGGGAGGCGTGGCCCGGCGTCGCGATGACCCGCACGCTCAGGCCGCCGACGTCGAGCCGCTCGCCCCCCGCGACGGCCAGCACGCGCTCCGCCGGCACCGGGAGCATGGTGCCCCAGAGCTTGGTGAGGGCGTCACCATACACGCGCAGGGCGCTCGCCATGAGGCGGCTCGGGTCGATCATGTGCGGCGCACCGGCCTCGTGCACCACGAGCTTCGCGTCCGTACCCTCGAGGAAGGCGCCGGCGGCGGCCGCGTGGTCGAGGTGGATGTGGGTGAGCAGGACGCAGCGCAGGTCGCGAGGCTCCAAGCCCGCCTCGTGCAGGCCGGCGCTGACGGCGGCACGGGTGCTGCCCGGCCCGCTCTCGACGAGGGCGAAGCCGCCACCCGGGAGGGGTAGGGCGAACACGGCGATGGTACCCGGGTTGCCCAGGTGACCCGTGTCGATCTGCAGCACGCCGCCGCCGAGGTCGCGCACCCGCGGATAATCGGGCGGCACCGCGCCATCGGGCACGTTGTCCACTGCCTGCCTGCCCGCCGCGGCGTCCAGCCCCTGCTGCAGGGTCATGCGCTCGGCGCTGGGAGCACCTCGGCCGCGACCTGGTTCGTCAACGTGCCGACGCCTTCCACGCTCACCTCCACCGCGTCCCCTACCTTGAGCTTGCCTACGCCCTCGGGCGTGCCCGTGAGCACGACGTCGCCGGGGCGCAGCGTCATGAAGCGGCTGATGTAGGCCAGCACCTGAGCGACCGGGAAGATCATGTCCGAGGTCCTGCCGTCCTGACGGACCTCGCCGTTGACGCGCGTGGTGACCCGCAGGTCGGTCGGGTCCAGGTCCGTCTCGAGCCACGGCCCGACCGGACAGAAGCCGTCGGCCGACTTGGCCCTGACCCACTGGAGGTCGCCGCGCTGCTTGTCGCGCGCCGTCACGTCGAGGGCGCACGTGTAGCCGAGGACGTGGTCGAGCGCCTCCTCGACCGGGACGTTGCGCAGCTCCCTGGCGATGACGACGGCCAGCTCGCCCTCGTACTGCAGGTCGTCGGTCCAGGTCGGGTAGGGCACGTCGTCGCCCGCGCCGCTCAGGGTGTTCAGGCCCTTGAGGAACAGCCCCGGCTCGGTCGGCAGCCCGGCCTTGTCGTTGCCGAGCTCGCGGATGTGATCGGCGTAGTTCCTGCCCACGCACACGATGACGTTCGGCTCGCACGGCGGCAGCAACGACACGTCGCTCAACGGCACGCGGTGCCCGCTCGGCGAACCGAGCATGTGCGTCAACTGGTGGATCATCCCGCCTTCTAGCTCGCCCCAATGGACCCCATCGAAGCTCCGGTAACGAACGCGTTGCATCTCTAGTCCTCGCCTCCTAGACCTGGCTGCTCTCGCTGACCGCTCTTGCCACCTGCTGCGGCGGCGCTCAGCATGTCCGTCGTGTCTTCCCACTCCGCCATGTGCTGGAGGAGCCGCGCTTCCAGGATGGCATGCTCGGCGCCCAGAGCGGCGAGGAGCTCGGCGGTGGGCGGCGGCGGTCCCGGCGTGCGCCAGTCGCCGACGCCGAGCGCCGCCAGGTCGGCGGCCGCGAGGGTCATCGGCGAGCCGAGCAGGTGCGTCACGTCCGCGAGCCGCTCCTCCACCTGGGCGATCTCGCCCTCCAACGCCGACAGTCGCCTCTCCAGCTGCCAACGGGAGGGGGTCGGCTCGCGCCCCTGCCAGCCGCCGGCGTCCGCCCCGCGGGTGTCGCCGCCCGCAGCCGCTCCGCGCGCGCCACGCGCCTCCTCGTCGGTCACGGAGGCCGAGCCGGGGCGCCCCTCCCCGCGCTTGCGCATGTAGTAGTCCCAGTCGCCGGCGTAGTCGGTGAAGCGTCCGTCCCTTACCTCCCAGACGCGGGTGGCGAGCTTGGAGAGGAAGCGCCTGTCGTGCGACACGAGGATGAGCGTGCCCTCGTACGCGTCCAGTGCGGCCTCGAGCGCCTCTATCATCTCGACATCCAGGTGGTTGGTCGGCTCGTCGAGTACCAGCAGGTTGCGGCGGGCCAGGGTCAGGTCGAGGAGCGCGAGGCGCGCCCGCTCGCCGCCCGAGAGGTCGTTGACGCGCTTGAACTGCGCCTCGTACGGGAACAGGAAGCGCCCGAGCGCGTTGTGCGCGTCGGCATCGCCCATGCGCTTGAGGAGCTCCTCGAACAGGGTGGCGTCGCCGACGACCCCTTTGAGGCCCTGGTCGTAGTACCCCACCCTCACCCGCGCGCCCGTGCGGACGGCCCCGAGGGGATGGTCGGACGCGTGCTCGCCGAGCAGGAGCCGCAGGAGGGTGGTCTTCCCCGCCCCGTTGGGCCCGACGAGCGCGATGCGCTCGCCCTGGCGCACCTCGAGGGTAAGGTCGTCCAGGAGCTTGCGCCCGCCGAAGCTCTTGCTCAAGTGCTCCCCCGTCATGACGATCGAGGCGCTCGGCTCGCAGTCGAACGTGAAGCGCGTCGTGCGCTCCTTGCCTCTCACCTCGTCGATCATGCCGACCTCGTACCGGTCGGCCCGGCGCTCCATGGCCTTGGCCCGCCGGTGGAGCTTCTCGCTCTGGCCGGCCCAGCGCTTCATCTGCTCGGCGGCCGCGTCGAGGCGCGCCAGCTCGCGCTCCTGGTTGGCGCGCGTCTGCGCCTGGATGCGCTCGGCCTCGGCTCGGGCCGCGCGGAACGCGGTCGGGTTGCCGGTGCCGACGCGGAGTTCGCCCCGGCTCACCTCCGCGGTGCGGCCGCAGGCGCCGTCGAGGAACGCCCGGTCGTGGGAGACGATGAGGGCCGCGCCCGGGTAGCGCCCTAGGTGGCCTTCGAGCCAGGCCCGCATCTCGATGTCGAGGTGGTTGGTCGGCTCGTCGAGGAGCAGCACGTCCGGCTGCGCCATGAGTAGCCGCGCGAGGCCCAGCCGCGTGCGCTCCCCGCCGGACAGGCTGGCGACGAGCTCGTGGTGGCGCTC
>CAUJFI010000084.1 GCA_963170125.1 Deinococcota bacterium | reverse complement strand
GCGGGTTGGACGCCGTCGTGTTCACGGGCGGCATCGGCGAGAACTCCGCCGCCCTGCGCGGAGCCGCGCTCGCCGGGCTAGAGTTCCTCGGTGTCACGGTTGACGAGGCGAGGAACGCGCGCGGCGAGACGACCATCAGCGCCGAGGGTGCCCGCGTCGCCGTGCTGGTGGTACCGACGGACGAGGAACTGATGATCGCGGACGCTGCGGCTACGGTCCTGCGCGCTTCGCACGAGGAGAGTTGAATGGTCACGCTAGGTCTGGACTTGGGAGGAACGAAGATCCTCGCCGCGATCGTCGACGAGGGCAGGGTGATCGATCACGTGCGGGTCGACACGCCGCAGACGGGCTTCGTCGACGTCGTGGCGGCCCTCGCCGGGAGCGCCCGCGAGCTGCTTGGTCGCGGGCACGCGGTGGCCGGCGTGGGCATAGGCTCGCCGGGGCCGCTGGACCGGGCCAGACGCAAGGTCCTCTTCGCCCCCAACATCGCCGGCATGCAGGACGCGCCGCTGGTGGCCGAGCTCGAGCGTTCGCTCGCCATGCGCGTCGTCCTCGAGAACGACGCTAACGCCGCCGGCTACGCCGAGCACCGCTACGGCGCCGCCAAGGACCTCGAGTCGAGCGTCTACGTCACCGTCTCGACCGGCATCGGCGGTGGCCTGTTCATCGGCGACCGCGTGATCAGGGGCGCCAACGGCCTGGCGGGCGAGATCGGCCACATGACCATGATGGTCGGGGGTCCGATGGGCGGCGACGGGCACGCGGGCAGCCTAGAGGCGCTGGCGGCCGGGCGCTCGATGGCCAGGGACGCCTCCTACGCTTACGGCGCCGAGATGGGCACGCGCGAACTGTTCGACCGGGCCCGCGCCGGTGAGCAGAAGGCGCTCGGCATCGTCGACAACGCCGCCCTCTTCACGGGCATCGGGCTGGCGAACCTCGTGAAGGTCTTCGACCCGGAAGGCTTCGTGATTGGCGGCGGACTCGCGGAGGTGGGGGAGTTCTACCTGAGCCGGATAGAGGCGGCCGCCGCGCGGTACCTCGAGGGCTACCCGTCGCCCGTCTTCCGCACGGCGCTCCTCGGCGGAGAGGCCGGCGTGATCGGGGCCGCCGCCGTGGCGGCCGCGGAGCTGGGTGGGGCGTGAGCGAGTTCGTCGCCCTCCTCCTCCCGGCGCTGCTGATCTTCTGCCTGCGCATCGTCGACGTCTCGCTCGGCACCTTGCGGATCGGCTTCCTCGTTCGCGGCCAGAGGCGCCTCGCCGGGCTCTTCGGCTTCTTCGAGTCGCTCGTGTGGCTCGTGGCGGCCGCGCAGGTGCTCTCCAACCTCGACTCACCCGTGAAGTTCGTCGCCTACGCCGCCGGCTACGCGACGGGCACCATGTTGGGCGTGAGCATCGAGCGGTGGCTGGCCATCGGCGAGGCGATCATGCGCGTCGTCACCCCTGTGGACAGCCCGGCCATCGAGGATCAGCTGCGGCAGGCCGGCTACTACGTGACCGTGCTCAACGCGCGGGGCCGCGACGGCGACGTGCGGGTGTCGTTCTCCGTGATCCCCCGCCGGAAGATCCCGGAGCTGCTAAAGCTGCTCAACTCCAGCAACCCGTCCGCGTTCGTCACCTTCGAGAACACCACGCCCGTGCGCTTGGCGGCCGGCGGGCTGCGCAAGTAGGCCCTCAGACCGGCCGCAGGCGCGTCAGGTGCCCGTTCGCGTCCGACCACGCGGTCACCGCCGCGCCCAGGGCAGCCGAGGCGCGGCGCGCGAGTTCGGCGGCCGGTCGCTCCGGACCCGGGGTGAGGAGCACCGGGCGCGCCTCGATGCCGTGAGCGCCAGTCGTGGCCAGCCTGCCCGCGACCGCGTCGACCCGCCAGTCGGCCTGGAAGGTGGCCTTGACGGCCAGCAAGGCGCCACGGCGCCCGGACGCTTCCCGCCCGCCTGCCGCGCCCGGCCTCCGCACGACGGTCTGGCCGGGCCAGGACAAGGAGTCGTAGACGAGGTCGACCCACTCGTCGAGCAGGAAGTGCTGGGCTATCAGGGGCACGGCCGCCTCCTCGGCCTCCTCCAGGACGTCCTCGTCCGGGTCGAGCGGGTCTAGCCCCCGGAAGAGGGGCGACAGCTTCGCCGGCAGGTTGTTGAGGCTGTAGAACCGCGCCTCCAGCGCCGCCGGCAAGGCGACGCCGTGCCAGCGGATGCCGGCCTCGGCGAGCTTCGCGAAGCTCGTCAGTTCCCACTCCGCCGCGAGCTCGGCCTCCGACAGGTGGGCCAAGGAGCCGGCGCCCAGGTACGCGTATCCGCGATGCATGCGTCATGTTAGCGCCGTGCGCGACGCATCGCGGCGGTCCCGCCCGCGTCCGGGACCGTGGTAGAGTCCGCGCGTGAGCCGCGCCATCGCGAAGGGGAGCAGCACCGGCGGCCGCGGGTCAGTCGTGCGGCTGGTCTTGGCCGCCGCCGTCTTCCTCCTGGTCGTCGTGGCGGTCGTCCTCGACGCGGGCCGCTACTTCGCCGTCGAGGAGCAGGTCCTGCCGGATCTCGTCGGCATGCCTTTCGACCAGGCCGCGCGCCTGCTGCGCAGCCAAGGGTTCGACCCGGTGACGTTCGTCGAGCACGTCGAGGGCGCGCCCGCCGACGCTGTCACCTCCCAGTCCCCGGGACCGGGCACGGTCGTCAAGCGCCTACGCTCGATTCATCTTGGCGTGAACACCCCGCCCGCCGCCGCGGTCCTCCCCGACATGGTCGGCATGCTCGAGGCCGCTGCCAAGGGGCGCGCGGCCGAACTCAACCTGCCCCTCAGCCTCATCCAGTACGAACCGAGCGGCAGACCCGCCGGCACGGTCATAGCTCAGGAGCCGCCGGGCGGCATGCGCCTCGCCGAAGGGGCGTCTATCGCGCTGGTCGTGAGCAGCGGCCCGGAGCGGCAGCCCGTCGCGCTTCCCGACCTCGTGGGCACCGACGTCGACGAGGCCGTGCAGCAGCTGGCTCGGCTGGGCTTCGGTAGGGTGGAGGCGCTACCGTCGGGGATCTCCTTCTCACAGCCGGGCGCCGTCGTGGCGATGCGTCCCGCCCCTGGCGAGGTCGTCCCGCCCGGCACGCCGGTGCTGCTGAGCTACTCGTTGTCGACCGCCAACGTCGTGCAGGTGCCGGACGTGATCGGCCAGCCCCAGTGGCAGGCGCAGCTCGCGATCGGAGCGGCGCAGCTGCGTGTCGGCCAGATCACCTTCGTACAGGACCCCGAGCGGCCGGAGGGCGTCGTGGACGTGCGCCCTACCGGCTACACGGCCCCGGGCACGCCCGTGTTCCTGATCGTCAACGGCGCGCCGTCAGGTGGCCTCGTGCCGGACTTCACCCTGCCTGACGCGAACCGCCCGACCGACGTCGGCGGCGGTGACGCGAACTCCCCAGACGGCGAGACGGTCGGCGACGGCAGCCGCCTGGTACCGTTCACGTTCGACCCGACCAACATGGGCGTGAGGCGGCTCCTGGAGCAGCCTTACGACCTGAAGCTGGTGGTGAGCGACGACCGGGGCGAGCGGGTGGTCTTCGATCGCCGCGTCGGCGCGGGGCAGAGCGTGATCACGTCCGTGGCCATCTACGGCCAGGAAGCCATGCTTCAAACCTACGTCGACGACGTGTTCTTCCAGGCGTGGCGTCCGTGAGCATCGATGCCGTCGGCACGGCTCGCAGGACGGAGCAGCGCGCGCGAGTGGCAAATTGCCGGAACGGCCGGGGAGGGTGGCACGCTATACTCGGAGCCACCTTCGTGCTCCCCCTAGTGACCAGCATGCGCTCGCATGCGCGCAGGTCGCCTGCCGCAGTCACCGGTGACACCGCCCAGGAGGAACGCTCGTGAGCGAACCTGAGATCGCAAGACTCGCCAGGAACCTGGCAGAGCAGAACAACGTGGACTGGCGTCGCCTCAGCGGCACGGGTCCGGGAGGACTCATCCTCGAGCGCGATGTGCTCGACTACCTCGCCCGGGTCATGGCCGGCGAAGAGGCGCTCGACCCCACCCCAGAGCCGCTCCCAGACGGCATGGACGAGTGGCCCGAGGTCCACGCCGACTCCGTCGGCAACTACTCCCGGTCCGCCGCCGCGCAGTCGGCCGCTGCCGACGCCGCCGACGCCGGCCTGGGCGCCTCGCCGCTGCAGCGGGCGGCCGACGAAGTCGACGACCTCGCCCAGCTCGACGAGGACGTCTTCCTGTTCGGCGACGACGAGGACGCCACGCCCGTGGCGCCGGAAGCCGCCGCCCAGGACGAAGGCGCTTCGGACGACGGCGCTTCGGACGACGCGGCTCAGGACGAAGACCCTGCCGCCGGCGCGTACGCCTACCGTTCCGAGGCCCAGGCGCCGACGACCGACGGCGCGTTGGGGAGCAACGACGACGGGCGCCTGGCCGAGGATGACGACCTGCTGTTGGTGTCCGACGAGCCCGTATCCGAACCTGAGCCGGAGGAGGCTCTCGGCGGCGGGTGGAGCGAGCGGTCCGGAGCCGGCTCGGACGCGCTCGACGAGCCGCTCGGTTCGATCGACGTCGACGACTACGTCGGCACCAGCGGAGCCACGTGGCAAGAGGACGCTCTGAGCTTCGACGCGGAGCCGAGCGTCCGACCGAAAGAGGACCTGAGCGACCTCTGGGACACGAGCGCGGCGGGCGAGGGTGACGAGCCCGCCGTGGAACCCTCGTTCCAGGCGTTCGACTACGACGCGACCGTCGCCGTGGGTGTCACGGGGTTCGACGACGACGCGACCACGTGGGCGACCTCGGCGGAGCCGGAAGGCGCGGGGGAAGTCCACGAGCAGAGCGGTTTCACGGCGGCAGGCGCCGCGCCGTTGGACGCTGCGGTCGGCGAGGCTGGCGAGCTCTCCG
Source organism: Deinococcota bacterium (assembly GCA_963170125.1). Lineage (GTDB taxonomy): Bacteria > Deinococcota > Deinococci > Deinococcales > Trueperaceae > JAAYYF01. Next base: position 5,223 of record CAUJFI010000084.1, on the reverse strand, counting down.
ACGGTGCCGGCTGGGAAGCGGCGGAGGTCGTCGCGGACGAGTTCGTCACGTTCGGAGTCGCCGCGGACGAGGACCATGAGGGCGCGGCGGAGGACGCCTACCCATCTCCCAGCTTCGAACCCGCCGAGCCGGACTCGGCGACGTGGCCCGTCGCGGTTCCGGCGTTCGCGCCGCACGCGCTCGAGGTCGGCGCGGCCCTGCGCTACGGCGGGCTGCCCCTCGCGCGCACCCCGAACCTGCTGCGCCGCAACGTCGACGTCAGCGCCCTTGCGGCCGCTCAACTGGCCGCCGGCCTCGAGCTCGGTGGCGACGAGCCGCTGAGCGCCGCTCCTTTCCTCCTGCGCGCCGTCGCCAAGGCCGCCCAGGACGCCGGCCTGGCAAGCGGCCAGGTCGCGCTGGCGGAGGTGGCAGGCGCCGTGAGGCTCAGGCGTGTCGACGACGCGGCCACGCGGCCGTTCGTAGACCTGGTGGCGGACCTGGCAGGCTCGGGGACGGAGGAGGACGAGGTCGCGCTGGCGGTCGTCGACCTCAGCGGTCTCGACGTCGACGAGGCGGTCCTCGATCTCGACGTGCCGGCCGTGACCCTTGGGCGGTTCATGTACGACAGCGACAGCGGCGCCTACCGGAGCACCCTGGCGCTCACGGGCGCGCTGCCCATCGCACAAGGCGCGCGCCTGCTCGCGCGGGTCGACGAGCTCCTGGCGTCGCCCGTCAGGCTCCTCGTCTAGCCGCTAGCCTCCGCGACGGGGATCAGCCACCAGAGCAGGAGGTAGCCGACGGCCGTCATCCCCAGCGAGGGGAGGGCGCTGAGGGCGTAGACGACGCGCACCGTCCTCGGAGCGACGCCGACGAACTCGGCGATGCCACCGCAGACGCCGCCCAGCACGCGGTGCGCGCGGCTGCGCCGCAAGGCCCGATCGGTAGCGGGGCGCCGCCCCCTGCGCTCATCGTGTAGAAGGGCGTCAGGTCGCGCCTGCGCCGCGGTGCTCTCCAACCGACCGCCTGACGTCATCATGGCGCGAGTATAAGCGCGCACGGGGTAGCCTGGGGGCGTGACGGACGAGCTGTTAGCCAGCGGTGGAGCCCGGCAGCCCAAGCGCGAGGTGGTGGTCGGCGTGAGCGGCGCGAGCGGCCTGATCTACGCCGTCGACCTGCTCGCCGCCCTCAAGAGCGCTGGTGTCAGGAGTTCGCTCGTAGTCAGCGCGGGCGCCAAGCTCGTGGCACCGACCGAGCTGCCCGAGGGCCCGAAGCAGTTGAAGGCGCTGGCGGACGTCGACTACAAGGACTCCGACCTCGGCGCCCCCATCGCCTCCGGGAGCCACCTCACGGTCGGCATGGTCATCGCGCCGTGCAGCGCGAGCACGCTGGCCAAGGTCGCGCAAGGCCACGCCGACACGCTGATCACGCGCGCCGCCCATGTGACGCTCAAGGAGCGCCGGCCCCTCGTGCTCGTCTTGCGTGAGGCGCCGTACTCGCGGCCGATGCTCGTGAACATGCTGGCCGCGCACGACGCCGGTGCCACGGTCCTCCCGGCCGCGCCCGGCTTCTACCACAACCCGACCGACATCGGCGAACTCATAGCCGGCGTGACGAGCCGCGCCCTCGACCTCCTGGGCGTGGCCAACGACCACGCTCCGAGATGGCGCTCGGTGGCGGAGTGACCCACATCGCCAGCAGGACGGTCGGGCTCGTCGCGGCCGCCGGCGGTGGCACGCGCATGGGCCTCGGGCCGAAGGCGTTCGTCAGGCTGGGCGACGCCACGCTCCTCGAGCTGGCCGTCGCCAACGTGCGCGCAGTCGTCGACGACGTAGTGGTGGCCGTACCGTTCGCGCTCCTCGAGGATGCCAGGCGGCTCGTCGGGGCGTCCGCGAGGTTGGTGCCCGGCGGCGCCTCGCGCCAGGCCACGGTGCGGGCCATGCTCGGCGTGGTGGACGCCGAGTTAGTGCTCGTGCACGACGCCGCCCGGCCGTTCCTGCCCCGCACGGTCGCCGAACGCGTGCTGGCGGCCGCCAGCGCCGTGGGCGCCGCCAGCGCTTGCCTACGCGTCACCGACACGGTCGTCGACGTGGCGAACGGTCGGGCGTTGTCGCGCGACGAGCTCCGGCGCGTGCAGACGCCCCAGGCCTTCGTGCGGGAGCTCCTCGAGCGCGCGCATGCCGCGGCGTTCGCCGACGGGGTCGAGGCGACCGACGACGCGGCCCTCGTGACGCGGCTCGGGGCGGCCGTGGCGTGGGTGGAGGGGAGCCAGCTCCTTCACAAGTTGACGACCGCGGAGGACCTGGAGTTGGGGCTGGCCCTGCTCGACGTGTGGCGCTCACGGGGCGGTGACGAGGCATGACCGAAGGGACCGTCCGTACGTCAGACACGTACCTCGCGCAGGCGAAGGTCAACCTCGGACTAGCCGTCATCGCCCTGCGCGGCGACGGCTACCACGAGCTGGAGACGGTCATGGCCAGGGTCGGACTGGCCGACGAGCTGCGCATCGGGATCGCGGAGGTAGCTGGCGCGGGCCGGGACGCCGTGCACCTCACGGTCGACGTCGCGCCGGGGCTGCCGGGTGGGGACGCCATCGGGCCGGCCCAGGACAACCTGGCCGTCCGGGCGGCCGAGGCCTACCTTCGGCAACGTCGGGCCTCCGCCCCGGACGCGCAGCATGTGGTCGTCGACCTCCACCTCGCGAAACACATCCCCGTGGCTGCCGGTCTCGGCGGTGGCTCGGCGGACGCCGGCGCCGTGCTGCGGGCGCTGGCCGAGCGGCTACCTGCCGGGGTCGACGTGCAGGCCGTCGCCCGCGCCCTCGGCTCCGACGTCCCCTTCCTGACGACCACCGCCCCGGCCGCCCTCGCGCGCGGCAGGGGGGAGAGGCTCGCGGCGGTGGCGGTCCCGCGCCTCCACCTCGTCCTCGCCAACCCGGGCGGCCAGGTCTCCGCGGCCGCGGCCTACGCCAACCTCGTCGGCTTCACGCCCCGCCTCCGGTTCGACGGCGCGTTGGCGAACCTGGCGGCGGGCGCGGAGCCGGGCTGGCCCAACGGCCTGCAACCGGGCGTGCTTCGTAGCCTGCCTGTTGTCAGGGCGGTCCTGGGGGCGCTGCGGGGGGCCGGACTGAGGGGGGTGCTGCTCTCGGGCAGCGGCCCGACTTGCTTCGGCGTGGCGCGCGACGCGGAGCACGCGCGCAGCGTGGCCGTCGCCCTCGCGGGGGCCCAGCCGGGCTGGTGGGTGAGAGCGGACCGCACGGCCTAGCGGCGGACCACGGCTCCGGCGCTCACCGCGCCTCGGTCACCGCCGCTACCGCTTGCGCGGGAAGCCGCGGGCGTCCTCGACGTCCTCCTGCACCAGCCGGTCCTCGCCGGCGAGCGACTCGACGTGATGCCTGAGCTCGTGCGTCAGCGTCTCCCACGCCTCGTCCTCCCAGTCGAAGTCGGGATCGTCCTCCGCGATGGCCTCGAACGAGCCGTAGTAGAGGACGACCTGGCGGCCGAGGCCCTCGCCTGCGCCCAGGAAGTCGGGCGAGCCGGGATCGAGGTACTCGCCCATACGAAAGACGTCCTCGAAGTCCGGCTCTAGCCGTGCCTCGGGCAGCACGTGGACGCCGCCGAGACCCTGCAGGAACTCCGCGGGGATCTCGTCGACCATCTCGGCGATGAGGGAGGTGAACTGCTCGAACGTCACACCCGTCGCCTACAGGGCCACGGGGGCGTTCGCGGCCGCGCTGGCGTAGGCCGCGAGGATGATCCTGACGGCCTCGCGGCCGTCGACGCCGCTGCACACCACCGGTCCGTCGCCGCGCACGGCTGCGACGAACGCCATGACGTGCCTCGTGTGCGACGAGGCGCCAGTGAACTCGAAGGTCGTGACGTCCGTCTTGTCCCAGTTGGAGCCCGGCGACGCGCGGTAAGCGTGCCTGAGGTTCTGGGGGCCGTACCGGTTCGTGCACTCGAGGGCGCCCTCGGTGCCGTAGACCCAGAACCCCTCCTCCCAGCCCGTGGCCGTCCACGCCGCCTCGATGACGCCGAGCGAGCCGTCGGCGTACCGCATGCTCACGTGCGCCGTGTCCTCGACCTCGACGGGGTACATGAGGGTCCCGAGCCGGGCGTACACCTCGCTCACGGAGCCGCCGAAGAACCTGGCGAGGTCGGCGAGGTGACAACCGTTGTCGAGGAGCGTGCCGCCGCCCGCCGAAGCGCGCGTCCTGAACGAGGGGCGGACGCCTTGGCCGCCCCAGTCGTGCGCCTGGCGCAGGCGCACGTGAGTGACATTGCCGATGGCCCCCGCCTCGATGAGCTCGCTGGCCTTGCGCCCCGGGCCGCTCGAGCGGAGCTGATGCCCGACCATGAGGACGACCCCCGCCGCGTCGCAGGCGGCGATCATCTCGTCGGCCAACCTGAGGTCGAGGGCCATGGGCTTCTCGACCAGCACGTGCACGCCGGCCGCGGCCGCGCGCAGCGTCGCCGGGTGGTGCACGGCCGTAGGCGCGGCGATGCTGACGACGTCGAAGCCACCCGCCGAGAACAGTTCCTCGAAATCGAGGTAGGTGCGCTCCACGCCCCAGGCGCTGGCCTTGGCCGCCAGCGCCTGGGGCACGGCGTCGCAGAGGGCGACGACCTCGACGCCGGCCGCCCGGTAGCCCTCGAAGTGGTTGGTCGAGATGCCGCCCGTGCCGACGATGGCGGCCCGCAACTCGCTCACCCGTCGACCCCACCGCTGGTCAGCCCGAGGATGTGCTCCTTGCCGGGGTTGGGCACCGGCTCGATGGCCGGGGTCTCCGGGCTGCCCCTGTCGGGGCGCCGCACCCTGGCGGCGGCGTAGGCCGCGGCGTTGGCGAGGACGCGCTGCACGTTCGCGTCGTGGTACGTGGGGTAGGTCTCGTGGCCTGGCCTGAAGTAGACGACCGTGCCGTGGCCGCGCCGCCACGTCGCCAGGCTCCTGAACACCTCACCCCCCTGGAACCATGAGATCATCAGGAGTTCGTCCGGGTCGGGAACGTCGAAGCGCTCGCCGTACATCTCCTCGCGGGGAAGCTCGAAGTAGTCGGGCACGCCCAGCAGGAGCGGGTGTCCGGGTTGCAGGCTCCACAGGCGCTCCTTCTCGTCCGCCTCCCGCCACTTCAAGGACGCCGTGGTGCCGAGCATGCGCCGGAACGGCTTCGAGTAGTGGCCGGAGTGCAAGACCACCAGGCCCATGCCAGCGAGCACGGCGGCCTGCACCCTGTCGACGACGGCGTCG
>CAUJFI010000083.1 GCA_963170125.1 Deinococcota bacterium | reverse complement strand
TCGTTGTCCCTGATCCACAGCACGCGTGGCAAGGACTCGAACTCGATGTTCACGAAGCCGGCCCCCAGCGTCTCCGCCATCCGGGCGGCCTGCGCGACCGCGCGTCGGTCGGCCCACGTGATGGCAGGCCTGAGCGCGGCGCCGTCCGGGCCGACCGGCACCACGGTCGGCGACTGGCCCGCCACGGCGATGGCGCGGATGAGGCGCGTGTCGACGTTCTCGCGGAGCTGGCTCAGCACCAGCTCGAACGCCTCCCACCAGCGCTCGGCCGGCTGCTCCGCCCACGCGGCGCGCGGCCGCTCGAGCGCGTACTCCACCTTGCCCGCCGCGACGAGGCGCCCTTCCGCGTCGAACGCCCCGGCCTTGAAGCCCGTGGTGCCGAGGTCGACGCCCAGGACGAGGTCGCCGGGTCCACCCGTGGGGCGTGGGCGTTCGGGCCGGCTCATGGACGCCGCCTCCCGGGGCGTGGGTCGGGTGCCGGCGCGGCCGCCGCGCCGGGGGCGCCGCGCGCCGGCACGCCTGGTGCGCCGTCCTGCGCGCCGACCCTGACGGGCTTGGTGGCCTGGAACACTACGACGCCGAGGCTCGTTAGCGCGATGCCGGCCCACATGAGCGGGTTGACGTATTCCCCCAGGAACCAGGCTCCGCCCAGCGCTGTGAGGAGGGGAGTGAGGCCGTTCAGGACGAAGACGGTGGCGGCCGGCAGGAGCTTGATGGCCGTGAACATGGCGAACGCGGCGATCACGCCACCGCAGATGCCGCTCATGACGAGCGAGGCGAGGCTCTCCCAGCCGATAGCCTGGTACACGCCAAGCTGGCCGGCCGCGACGAGGAAGCCCAGGCTGAGGCTGACTGACGTGCCGTAGTGCACGGTCATGCCGGTGGCGCGCTCGACGCCTTGCATCTGGCCGCGGCGCCAGATGACGCCGGAGAGGCCCCAGGCCACCGCCGGCACCAGCGCCAAGAGCAGGGCCGTGAACCAGGCGTCGGACACGGGGGTACCCCTGCTCTGCCCGACGGCGAGCACGCATAGGCCGGCGAACGTCACGGCGATGCCGAGGACGCCCCGGGGCAGGACGCGTTCGCCGAGGAGGAGCCAGCCGAAGAGGGCGCCCCAGAGGAGCTGGGTCTGGAGGACGGGCACGGCGATGTTCACGCCGCCGATACTCAGCGAGAAGAAGAACGCGAAGGTGCCGATGACCGAGATGGCGCCGCTGAGGGCGAAGGGGACCAGCTTGGCGCCTTGGAAGGCGCTCCGACCTGGTACGAGCTGGCGGTAGCGTCCCGCGCGGCTCAGCAGCGCCAGCCCGAGCAGGAAGCTCGGGAGGTCGCGTAGCAGGGGGCCGGCGACGGGGTTGCCCAAGGCGACGCCCGCGCGGCCGAACAGGTTCGAGCCGGTGTAGCCGACTACCGCCGCAAGCGCCCACAGCTCCCCCGCGAACGTGGCGGAGCGTCTGGCGAGGGCCTGGGTGGTCGCTCTGAGCATCGGCTACTCGGTCACTACCGCGACCCGAGCTCCTTGGCTGCCTGCGCGACGGTGGCGCCGTCGTGGATGATGCGGGCGAGGGCGCGCACCACGCCCCCGGCGTTCTCGTGCTGCCAGACGTTGCGGCCGACGGCCACGCCGCTCGCGCCGCCCTGGAGGGAGTCGTGGACCATCGTGAGGAGGTCCACCAACTCGCCCTTCCTGTTCCCGCCGAGCACGACCACGGGGGCGAAGACGCCGGCGGTGAGGGCCTTGAACGACTCCACGTCGCCCGTGTAGGTGGTCTTGATGATGTCTGCGCCGAGCTCGACGCCGATGCGGCTGGCGAGAGTGATGTTCTCCGGCGTGTGCAGGCTCGGGTTGAAGCCGCCGGGCATCATCTCGGCGAGCAGCGGCATGTTCCAGGCCGTGCACTGGCTGGCGATCCGGCCGAGGTTGTGCAGGGTCTCGCCCCGGCCCTCGCCGGGGAAGCCCATGGCCGCCACGGCGTCCGCGCCGACACGCAGCCCGTCCTCGATGGTGTAGCGCTGCTCGAAGGTGGAGCCCTGGTCGAGCATGGAGCCGGAGCCGTCGAGGCGCAGGATGAGGCCCATGTCGCCGAGGCGGTCCGTGTAGGTCGTCGCTATGCCCAGGGTGGTGAGGACGGCGTCTGCTCCGGCCTCGCGCACGTCGTCGAGGATCCTCCCAGGGTCTGCCGCCTGGGGGAGGACGTTCATGTATGACCCGTGGTCCATGGCCACGATCAGCGCGCGGCCGTCCTGACGGAAGACCCTCTGGAGCCTGCGGACCTTGGTGCTGCTGACGTGCATGTTCGCTCTCCTGACTCTCTAGCTTCGCCCGGTTGCGGGCTCTCTGCGCTCGTCGCGCAGGCGGTGGTCGGGGCCTCGGCGCCGGTTGGGTGGCGCGCGGTGGTGGCGGTCCGTCCCTCATGGGGCGGCTGTACGGGCGGCGGCCTTCACGCCTCCAGGCTCATGCCTCTGGGCTCATGCCTCTGGGTTCACGCCTCTAGGTTCACGCCTCCAAGTTCACGATGACGCGCTGCGTGGCGCCCGTCGGCACCCCGTGCTCGAGCTCGTCCGGTAGCTCCTCCAGGGCGATCTGGCGCGAGACGAGGTGCTCGAGCCGCCCTTGGAGCTGGGGCAGGAGCTCGGCGGCCGTGCGGACGTCGTTCCTGGTGCGCGATTCCGTGCCGTCGATGCGGATCTCGTTGTAGTGGATGCGGTTCCAGTCGACCTGGATCTTGGCGGCCGGGTGGGTGGACGCGTACAGGACCACGGTGGAGTACTTGCCCGCCATCTCGATGGCCTGCTCGGCGGCTGCGCCCACACCGGCGGTCACGAAGACGGCGTTGGTGCCGCGCCCGGCGGACAGCGCCCTAGCGGCGGCGATGGGGTCGTCCTTGGTCGGGTTCACGGTGACGTCCGCTCCGAGGCGGTCGCGCACGAACGCGAGGCGCTCCTCGTCGGGGTCGCTGACCAGCACCTTGCAGCCGTAGAGCTTGGCCAGGACCACGTGGAGCGAGCCCATCGTGCCGGCGCCGATCACCGCTACCGTGTCGCCGAGGCCGACGGTCGTCTTGCTGAAGCTGTGGATCACGCAGCCGAGGGGCTCCGAGAGCGCGATGATGTGGTGCGGGACGGTGGGGTCGACCTTGAAGACCTTGGCGGGGTCGACGGAGATGTACTCGCCGAAGCCGCCGCCGATGACGTTGAGGCCGTCCCACTTGAGGCCCTCGCTGTAGAGCCGAACGCACTGGTTGTCCTGGCCGCGCACGCAGTAGTAGCAATGGCCGCAGCGGTAGACCAGGTCGAGGGCGACGCGGTCGCCCGGCTCGAAGCCCGTGTCCGCCGGCGCGGCCTCGACGGTCGCGGCGACCTCGTGCCCAGCGATAGACGGCATGGGGACGTGCTTCTGGGCGCCGCTGTAGATGCGCCGCTCGAACGTGCAGATCCCGGTGCGCGTCACCTTCACGAGGACCTTGCCCGGTTCCGCGGTGGGCCGCGCCACTTCCGTCACTGCGATGTCGCGCACCCCGCGGAACACGGCGGCGCGCATCGAACCTGCGCTACTCATGGCTGCTCTCCTTACGCGGGGTCTTGGCCCCGCTCTTCTTCCCGGTGTTCTTGGCGTTCTTGGCCGTCTTCTTGGTGCTGGCCGCCACGGTCAGCGTCTTGGCCGAGGACCTGGTGGGGGGCGGGGCCGAGGGGCCGTCACCTGACCGGCCCCTGCCGAGGCCCGGGTGCTTGAGGCCCAGGCCGAGGCGGTCGCGGGACTTGCCCACCTTCTGCAGGAGGATCTGGTTGTAGCGGTGGAAGGCCGCATCGAAGCGCTCGGAATCAGAGGCGATAAGCTCGATGAACAGGGCGTCCACGACGTAGAGCTGCGCTATCCGGCCACCCAGGCTGCCGTCGGGTATCAGGTGGCGCGACACGGCGGTCGAGAGGACGACGTCGGACACGTCCACGATGCTCGAGTCGGTGAAGTTCGTGAGGGCGACGGTGGTAGCGCCTTGCTCGCGGGCCATGGCCACGCACTCCACCACGCTCTGCGTCTCGCCGGAGTAGGAGACGCCGATGGCGACGTCGCCCGGACCGAGGCCCGTGGCCGAGATCGCCTGCATGTAGCTGTTCTCGTACACGGAGGCGTAGATGCCGAGGCGCTTGAGCTTCTCGACGAGGTCCATCCCGACGAGGTAGGAGGTGCTGGCCCCGTAGACGTCGACGTGGCCTGCCTCGGCGAGCAGGCGCGCCACCCGCTGCAGCTCCGGTATGTCGAGGGCTGCGGCGGTCTCGTTCAGGCCGAGGACCGTGTTCTCGAGGAGTTCCGCCGCGTTCCCGCGGCTGGACCCCTGGCGCGCGGTGAGGTTGGGGATGAGGGTGCCGACCTCGAGCGCGAGGGCGAGCTTCATCTCCCTCACGCCCTCGAACCCGATGTCCTTCGCGAGGCGCACGACGGTGCCGACGCTCGTCCGGCAGCGCGCCGCGATCTCGTGGATGGAGGCCTGCATGGCGTCGTTCGGGTTCTTCAGGATGTACTCCGCGACGACCTGCTGGGCTGGAGACAGCCGCGAGAAGTGCTGACGTAGCCGTTGCAGACAGTGGCGCGAAGGCCGCTCGCTTGTCATTTGAGGGGAGTGTAGGGGCTAGCGGGTCGGGTGTCAATACATTGTTCAGCATCTTGAGAAGAAAGTGCCGCCTCTTCGCCGTGGGCGGCCTACGCTGGGCCTAGCGCTCGTTCCCCGCGCCGCTCTCATGAGTCTCGTCTGAAGTGCCCCTCGCCTTGTATATTCGGTCATGCGCAACCAGAGCACCCGGCCAGCGGCTCGCCGGAGGCGGGCCTCGTTCGTAGTCCTCGCGGCGGTCATGCCGCTCACGCTCCTGCTCGCCTGCGGCCCGAGCAAGCTGGAGAAGGAGCTCACCGAGCAGAACGCGACCTTGTCCGGCCGCGTCACGAGTCTCCAGGGCGAGCTGAGCCAGGCGACGAGCGCGAAGGAGGCCGTCGAGGCGAGCCTCGCGGCGGCGCTCGACACGCTCGCGCGCGCCGAGGCCGACCGCGATACGGCGGCAGCGAACGTGACCGACCTTCAGGACCGGGTTACCGGCCTCGAGGCGAGGTTGGGCGAGGCCCAGGGTCGGGTCGACGCCGCCCTTGCCCAGGTGGCCTCGGTCAACGCCCAGCTTGGTCAGGCCAACGCCGAGAGGGACCAGGCCGGGGCCGACCTCGCCGCGGCCAACGCCGAGCGTGACGCCGTCAATGCCCAGTTGAACGAGGCCATCGCGGGGCGCACCCAGGCGACGGCCCAGTTGGAGGAGGCTCGGGCCCAGTCTGAGGCGGCTCAAGCGCGGCTCGAAGCGCTCGAGTCCGGCCAGGGCGCGGCCGCGGGCGACGCGGCCGGGGCGGTGGCCGCCGCGCCAGTGGCTTTCCTACAGGCTGCTCGTGATGAGGCCTCGGCCGCCATGGCCGAGGTCGCCGACCTACGTGCCGAGCTCGACCACGAACGCGGCGAGCTGGCCGACCTGCGCGTGCTGAGCGACGCGGCCGATCGCGAGGTCGCCGAACTGCGGGTCGCCAGGGATGACCTCACGCGCCAGCTCACGTCGGTCATGGAAGAACGCGATGCGATCGTGGTCGAGCTCGAAGCCGCTCGCGCCGCGGCGTCCGAGGCGAGGACGGCGGCCGAGAGTGCGAGCGCCGCCTCTGCAGAGGGTGCCTCGAGGGAGGGCGCCGCTACGGAGGCGGCTTCCGCCGAGGAGGCGAGGATGAGCCTGGACATCGTCATGCAGCAGCGTGACGAGGTCGTGACCGCCCTCACCGCGACGCAGGCGGACCTCGCTGCGGCCGTGAGCGAGCGCGACGAGGTCGCGACGGCCCTGAGTGCGACGCAGGCGAACCTCGCCGCCTCAGTCGCCGAGCGTGACGAGGTCGCTACCGCCCTCAGCGCTGCACAGGCCGATCTTGCCGCCACCGTGAGCGAACGCGACGGGCTCGCCGCCCAGGCAGCCGAGCTCGCTTCCGAGCGTGATGGGCTCGCGGCCGAGCGCGACGAGGCCGCCAGTCAGCGCGATCAGCTCGCTGCCCAGCGCGACGGGCTGGTGGCCGAGCGCGACGAGGCCGTCGAGGAGCTGGGGCGCCTGCGCGCCACGGTGGACGCGTCGCAAGCGCTGCGCTCCGATCTTCAGCAGCGCCTGGGAGCGACCTCGCTGGACCTCGACAGCGCCAGGGCGCGCGCCGCCGACCTCACGCGCGAGCTCGAGTCGCTGTCAGACGAGAGGACCCAGCTCGAGCAGGTGAGCGAGGAGCGCCAGGCGGAGCTCGCGCGGATCCGCTCCGAGCTTCAGGAGGCCCAGCAGCAGGTGGCCACGCTGACGGGCGCGCGCGGCATCTACACCGTGCAGCCGCTCGACTCGCTCTCGTCGATCGCCACGTTCTTCTACCGCCAGGGCTCGCAGTGGCCGCGCGTGCTGGAGGCGAACGCCCACCTCATCGACGACCCCAACCTGATCTTCCCGGGGATGGTGCTCATCGTTCCGCAGCTGTAGTCGGTCGTAGCCAAGGTTCGGACGGCGGCGGATGGCTCGCCCAGGGATCGGGTCGACGCGGCCATCGACGCCGTGCGGGCCGGCGGCAGCACCAACCTCTTCGGCGGCTGGGCCGAGGGCCTCTCGCAGGTGATGGCTTGCGCAGAGCCGGGCGTCGTCGGCCGGGTCGTGCTCCTGAGCGACGGCCAAGCGAACTGCGGGGTCACCGACCGCGGTCTTATCGCGCAGGACGTCACTCGAGCGGCCTCACACGGGGTTACCACGACGACGATGGGGCTCGGTGTCCACTACGACGAGGACCTCCTGCGCGGTATGGCCGACGCCGGCAGGGGCAACTACGTCTTCCTCGCCAACGAGACCGACATGGCGCGCTCGCCCGCGCGGGCGGTCCGCAGCACGTGGCGGCCATGCGCGCGATCGGGGGCATCGACTTCGGGCAGGCGGTCTTCACGCCGGCCTTCGGCATCCCCGCGACGTACGTCAGCCACACGGCGGCGCAGCCGTGGCGTGGGGGCGTCCGTGAGCGTGAGGTCCTGCGCCAGTGCCACGAGGCCGCGTTCGCCCTAGCCGCCCAGCTGGGTGCGAGGTCCGTGGCGGTGCCGGCGATCGGCACCGGCCGATACGCGTTCCCGCCAGAGATCGCCGCGCCGATCGCGGCGGGGGTCGCCAAGAGCTGGCTCCAGCGGGGCACGTTCGACCTGATCAGGTTCGTGGTGTTCGACGACGTCACAGGGAAGGCGTTCGCGGAGGCCGTCGAGAGCTGGTGAGGACGCCGGCGGCGTAACCGCCGGTAACCGCACTCCGGGTAGAATGCATTACGCTCATGGTCACAGACCATGGGCATAATTGCCCGGCGGCGCGTGAGAGGAAAGCGGCTATGCGCACAGTCTCGAAGTCGGAGCTGAAGCCGAAGGTTCTCGAGTACCTTCGCGAAGTCGAGGCGACGGGAGAGCCCCTCTTGGTGACGGACCGGGGTCGCCCGGTGATCAGGATCGAGCCCTACGGCGATGATGACGACGCGCTTCGGCTTCTCCGGGGAGTCGTACTCCGGTACGACGGCCCGACGGAGCCGGTGGGAGAAGATGACTGGGAAGCGCTTCGGTGATCTTGCTCGACACGCACGCTTGGCTCTGGTGGCTGAGCGATCCTGGTCGGCTCAGCCGAGCCGCGGCGGAGCGGATCGAGCTTGCCAGACGTGATGGCCGCATCGTCGTGTCCGCCATCAGCGTGTGGGAAGCGGCGCTGCTGGTCAAGAAAGGCCGGCTGGAACTCACGGTCGACATGACCACGCTCGTTCGCGGCTGCCTTGCGCTCTCCTTCTTGCGCTTCGAGGCCATCGACCCGGCGATCGCCTTGGGCGCGGTCGAACTGTCGCCCTTCCATCCGGATCCCGCTGACCGGATGATCGTCGCGACGGCTCTTCGGCTGGGCGCGCCGCTCGTCACCAAGGATGCGCGCATCCGAGCGAGCGGGTCGGTAGAAGCTATCTGGTAAGCGGACGGTCGCCGTGCGTGCCTGCGCGGCCGCGATCCTCATCCTGGGAAGGTCAGACCGTTCAGGGTCTACTCTTACCCATGCCCGCCGAAACGATCTTCACCGTCGGCCACTCCACGCACCCGATCGAGGTGTTCATCGGCATGCTCACCGCCCACGGCGTCGAGCGGCTCGTGGACGTGCGCACGGTGCCGAGGTCGCGCCACAACCCGCAGTTCGGCCAGGACGAGTTGCCGGCCAGCCTCGCGGCCGCCGGCATCTCGTACCGGTGGGCGAAGGAGCTGGGCGGCCTGCGCCACGCCCACAAGGACAGCGTCAACCTGGGTTGGCGGAACGCGTCCTTCCGCGGCTACGCCGACTACATGCAGACGCCGGAGTTCGCCCAGGCGGTGGAGGCGCTGGTGAAGGAAGGCGAGGGCGACGACCTCGCCATCATGTGCGCCGAGGCCGTGCCGTGGCGGTGCCACCGCTCGCTCATCGGCGACGCGCTGCTCGTGCGCGGGGTGCGCGTGCTCGACATCATGTCCGCTGACAAGTCCACGCCACACTCATTGACGAAGTTCGCCGTCGTGGAGGGGTCGAGGGTCACGTACCCGGCTCCAGCAGGCTCGCAAGCCACCGGCCAATCCTGATAACATCACTCGGGAATAAGGCCGCTGCTCGGTACACGCGGGCACGAGCCGAGACGTTCACGGCGTTGGCGCGAAGTCCATAGGCAGCCGCCCGAACCGCATGCGGTTGCCACGACCACCAGACGATCATGGCGGACAATCGCTCGCGCCACCGATAGGAGACCAAACGTGACCACGCGCCAACCCCGGACCTGGTCCGGTTCGAACCGCACCGGGCAGACGCAGGTGAACTTCATCGAGAACGTCGGCCGGCGTGTCGTGAGAGTGAGCCGCGTAGAGCAGATCACCCCGCGCTATCGGCGCGTCTTCCTGGCCGGTCCCGACCGGGACGCCGGCTTCCCGTACGTGCGCCTCGCCCCAACGGACCACGTGAAGGTCCTCTTCCCGCAGCCGTCCGGCGAGGTCGTCATGCCGCGGCGCACGAAGGAGGGCTGGGTGAGCCCCGAAGGCGCGGCCGAGCCCGTCTTCCGCGACTACACGGTGAGGGGTTGGCTGCCGGAGACGGGGGAGCTGGTCATCGACTTCGTCGTGCACGGTCACGGGGTCGGTTCCGCCTGGGCGGCGGCGGCCAAGCCGGGCGACCAGCTCGGCGTCATGGGCCCGCGCGGCAACATCGTCTTCCCGGAGAACTACTCCTTCTACCTGATGGCCGGCGACGAGTCGGCGCTGCCGGCCATGGGCCGGTTCGCCGAGGAGCTGCCGGAGACGGCCTCCGCGCGGGTAGTGGTTGAGGTGGCCGACGCCGCGGAGCGCCAGAAGCTCACGGACCGCCCCGACGTCGAGGTCACGTGGGTGCTGCGCGATCACGCCGGCGCTGGCGGCCTCGAGCGCGCCGTCCGCCAGGTGCTCCCGCCCGACGGCGACGACTGGTTCGTCTTCGCCGCCGGCGAAGCTGGGGCCCTCCGGCCGATCCGCGACTACTTCCGCCGCGAGCTCGGGCTGCCTAAAGAGCGGGTCGTGGTCGACGGTTACTGGAAGCGTGGCATCGCCAACCTCGACCATCACGCGATAGACCTCGACGCGGACTAGGAGGCCGGCGCCTCGCGGCGGCCTCTGGACCGCGTTGCTGCGCGTCAGCATGTACGCCACGCTGGCGGCGCTGGACGCGGGCCAACCCGGTTCGGCCCCCGCCCTCTACCAGGGCGCTCTCGGCAACTACCGCGACCGCGGGCCTAGCCCTCCCTGGCCGCGCCGAGCACGGCCCTGCGCAACTCCCCCTCGTCCGCGTTCACGCGCAGCCGCCGGAACGACGTGACGAGCGAGCTGACGTCGCGCGCCAACAGCTCATGCGCCGTGCGCCCGTTGCGGAGCTCCAGCATCTGCGGCACGTCGATCAGGACGACCTTCTCCCGGTGCCAGAGGAGGTTGTAGGTCGAGAAGTCGCCGTGCACGAGGCCGAGCTCCGCGAGGCGGACGAGGATGGCGGCGCTCTGGGCGTACGCCGACTCCGCCTCGGCTCCGGCCAACCGGACGTCCGAGAGGCGCGGCGCCGGCACGTCGCCCTCACCAATGAACTGCATGAGCACGACCGCGCCGGCCGCGCTGATCGCCGTCGCCTCCGGCCCGACCGCGGGCCGCGGTACGGGCAGCCCCGCCCTATGGAGCTGCCAGAGGTACATGTACTCCCTGCCGACCCAGAAGGCGGCCCTGGCTGCCTGACCCGCTCGCGTGCGGTGCTTCATGGCCCTGGCGATGCGCGCGTCCGGGATGGTGATCCCGGCCCAGTAGGCCGAGTCGTCGCGGAACGTGCGCGCGTCGATGTCGGCGTACACCTTGGCGGCGAACAGCTCGTCGCCGCGGCCAACCAGGTAGACGGTCGCCTCCTTGCCGCCCTTCACCTGGCCGATCAGCCTGTCGAAGTAGCCGCGCGCATAGAGCCGCTGCATGTCGGCGTCCGCGAACTCCGTCTCCGTGTCCGCGGCTTGCCTGGCGGCCTCAGGCAACACCAGGTCCGCCACCCTGCGCTTGGCGCTCGGCTTCCTGCGGTCGCGCTTCGGCCGCCCCGGTTCGAACGTGCTCTCCGTGATGCCGCTCCTGAAACCGTGGGACTGGGCGTCGTCGGCCCACTCCTCCAGCTTCCCTGACAAGTCGTTACGAGACAAACTCTTCCTCCGAGGATGGGTGCCCGGTCGGGCCGTGTGGGGACGCGCACCTCGAGGGTGCGACTGGTGTCGTCGGTGGGAGGCTCGAGCCGGACTCCGGCGGCCGGCCGCCGCGAGCCAAACGTGGCAGGTCACACGCGGCATGCCGAGCGTCGTCGGTCAAGCTCTGCAAGCCAAGCTCTGCAAGCCAAGCTGCCAGGTCTCTCGCTCGTTGGGGGTTCGGTCCGGTGCCCTACAGCTGCACGCCCGGCAAGCGGCGTTCACGGCCCCGCCGTTGACTTGCGATCACGAAGACTTCGTCATGAGCCATGTAACACCGCCTTCCGTCGCCACTGATCGCTCTGGCGCCGCGCTTGACATGGCGTCGGGCTCGCAAGAGCGTACTTCGGGCTACGGGGCGAGTATGTGCCGGGCGGGGGTGGCTGTCAAGTGTCCTCGCGCTGGCCTCGTCAGGGAGCCGACGACGTCGCGGGCGGGCGGCCGAGGTCGGCTGACCGAGCCCGGCGGCAGCGGCCGTGAACCCTAGCGTGACCGGCGACCGCGGCTGCGGGTTCGACCATGACCGTCCAGTCGGTGTATCGCCCTCGATCACACCTTGTGCAAACCGGTTTGCAAAGCCCTTAGGATAAGCCGTGCTTCGCTCCGTCCCGACTCTCCGGACGTCCCGCGCCCACGGCGTCGGCCTCGACGCCATGAGCAACGCCACGAGCGCGGCGGCCACGCCCCAGCCGGTCCTGACCTGATGCGCCGCACGCTAGAACGGGCGCGAGCGCGCCTGTTCCTCGCGGCGTTGGTCCGCTGCTCCGGCTGGGCCCTCGCGGGCGCGGCCCTGGTCGGGGCGGGTCTGGTCGCGGCTACCCGGCTCGGCGTCTTGCCGCTCCCCGCCGACGGGTGGTGGCTTGGCCTGCCGACGGTGGCCGTGGCGGTCGGTGCCGCCCTCCTCGTCGCCGTCGGCGTCGCCGCGGCGGCGCTGCGCCTCACGCTCGGCCTAGCCGGCGCGGCGCGCGCCGTTGAACGCCACTTCGGCCTCTCCGAGCGGCTCAGCACGAGCTTGGAACTAGGCGAGCGGCGCGACGCCGTCGCCGAGGCACTGCGCGCGGACGCTGACGCGCATGCGAGCGCCCTGACGTTGCGCGGCTTCGCCCCTCCACGGCTCCCCAGGCGGCAAGCGGCGGCGCTGCTCGCCGGGTCGGCGCTGCTCGCCGTCGCCCTTCTCGCCCCCCTGCCTTCGGGGGGCTCGGGGATCGAGGTGGTGACCGGCGGCGACGCCAGCGGCCGGCTCGCCGCCGATCACGGCGCCGACCTGCCGCGGGTTCGGATCGACGACCTGCTCATGACCGTGGCGGGGGAGGCCGGCGCGAGCGCTCGGGAAGCGCGGTCAGACGAGCGCGCCGGCGCCCGGGACGGCGGAACGGCGGGTAACACGGGGGTGACGGGCGCGGCGCGCCAGACGGGCGTCGCGAGCCTACCCGAGACGGCGGCCCCGGCGAACGCCGTCGAGCGTCAGCGCGACGACGTGAGTGACGCGTTGCGGGCCGTGGCCGAGGCGGCAGGACGCCAACAGGCCCCACCCGTCGGCACCGAGCCGGCGGCGCCGTCGCTCCGCAACGACGGGAGCACGAACCCCACCTACGGCGCCGCCTCCACCCGCGATCAGGAGCTGCGGGATTACGCCCGCCGCCGCGAGTCGGCCGCAGCCCCGGGAGGTGGCGGTGGTGAGCCGGTCGCCCTCGCGGACGCTGCCGTCGCCGGCGACGCCACTGCCGGCTACGAGGGCGGTGGGGGAGAGGGGTTGCCCGGCGCGCCCCAACGCACGAGCGAGCTGGACATCCCCGACGTGACCGACCCCTCCGGGAGGCGCGTGCGCGTGGAGCGGCTACCCGACGCGCCCGACCTGGCCGGCCTCGACCGGACCGCCGCGTGGGTCGAGTTCGTCGCCGCTGACGAGCCGCGCGTGTCGCGCCCCCCGTCCTATCCCGACGACCTCGACCTCCTGCGCCGCTACCGCTCGCTCGCGGGGGCCGTGGGCCAGTGACCTTCCTCGCCCCGGCCTGGTTCGCGCTCCTGCTGCTCGCCGGGCCGATCGTGCTCCTACACATGCGGCGCAAGAAGCGCGTGATCGTGTCGAGCCTGCTCCTGTGGGAGGGCGTGGCCGCCACGCCGCGGCCCAGCCACGCCTTGCGACCGCCGCCGCTCACCGCCGCGCTCGTCCTACAGCTCGTAGCACTCGTGCTGGCGACCGCCGCGCTGACCAGGCCGGCGCTCGGAGCCGCCGGCTCGGACCACCTCGTCGTGCTGCTCGACGCCGGCGCCACGCAGGACCAGGCGCGCTTCGCCGCCTCGCTCGAACAGGTGCGGCGCCTGGTCGCGGCGACCGGAGCTAGCGAGCGTGCGGTCTGGTCGCTGATCCTCGTCACCGGGCGCCCGACGCCGCTGGCGGTGCGGTGGCCGGCCTCGCGCACGTCGTTGGCGGACCTCGGCACCGGCCTCGTCAGCGGCGTCGGCACCGCCGACTGGCGCGAGGCCGCGCTGCTGGCCCGGCGCATCGTGACGGGCGAGGGGCTCACGCTTACGAGCGCCGGGGAGCAGGGGCAGGGCGCGGCTGGGGTCGGTGCCAGGGTCTCGGGCGAGGTGGCGAACGAGATGGCGGCCGGCGTCGGGACCGGCGTCGCGCGCGTCGTCCTGGTCGGCCCGACGGTAGCGGGCGCGGCCGAGGCGTTGGCGGTCCTGCCTGACGCGGAGGTCGTGCCGGTTCCGGGCGGGCCGTCGGCGGCGCTCGCCTCCGCCTCCCTCTCTCCCGGCGCCGCTCCCGGCCAGTGGCGCGTCGCGGGCGAGGTCGTCGGCCGGGCTGGCGGGGGCGGCGCGGTCGACGCCGGCGCGGTCGACGTAGGCGCGGTCGACGTAGGCGCGGTCGATGCCGGCGGGGCCGCCGCTGCGACGGCGCTTGAGCTGGCGTGGTCGGCGGGCCAGGGCGCCCTCGGGCGGGTCGGCACGGTGGCCGTGGCGCTGGAGCCGGGAACCGCGGGCGAGCTCCGCGGCGCGTTCGACCTCCTCCTCGACCTCCCCACCGACCTCGGCCTCGGCCCCGACGCCACGGTGGGGACCTTACAACTCTCGGTGGGCGCGAGCGTGGCCGCGTTCGTGGCTCACGCTCGGCCGGTGGCCGTGCGGGTCCTCTACCTCGGGCCGGGCAACGCCGCGCTCTCGAGGGCGCTGCGCGCCCTGCCTTACGTCGAGCTCGAGGAACTGCCTGTCACGGCGGGCCTGCCGCGAGACGCTGCGGAGTTCGACCTCGTGGTCCTCGACCGCGTCGTCGTGCCGGCGGTGCCGCGGACCAGCACGTGGTGGCTCGCGTCCGCGCGCACGGAGTCGGAGCCGGCGCCGGAGCGTGTGAGCGGTCCGGCGCCGGGCGACGTGATAGCTGGACCGTGGGTCGAGGAGCCGTTCGTGGCGGCGACCGACTGGCGCGCCACGTCGTTCGGCGCGGTGTGGGGCTCGCAGGCCCTGCCGGGCGCCACTGTGCTCGTGGCCGGCTCTCACGGACCCCTGCTCCAGCTGCGGCGGGGCGAGAGCGGGCTGGAGCTTCGCACCGCGTTCGACCTGAGCGCGAGCGACTGGCCGGAGGCCGACGGCTTCCCCCTCTTCGTGCGCGGTCTGCTGGAGCTCGTCGAGCCGAACGCCGGGCGCCTGGTGGAGCGGCCGTGCCTCGTCGGCTCGGCGTGCGCCCTGCCGGCCGGGACGCTCGCCGTGACCGATCCGCGGGGCCAGGCCGTGCCGCTCGGTACGGCCGTCTACGGCTCCGAGCGCCTCGTCGCCGCCGAGTTCGTGCCCAGCGCCGCCGGCAGCTACCGACTCGTGGACGCGCGCGGCGCCACGCGGCCCCTTGCCGTCGCCGCGCTCGCCGACCGCCTACCGGCCTTGGCCGGTGCGGACGGGAGCGCGGCGCCTGGTCGGGCCCCGCCGTACCGGGTCCCGCTGCGCTGGATCCTCGTGGCCGCGCTCCTCCTCGTCCTCGTGGCGGAGGCGGTCGTCTGGTGGCGGTCGTCGGCACGGGCCGGCGACCGTGAGGGGCTGGCGGCGCGCCGGCTGGCGCGGCTCGGTGCCCTCGCCCCCCGTCTCCTGGTGCTCGCCCTCGTGGCGCTCGCCATGACAGACGCGCGCCTCCCCCTGCCCACCCGCGGCGGCCTGCTCGTGGTCACGGGACCGCGGCAGGCGCTGGAGCCCTCAGCGGAGCTGGCGTTGGAGCCCCCGGCCGAACCGACGAGGTCCGACCTCGAGCAGGACCTCGACATGGCGTCCGCGGCGGCCCCGCCCGGCATGCCCGCGCGCCTCCTGATTGCCGGCGACGGGCTCGAGACCCGCGGCGATCTCACCCGCGCCGCGGCGCGCATCGCCGCGCGCGGCCTCACGCTCGACGCGCGGGTGGACGTCGGTCGCGACGGCCCCGCAGGCGCCGCTGATGGCGCTACTGACGGTGCCGCGGGGGCCTCTGCCGCCCCCGACGCCGTGCTCCGCCGCGTCGTCGCGCCCGCGGCCGTCATGCTCGGCGACCGCTTCGAGCTGCAGGCCGTGGTCCACGTGAGCAGCGCGGCGGCGGCGCGCGTGACGACCTACCGCGGAGGCGAGGCGCTCGACGAGCGCGAGGTCGTGCTGGGAGCGGGCGACAACCTGGTGGCGGTCGAGGTCGTGGCGCTCGAGCCCGGCGACGAGCGCTACGCGGTCGTCGTGGCGCTGCCGGGCGACGGCGAGGGTCGCAACGACGTGGGCGTCGCGAACGTGAGCGTGGCTCGCGCCCCGCGGGTACTCCTCGTCGGCGAGGACGACGCCTGGCTGCGCGTCTTCGCGGCCGCCCTCGAGGCGCAGGGGGTTGAGGTCGTGTCGAGCGCCCCGGGGGAGCTGCCGGCGAGCCCCGGCGCTCTGGCGGCTTTCAGCGCCGCGGCGCTCATGAACGTGCCCGCGATCGCCCTCACGAGCGGGCAGCAGCTCGCCCTCGAGGCGGCGGTGTTCGACCTCGGTCTGCCGCTCCTCATGCTCGGCGGCGAGAGGGCGTTCGGCCCCGGCGGCTACTACGAGACGCCCCTCGAGCGCCTCTCGCCCACGTCCAGCCTCGTGCCGCGCGAGGCGCCCGAGCTGGCCATCGCGTTCGTCCTCGACCGCTCCAACAGCATGCGTCAGTACGCGGGCGACGCCGTGCGGCTCGACATCGCCAAGGTGGCCACCTTGAGCGCGCACGAGCTGCTGCCGGAAGGGGCGAGGAGCACCCTGATCGCCTTCGACTCCACCGCGCGCACGCTCGTGCCGCTCGGTCCGGCGGCGGAGGGCGAGGCGTTCCGCGCCGCCGTGCTCGAGCTCGACCCGCGGGGCGGCACGAACCTGTACCCGGCCCTGGTGGCGGCCTACGAGCAGCTGTCCGGCGCGGGCGCCGCCGCCGCGCACGTGATCGTCATGAGCGACGGCCTGTCGCAGCCGGGTGACTTCCCCGGCATCCTCGCGCTCCTGCGGGAAGCGAACGTGACCGTGTCGACCATCGCCATCGGGCCCGAGGCGGACGCCGACCAGCTCCGCGAGGTCGCCCGCCTTGGGGGCGGCACGTTCCACTCCAGCGCGGACTTCTCGGCGCTGCCGGGCATCATGGCCCACGAGGTCCTCCTGCAGTCGGGCGAGCTCACCGAGGAGCGCGACTCCACCCCGGCCTGGCAGGGACAGCGCCCACGCTTCCTGCGCGCCTGGCCGGACGCGCTCCCGGCGGTCGGCGGGTACGTGCCGACGAGCGTCAAGCCGGAGGCCAGGCTGCACCTCTCCGTCACGGACGAGCAGGGGGAGGTCCAGCCCCTCCTCGCGAGCTGGCACTACGGCGCCGGCGAGGTGGTCGCCTTCACGGCCCACGCCGCCGGACCCTGGACCCGGGAGTGGCTGAGCGAACCGGCCTACCCGACGATGTGGGCGCACCTGGTCAGGCAGCTCACCAGGACCCCGAGCACCGCCGCCGTGCGACTTGCGCTCGACGGCGACCGCCTGCGCGTGGTCTCGGCGGCGGCGGACGCGGTCGTCGAGCTACCCGGCGGCCGGTACGTCGACCTGAGCGCGCGGCCGGTGGCCGGCGGCTACGCCTCCGAGCTCTTCCTGGACGAGACGGGCACGTACCGTGTGACGGCCGGCGGCGCCACGCTCACCCTCGAGGTGCCGTACCCGGCCGTCCTCGACTCCGGCCGCGCGGACCCCGGGCGGCTCGCGGCCACCGCCGCGGCGACGGGCGGCCATGCGCTCGCGGACCTGGCGGACGCCGAGGCGCCCGTCAGTTGGTACTGGCCGCGCTCGCCCGTGTGGCCGCCGGCGCTCGGCGCCGCCCTCCTCGCGCTCCTCCTCGAACTCACCTGGCGCTACGCCCCCGACCTCCTGCGCGTCGCCAAGCCGCGCGCTCCGGTCGTGCCACGGAAGGACTGATGCCCATGCCAGAAGCCGAAGCGACGACCCCCATGCGATCCGGCGGCGAGCCGGACGGCCCGACCGCGACCACCGCGGGCCGGACGACCGCCGCGTCCACCGCCGCCCCACCTACCGGCACCGCCCCCACCGACGCCGCCGCGCTGGAGCGCGCGCTGGGTAGTCTGCGGCGCCTGCGCGAGGAGATAGGTCGCGTCGTCCTCGGGCAGGACGAGGTCGTCGACCAACTCTTGATAGGCCTCGTCTCCGGCGGGCACGTGCTGCTCGAGAGCGCGCCCGGGCTCGGCAAGACGCTCCTGGTGCGCACCGTCTCCGTCGCCGCCGGGTTGCAGTTCGCGCGCGTGCAGTTCACGCCCGACCTCATGCCGGCCGACGTGACGGGCACGATGATCCTCGTGCGCGACGAGCTGGGGGGCGGGCGGCTGGAGTTCCAGCAGGGGCCGATTTTCACGCAGCTCCTCCTGGCTGACGAGATCAACCGCGCCACGCCCAAGACGCAGTCGGCGCTCCTCGAGGCGATGCAGGAGAACACCGTCACGGCCGCCGGCCGCACGTGGCCGCTCCCGCGCCCGTTCTTCGTGCTGGCGACGCAGAACCCGATCGAGCTCGAGGGGACCTACATCCTGCCGGAGGCGCAGCTCGACCGCTTCCTCCTCAAGATCGTCCTGCCGCTGCCGAGCGA
>CAUJFI010000082.1 GCA_963170125.1 Deinococcota bacterium | reverse complement strand
TAAAACATTTCTGGCCGGGGGCGCCCCCCCCCCCCGCGGTGGGGGCCCCCCCCCGGCTGCACCAGGCTGGGCGGCCGGCTGGCGGGAGCTGGGCCGGTGGCCCGGCCTGGGTCTAGGACACGGGGGGCGCCGCGCGCCGGTCCGTGAGGCCGGAGAGGACGCGCTCGCATGTTCCAGTACGTTCTTCGCCGTGGCCTGTGGGCGATCCCCACGCTCCTCGGCGTCTTCACGATCATCTTCCTGCTGACGTACCTCATGCCCGGCGACCCGGTCAGGGCCGCGATGGGCGAGCAGTACAAGCGCGCCGACCCCGCGACCATCGAGCGCGTACGCGACTCACTCGGGCTCAACGACCCCTGGATCGTGCAGTACGGGCGCTTCCTCGTCAAGACGGCGACCGGCGACCTCGGCAAGAGCTTCGTGCTCGACGAGCAGGTGACGGGCATCATCGGTTACCGCTTCCCCCGTACCCTGCAACTGATGTCGGCCGCCCTGGTGGTCGCGATCCTCATCGGCATCCCGTCCGGCATCCTGGCCGCGCGCTACCAGTACACGTGGATCGACCACACCCTCATGCTGATCGCGCTGCTCGGCGTGGCCATGCCCGTGTTCTGGCAGGCGGTCCTCGCCAAGATCTTCCTGACGCAGGACACTTACGGCATCGCGCTCTTCCCCGTGGCCGGCTACGGCGGCGGCAGCCCGCTCTATCTCGTCCTGCCCGCACTCGTGCTCGGCACGCAACTCTCCGCGACGATCGCGCGCGTCATGCGCTCATCACTCCTCGAGGAGCGGCGCAAGGACTACTCGCGCACGGCTCGCTCGAAGGGCCTGGGTGAGCCGGGCGTCATCTTCAAGCACGAGCTGCGCAACGCCATGATCCCCGTCGTGACCATCATCGGTCTCGACATCGGCTATCTTCTCGGCGGTTCCGTCGTGACGGAGACCGTCTTCAACTGGCCGGGCCTCGGCCGCGCCGTCGTCACGGCGATCTCGCGCCGCGATGCCCCTGTCATCATCGGCACCCTCGTCTTCGG
Organism: Deinococcota bacterium; assembly: GCA_963170125.1. GTDB lineage: Bacteria > Deinococcota > Deinococci > Deinococcales > Trueperaceae > JAAYYF01. The sequence goes on along the minus strand of CAUJFI010000082.1, from coordinate 13,118 downwards.
GGCGCTGCTCTTCGTGGCGGTCAACATCGTCGTCGATATCTTCTACGCGGTCATCAACCCGCAAATCCGGTACGCATGAGCGCCTCCAACGCCGCCGCTCCGAGCGCGGGGCGCGCCTCACGTTTCCGCCGCCTGCGCGCCTTCTCCAGGCACAGGTTGGGTCTGATCGGGCTCGTGATCATCCTTGTGTTCACCCTGGTCGCAGTCTTCGCCCCGCAGATCGCCCCCTACAACCCGACGACGCAGCGCATCGCCACCGCCAGACTCGTGCCACCGAGCGGCGAGTTCTGGTTCGGGACGGACGAGCTCGGCCGCGACCTCTTCTCGCGCATCGTCTACGGCGCCCGCATAAGCATGAGCATCGGGATCATCGCCGAGGGGATCGCGCTCCTCGTCGGCATCACGTTGGGCGCGGCCGCCGGCTTCTTCGGCGGGTGGGTCGACAACCTCATCATGCGCATAGCCGACGTGTTCTTCGCGATACCCGGCCTGCTCTTCCTCATCGTGGTCGTCGCGATCTTCGGCTCGAGCGCCACCACGATCTTCCTGGCGCTCGGGCTCATAAGTTGGCCGGGGGAGGCGCGCGTCATGCGCTCCGAGGTGTTGCGGGTGAGGGAGCGGGAGTACGTCGTGGCCGCCAAGGCGCTCGGCCTGCGCGACGTCGGCGTCATCTTGCGCCACGTCATGCCAAACGCCCTCGCCTCGATGATCGTCATCGGCTCGCTCGGCGTCGCGGGCGCCATCCTCTCGGAGGCGACGCTCTCGTTCCTCGGCCTCGGCATCCAGGAGCCGCTCGCGAGCTGGGGCACGATGATCAACCGCGGCCAGCAGTACATCTTCAACGCCTGGTGGTACTCGGTGTTCCCGGGCGCAGTGATCATGGTCGTCGTGCTAGGTTTCAACTTCCTTGGCGACGCCGTCCGCGACGCCTTGGCAGTCGAGGAGGGACGCTGACATGGGACAGGTGACCGAACCGGCGGCCGGCTGGCTGGAGCGCTTCCACGCCTTCGCCGGGGAGTTCATGACCCGGCACAAGGTGCCGGGCGCGGGCGTCACCGTCGTGCGCGGCGGCGAGACCGCCTACGCGCAGGCCTTCGGCTACCGCGACCGTGCCGCCGCCGCGGCGGCCGACATGGACACGCTCTTCGGCCTGGCGTCCGTCACGAAGGCGTTCACGGCGCTCACGCTCCTCGCCCTCGAGGCGCGGGGCGTGCTGAGCCTGGAGGACCCGGTCACGCGCTACCTGCCGGGGTTCGCCTACCCGGGGCTCACGCCGGAGGCGCCCGTGCGCATCTGGCACCTCGCCAGCCACACGAGCGGGCTCCCGCCCGTGCGCGGCCTCGACTACGCCATCCACCCGAGCCAGGTCGGCGACCCGTCCGAGGCCTTCAACGCGCGCGACTACACGGGCGCCCCCCGGGTGGACGACTACCCCGCCCTCGTCGCCTACCTGGCGTCCGAGACGCGGCCGGCCCTGGCCGCCCCGGGGACCGTGGCGAGCTACTCCAACGACGGGTACGGGCTCCTCGGCGCCGTCATCGAGGCCGCCACGGGTGACGCGTACCCGGCGGTCGTCAGCCGGGAGGTGCTCGCCCCGCTGGGCATGAGCGCGCGGTTCGACACCGCCGGGGCGCGTGCTACTGGCAGGCTGACGGAGCTGTACACGAGCACCCCCGGTGGGGAAGTGATCCACTCGCCGCAGTGGGAAGAGGCGCCTGCCTACCTGGCGACCGGCTTCCTCAAGGCGAGCGCCAGGGACGTGGCCGCCTACTTGCGCTACCTGCTCAGTCCGGAGCCTGGCCGCCTCGCCGTCGCCCCGGAGGCGCTCGGCGAGCTATGGCGGTCGCGCGCGTGGGCCGAGCACCTCACGGGTTACGGGCTCGGCTGGGTGCTGCGTGAGCGCTTCAACGGCGTGACCCTGAGGCGCCACGGCGGGTCGCTCAAGGGCATCTCGTCCCATGTCGGCACGGTGCCGGAGCTGGACCTCGGCGTGGCGGTGCTGACCAACCTCGACGAGGTACCGGTGAAGCGACTGTGGTACGCGGCTGTCAACGCCTACCTCGGTCTGCCGCTCGGCGCGGCGCCGTTCGTGCACGGCACCCCGCCGACCGGCGATGAGGCGGCGCTCCTGGCCGGCGTCTTCGAGTCGGGTGAACCGTGGGGGCGGCTCGAGCTGGTGCGCGACGGGTCCGGACTGCGCGCTCTCTCCGGCGAGAACGCCACGGACATCGGGGTCGTCGAGCTGTTACCAGGCGGCGAGTTCCTCGTAGTGGACGAGACCGGACCGTGGGACAGCGGGCGCTTCGTACAGGAGGGTTCGGCCGGCGGGCCGACGGCCGTGCAGTTCGGCATGCGCTGGTACGACCGCGCGCCGGGCGCCTGAGCGTCGGCGGGTGACTCGGGCAAGGCCCGTCTCGGGAAAGTTGATATAAGGGCACTCACATCTCTTGACACGACAAGGCCAGGCTGGGTATACTCCCCGCCAGTGACGGGTTCACACCTGTCCGCGCACACGAGCGCACATGCTCGGGGCGAGGGCATGAGCCGGTCGAGACGATTCCCAACCAAGTGAGGAGCTCTACCAACATGGCAAAAGCCGTAGGCATAGACCTCGGAACGACCAACAGCGTCATAGCGGTCATGGAAGGCAGCGAGCCCGTGGTGCTCGTGAACGCGGAAGGCAGTCGCACCACGCCGTCCGTCGTGGCTTTCAAGGGCGAGCAGCGCCTCGTCGGCCAAGTGGCCAAGCGCCAGGCCGTGCTCAACCCCAAGGGCACGCTCTTCGAGATCAAGCGTTACATCGGTCGCACGTGGGACGAGGTCAAGAACGAGGCCGAACGCGCCCCGTACGAGGTCGTGCGTGGCGACGACGGTGGTGTGCGCTTCGTCGTCGAAGGCAAGCAGTACACGCCGGAGGAGATCTCGGCGATGATCCTGCGCAAGCTCGTCGCCGACGCGAGCGAACGCCTCGGGTCGCCCATCACCAAGGCCGTGATCACCGTCCCGGCGTACTTCAACAACTCCCAGCGGGAGGCCACCCAGAACGCCGGCCGGATCGCCGGGCTCGAGGTGCTCCGCATCGTCAACGAGCCTACGGCGGCGGCCCTCGCGTACGGGCTCGAGAAGAAGGGCAACGAGACGGTCCTCGTCTTCGACCTGGGCGGCGGCACGTTCGACGTCTCCGTCCTCGAGGTCGGCGACGGCGTGTTCGAGGTCCGCTCGACCAGCGGGGACACGCACCTGGGCGGCTCCGACATGGACTACGCCATCGTCCAGTGGTTGGCCGACGACTTCCAGAAGGAGTACAACGTCGACCTGCGCAAGGACAAGCAGGCCCTGCAGCGGCTCATCGAGGCGGCCGAGAAGGCCAAGATCGAGCTCTCCGGGCTGCCAGAGACGACCATCTCCCTGCCCTTCATCGCCATGGACCCCGCTTCCAACGCGCCTCTCTACCTAGAGGCCAAGCTGACCCGATCCCGCTTCGAGGAGCTCATCGCCCCGCTGCTCAAGCGCGTGCGCGGGCCGCTCGAGCAGGCGCTGGCCGACGCGAAGCTGAAGGCCTCCGATATCGATGAGGTCATCCTCGTGGGTGGCTCCACGCGCGTCCCGGCCGTCAAGAAGATCGTCAAGGACATCCTCGGCAAGGAGCCGAACCAGTCCGTCAACCCCGACGAGGTCGTGGCCCTCGGCGCCGCCGTGCAGGCCGGCGTGCTCACCGGCACGGTCGACGACATCGTGCTCCTCGACGTCACCCCCCTGAGCCTCGGCATCGAGACGAAGGGCGGCGTGTTCACCAAGTTGATCGACCGCAACACGACGGTCCCCGTGCGCAAGTCCGAGACCTTCTCCACCGCCGACCACAACCAGACGACCGCGCCCATCCACGTGCTGCAGGGCGAGCGGTCCATGGCGAGCGCCAACAAGTCGCTCGGCCGCTTCAACCTCGAGGGCATCCCGCCCATGCCGGCTGGCATGCCGCAGATCGAGGTTACTTACGACCTCGACGCCAACGGCATCCTGCACGTCACCGCCAAGGAGAAGTCCACCGGCAAGGAAGCCAGCATCACCATCCAGAACACCACGACCCTGAGCGAGGACGAGGTGGAGCGGATGGTCAAGGACGCGGCCGCCAACGCCGAGGCCGACCTCAAGGCGAAGGAGCTGGCCGAGGCCAAGAACCAACTCGACGGCCTGAGGCTGACGGCGAGCAAGACGCTCGAGGAGGCCACCAACGCCACGCCCGAGCAGAAGAAGCCCGTCGAGGACCTCATCGCCGAGGCGCAGCAGGCGCTCGGCTCCGAGCTCACCACCAAGGAGCGCTTGGATAGCATCGGCCGCGACCTCGGCGACAAGCTGCAGGCGTTCACCCAGGCCGCCCAGGGAGGCGCGTCCCAGCCGGGCGCGGGGCCGTCGGGAGACGACCAGGGGCCTGCCGGCGACGACGTCATCGACGCGGAGTTCAAGCCCGCCGGTTGAGGAGCGAGGCGCATGCCGCCGGTCGAGCGAGGCCTGGTCATCTGCACGCGGCCGGGCCTCGCTGTTGACGGCATGAGCGGCCGGCGACGCGTTCCCCAGAAGGACGAGGTTCGACGAGAGGAACAGTGACATGAGGAACGGCGATCTAGCATGAGAACCGATCAGGACGAACGCACGAGCACGGCCGGTTGGGAGCAAGCGTCCTCGGACCGGGAAAGCCAAGAGACCACGCCGGCGGGTGCCCAGGACACGGAGGCCGACATACTACGCACCGAGCTGAGACGCGTCCGCGAGAAGACCGCGGCACTGGAGCAGGAGCTCGTGGAGGCCAAGGACCGTGCCCTCAGGTACCGGGCCGAGATGGAGACGATGCGCCGCCGCCAGCAGGGCGAGCTCCAGCAGGCACGCGATCAGGGCAAGGACGAGACCATCATGCCCGTGCTGGCGGTGTACGACGACCTGGAACGCGCCCTCGCCGCCGCGGCCTCGACGGACGACGAGGGCGGCATCGTCGCTGGCGTGAAGCTCGTGAAGGAGAACCTCGAGCGGCAACTCGCCCACTTGGGCATCAGGCGCACGGGGACCGTCGGCGAGGAGTTCGACCCGCAGGTGCACGAGGCGTTGAACACCGTTCCGGCCGGCCATGGCCGGACGCCGGGTACCATCTTCCAGGTGTTCGAGCCGGGCTTCCTCCAGGGCGACCGGTTGATACGCGTTGCCCGGGTCGTCGTGGTGGCGGACAGCGACGCGAACTGAGAACTGAAGCGGGCGGCGGCGTGACGAGGGCTGGAGCAGCACCGCGGGCGGCCGCTCGAGCCCCCGGCGCCTAGGAGACGACGTGGCAGCCTTCAAGGACTACTACAAGACGTTGGGTGTCGCCAAGGACGCCGGGCTGGAGGAGATCCGTCGCGCTTTCCGCAAGCTCGCGGCCAAGCATCACCCGGACCGCAACCCGGGCGACAAGGGCGCGGAGGAGCGCTTCAAGGAGATCAACGAGGCCTACACGGTCCTCTCCGACGAGGAGAAGCGCAAGTTCTACGACCAGTACGGCACCGGCTCCCCACCGCCCTTCGAGCAGGCTGGCCAGCAGTACGGCGGCGCGCGGTTCCGCGAAGCGTCCCCGGAGGAGTTCGCCGGCTTCTCCGACTTCTTCCAGTCGCTCTTCGGTGGCGCGGGCGGTTTCGGTGGCGCCGGCCGCCAGGCCGTGTACTCGAGCGACTTCGGCGGCCGCTCCGTCAGGAGCGACCCGTTCGACTTCGGGCCGCCCCGGCCGCAGAACGTCGAGGCGCGCCTGGACGTAGGCGTCCTCGACGCCTACCGCGGCGGGCCGGCCTCCATCCGCGTCGGCGACAAGAACCTCGAGGTCACCATCCCGAAGGGCACGCGCGACGGTGCCAAGCTCAGGCTCCGCGGCCAGGCTCCCGGCGGCGGCGACCTCATCCTGCACGTGCGTCACCTGCCCAGCCCGACCTTCACGGTAGAGGGCGACTCCGTGCGCGTGAAGCTCCGCGTCCCCGACTACCTGGCGGCCCTGGGCGGCACCGTCCGGGTTCCGACCCTGGACGGCGAGGTCGACATGACCTTGCCCGCCGGCTCCTCTAGCGGTCGGGTCCTGCGGCTGCGCGGCCAGGGCTGGCCGACGGCTGATGGCCGCGGCGACGAGTTCGCCGAGGTGCGCGTAGGCGTGCCCGAGCAGCTGAGCGCGGAACAGAGGCGCCTGTACGAGGAGCTCAAAGGTCTCGGTGGCGACACGGCCTGAGGCCCGCGGAAACTGCGCTGGTCGGGCAAGCGCCGCTGGGGCGCGCCTTGGCATGAGGCTCGCTCCGCTCAGGCGGACCCTACGCGCGCGGTCCAGGTGTTAGCCTGCCTGCCATGATTCGACTCCCGGCCTCCCGCCGCGTACTCAAGACCCTCGCGCTCCTCGCGACCTCCCTCCTCCTCTCCGGAGGCTTCGCCCAGACCGGGACCGCCACCGGCGCCACCGCCACCGACCCGGTCGTCTTGCGCCTCGGCGGCTACGAAGAGCGCGCCAGCGACTTCGCCTGGCGCTTCGGCGTTACGCTTCGCGGCGTCGCCGCCCAACAGGGCCAGCCGTACAGCGAGGAGTTCGCGGCGAGCCTTTGGAGCCTGATCCCCTACTACCTCGACCAGCGGGCGCAGGAAGTCGCGCTCGTCGCCGAGGCGCGGCGCCGCGGCCTCACGCCGGACGCCGACAAGCTCGAGTCGACCCTGGAGAACGTCAAGGCCGGCCTGGCCGAAGGCGAGGAGTTCGACACCGTCGTCCGTCAGGCCGGCTTCCCGGGCGAGGCGGCCCTCGTCGCGATGATCGAGGAGTCCGACCTGATCCAACAGCTCCTCACCGCCGTCCACGACGAGGCCGCCGCCAGCGTGACGGACGACCAGGTGCGCGTGCGCTACCTGGCGGAGCGCGCGCGCTTCACGCAGCCCGAGCAGTACTGCGCCAAGCACATCCTCGTGCCCGAGGAGGCCACCGCGCGCGACCTGCTCACCAGGCTGGCGCTCGGCTCCGATTTCGGTGAGCTGGCCGCCGAGTTCGGCACGGACGGCACCAAGAGCCGTGGCGGCGACCTCGGCTGCTTCGGGCTCGGCGCCATGGTGCCCGAGTTCGAGGCCGCGGTCGTGGCCGCGCCGGTCGGCGAGAGCGTCGGACCCGTGCAGACCCAGTTCGGCTACCACCTCGTCCTCGTCTACGACCACACGCCCGCGCGCGTCAGGCCGCTCAGCGAGGTCGAGGGGTCGGCGCGCGAGCTCGTCGTGTCCACCGCCACGAACGCCCTCATGAACGGCATCATCGCCGGCGCCGGCGTCCTCACCTACCCGGAGAACCTGCCGGCCTTCTGATCCGGCGTCCCTCGCTCCGAGGGCGCGCTCGGGGCGGTGTAAGAGGCCCGTCAGCGGTCCGCCAGTACGGTGACCGTGCGCGCTGGAGGCGAGGCGCATTGGCCTTCCCCTTCCCGTTGCGTCGCGGACACCGGCGCGCGCCAAACAGTGGCGGCGGCGTGTTCCCCAACACCAGGGGCGCGCCGCCGCCAAGGGTTTGGTGCCGGCGGCCGCAGCGGTGGTGTCGTGCTCGCACACTCGGGGTCGGCGGCGTTAGGCTCGCCCCATGAGCGGTCGCAACCGTCTGGCCGGCGAGCCGAGCCCGTACCTGCGCCAGCACGCGCGCGACCCGGTCGACTGGTACCCGTGGGGCGAAGCCGCGTTCGTTGCGGCGCGGGCCGCCGACAGACCCATGCTCCTGTCCATCGGTTACTCCTCCTGCCACTGGTGCCACGTCATGGCGCGCGAGTCGTTCCGCGACCCCGCCGTGGCGGAGCTCATGAACCACGAGTTCGTGAACGTGAAGGTCGACAGGGAGGAGCGGCCGGACGTGGACGCCGTCTACATGGCGGCCGTCCAGGCCATGACGGGGAGCGGCGGCTGGCCGCTGACCGTCATTACTACCCCGGACGGCGAGCCCTTCTACGGCGGCACGTACTTCCCTCCGGACGACCGCCCAGGCATGCCGTCCTTCCGGCGCGTGCTCACGTCGCTCGCCGCTGCTTGGCGCGACCGGCGCGCGGACGTGCTCGGCGCCGCCGCCGACCTGGGGACCGCGTTGAGGCGCCTCGAGGATCCCGGCTTCGCGCCGGGGGAGGCCGGTGGCGCCGAGGCGGCGCGGGCGGCCACTGCTCGGCTCGTCACCATGGAGGACACCGAGAACGGCGGCTTCGGCGGCGCCCCGAAGTTCCCGCTGCACGAGCCACTCCGCCTGCTCCTGGAGGCCCGCGACGTCGCCGAGCGGGCGGTGGCCCTGCGCGCCCTCGACGCCATGGCGGCAGGCGGCATCTTCGATCAGCTGGGCGGGGGCTTCTTCCGCTACGCGGTCGACGCCGGCTGGCGCGTCCCCCATTTCGAGAAGATGCTCTACGACAACGCGGCGTTCGTTCGTGCCTACGCCAACGCCTTCCGGCTCACGGGCGAGGAGCGGTACCGGCGGGTGGCGCTCGCGACGGTCGCCTGGCTTGAGCGCGACCTCACGGCGGAGGATGGCGCCTTCTACAGTGCCCTGGACGCTGAATCGGAGGGTGAGGAGGGGAAGTACTACGTCTGGACGCGCACCGAGCTCGAGGCCGTCCTGGGAGGCGAGGTCGCGCGGCTCGCAGCGCAGCGCTACGGCATCGGGTGGGGTGGGGCCGACGGCGCCCTGCAGCGCGGCACGACCGCCAGCGGCGTGCCGCGCTGCGCCGCGTCGCTGGCGGCCGTGGCGGAGGCGGCCGCCACCGACGCGGCGCGAGCCGAGCGCCTGCTGGAAGGCGCGCGCGAACTGCTACTCGCCCACCGCTCGCTGCGCCCCAAGCCGGCAACGGACGACAAGGTCCTCGCCTCCTGGAACGGCCTGGCCGTCGGTGCCCTCGCCGACGCGTCAGTGGCGCTGGGGGAGCGACGCCTGGCCTCGGTGGCGGCCAGGGCGGCGGACGCCGTGAAGGAGCGCCTGTGGGTCGACGGGCGCCTCTGGCACTCGTCGTGCGCCGGCGAGCGGCGCGTCGAGGGGCTGCTCGAGGACTACGCCTACCTGGGCCTCGGCCTCATCTCCCTGCACCGCGCCACGCTCGACGGGCGCCAGCTCGCCTGGGCGCTGGAGCTGGCCGACGCCGTCGCGGAGCGTTTCGCGGACGGTGCCGGTGCCGGGTTCTTCAGCGTCGCGGAGGGCGACGCCCGGCTGATCGCACGCCCCAAGGGGTTCCTGGACGGCGCCACCCCGAGCGAGAACGCGGCCGGTGCGGAGCTGACGTGGTGGGCAGCGCGCTACCGCGACGCTGCGGCGGCCCTGGCGCTCTCCGAGGCCGCCGTGGCCGGTACCGCCGCCGCGGCGGCGGAGGCGCCGCAGGCGCTGGCGTCCAGTGCGCGGCTCGCGCTCCTCCAGTCCGGCGAGCGGCGCGAGGTCGTGATAGTAGGCGGCTCGCGCGCTGACTTGCTGGGCCTGCGCGGCGCGCTCGAAGCCGTCGTCGCTCCCGGACTGCTGGTCCTGGCCGTCGATCCACGCTCGCCTGCCGAGCTCTTGCGCCTCCCGCTCCTGGAGGGGCGCCTAGCCGCGCTGTCCGGTGGGCCGCCGCGGGCCTACGTGTGCCGCGCGGGCGCCTGCCGGCTGCCGGTGAGCACCGCCGTGGAGCTGGGTGCCGAGCTCACGAGCGCCGGTTGGCCGCGGTTCGCTCGCGCCGCCGCCGCCCCGTAGCGCTCGACCAGTCTCACCGCCCCCGGCCAGCGCAACCGCTGGCCTCGCCCGAGTTGACACCCGGCCGAGGGTGGTCGATGCTTGAGTCCGTCGCCGGCCGGCGCGCTGCTGTCTCAGGGGCGCGAACGAGCGTGGCAAACGTGTCGCAGACCGCGCCGGGCGCCGCTGCCAGGCCGTCCGACAGGACTTCTCGGAGGAACTCGTGTACGACTTCGTACTAACACTGCATAACTACCTGCGCTGGGCGTTGCTGCTGGTCGGCCTGGCCGCTCTGGTGCTCGCCTGGTCGGGCGCGGCTTCGCGCGGGCGCTGGACGCCGCCACAGGTCAACCTCGGCCGGCTCTTCGCGGGTCTCTTCGACCTGCAGGTCCTCGTAGGCATCCTCCTGTACGCGGTGCTGAGCCCGCTTACGACGGGCGCCTTCAAGAACATGGGTGCCGCCATGAAGAACCCGGACCTGCGCTTCTTCGTCGCGGAGCACCTGGTCGGCATGCTCATCGCGGCCGCCCTCGTGCACGTCGGCGCCTCCCGCGCCAAGCGCAAAGACTCGCCCTTGCAGGCCGCGATCTTCTACACGCTCGCCTTCGTGGTCGTTGTCGTCTCGATCCCCTGGGAGCGCCCCCTCTTCTAGCCGCGAGTCGGACCCGGTGGCCCCGGCGGGCTCATCGCTCCCCACCACGCATAGCGCGTCGGGGGCGCGTCAGAGCATGTCGCAGGCTGCTCGTATGATGCCCGGGTGAAGCTAGCCGTCACGGTCGGCCCGCCCGGCTCGGGTCGCACGGAGCGCATGCTCGCGGCCGCCAGGGCGGCGTGCGACGCGGGCAGGCGGGTCTGGTGGGTGGGTCTGCCAGCGCAGCGCGCCCACGTCCTGCACCGGCTCACGGCCAACGGCTACGCGGCCCTCGGCTTCGAGTTCATGAGCGCCCAGCAGCTCTACTACCGGCTGCTGACCCAGGCGACCGCTATCCTCCCCCTCGTCGTCGGCAGCGCCAGGCTCGTGCGGGTCGTCGAGGCGCTCGTCCACGTCAACCGCGCCCTGCCGACCCCGGGCGAGGCGCGGCTCTTCGCCGCCGCCATCGCGGAGGCGAAGCGCTTCGGGGTCGACGCGGCGGCCTACGGGCGCCTCGCCGTCGACGCCGAACAGCGCAGGTTCGCCGCCGTCTACCGCGCCTACCAGGACGGGATGGGCGGCGTGTGGGACTACGACGACGCCCGCAGCGCCGCCACCGCGCTAGTGGCCGGCGAACGCTGCGAGGTCGGCGCCGACCTCGTGATCGTCGACGGCCTGCGCGAGATCGGCCCCCTCGAGTCGCGCTTCCTCCGTGGGCTCGCCGCGCACGTCGCCGTGCGCCTGACCCTCCCCGCCTCGCCCCCCGGCCTCCAGGCCGACGAGGAGCTACCGCCGCGCGCCGGTGTCGTCGTCGAGCGCTACGGCGCACCGAACCCCATCGCCGAGGCCAGATGGGTGATGAGTTCACTGAAGCGCGACCTCTTCGAGGGCGGTCACCGGCCGCTCGATCTCGCGGTGATCGCCCCACCGGAACGGGCGCGCGCGCTCACGATCCTGGCGGACGAGTACGGGGTCCCCTTGATGGACGAGTCCCCGCTGGCGCTCGCGGACGGCGCCGCCGGCCGCGCGCTCGTCGACCTGCTGGAGCTGCCGGACCTGCCAACGGCCTCGCGCCTGTTGGCCGTGCCAGAGCTGGCCCCGCTCGGGCGCTTCGCGCTCGAGGCCGGGGTGGCCGGCAACGAGGCCGTGGCGGAGCTCGCGCGCCTGAACGGGCTCACCGAGGCGTGGCGGAAGTGGCGGGCCCGCCTCGAGGTCAGCGGCGATCCCGTCGCTTGGGCGCGCGGCCTCATCGAGGAGGCGCTACCCGGCGCGGCGCCGGCCTTCGCCGCCAACGCGCTCGGCCGGGCCCAGGAGGCGGCGCGCCTGGGTTCCGGCCCCGGCTTCCGGGCCTGGTGGTCGGCCTTGCTCCAAGATGCCAGGGAGGCCCGGCACGAGCCGGCCGGCGTGGCGCTCCTCGACGCCACCCTCGCCTCCGGCCGGCGCTACCGCAAGGCCTACCTGCTCGGCGCCGTCGAGGGGGCGTACGGCGCCGGTGAGCGGGAGGACTACTTCCTGCCCGAGGAGCGACGCTCGGAGTTGAGCGAGGCCTTCGAGCGGCTCGGCCTGCCCCGGCGCTTCCAGGGGCGGGGGCGTGACGTGACGGCCGAGCTCCTGCAGCGCGCCGACCGGCTCGTGATCACGGCGCCGCGGGGCGATCAGGGCGGCCAGTTCGTGCCGGACGCGGCGCTCTTCGGCGATCTGACGCCGCGAGACCTGCCGCCGGTCCCGGCCGGCAGCCCCGTGGAGCTAGCCGGCGCGGGGCGCTTCGCCGCCGACCTGAGCGCCGTCGACCTCGGCGAGCCGTACGTGGAGGCCCTCCGGCGCTACCGGGAGTGCTCGTTCAGGTACTGGGGCGAGTCGGTCCTGCGCCAGGAACGGAAGGAGATCGAGCCGCCCGACGCCGCCCAGGCGCTGCGCACCGAACTCATCCGGAGCGGACCGGACCCCCTCACACCCGAGCGGATCGCGGCGCTCGCCGCCGCCTTCCCGCTCTACGCCCAGTGGCTGGAACGCTTCGCGGGCCGCCTCGCCTGCCTGAAGTACGGCGTCCGGCTCGGGGGGCGACAGGGGTACGCGGTAGCGCGGCTCGACGCCACGGAGCGGCAGGAACTCGCTGACGGCCGGCACCGGGTGACGCTCTACCACTTCGTGGCTTGGGGCGACGCCTGGGATGCCAAGAGCGCCGAGCAGGCCATGCGCGACCGCTGGACGGAGTACTGGGCCGTCGGCGCGCTCTTCGCGCAACGGGCCGTCCGGGTCTCGGAGGCGCGCATAGTGTTATGGCCCATCGGTGGGGAGCCCGTCGACCTGGCGCCCCGGGGCGTGAGACCCGGCTGGTGGCGCGTCACGGAGCGGCGGCGCCTCGTGAAGGAGACGCTCCCTGCCTTCACGCGCGGCGAGGTGCGCCCGAGCCCCGGGTTCCACTGCCGCACGTGCCCGGTCTTCGACCTCTGCCGGGAGGGCGCGCGGTGAGGGTACGCGTCGCCTCCGCTGGAACGGGCAAGACCACGTCGCTCGTGCGCCGCTACCTGGAGCTGATCGACGGCGGGACCAGCGTGGGGCGCATCGCGGGCGTCACGTTCACGCGCGCCGCCGCCGGCGAGCTGCGGCAGCGCGTCGCGGCCGGCTTGGACGAGGTGACGGGGAGGGGTAGCTACCTCGGGGGGCTCTTCACGCCGACCGCCGGCGCCGCCGCCTTCGCGCGCGCGCGCTCCGAGCTGGACGGCGCGGTGATCAGCACCATCCACGGTTTCATGATCGAGGGCTTGCGCCTCAACGCGCCGGGCCTCGGCCTCG
>CAUJFI010000081.1 GCA_963170125.1 Deinococcota bacterium | reverse complement strand
CACGACGCCACCCTGGCCCTCCTCACCGGCTTCATGCTCGGGAGCCTGCGCAAGGTGTGGCCGTACGTCGACGGCGCCGGGGCGGCGACCTGGCCGTGGGCGACCGGCGACGCCGGGGCGGCCCTCCTCATGAGCGCGCTCGTAGCCGGCGGGCTGGTCATCGTCATCGGCGTCGACAGGCTGGCGCGAGCCGCCTCGGGTTCACGAACCTCATTCTCATCTACGCGTCGCTTCACCCCACGGCGTTAGCCTCCAGCACATGAGAGAGGCGCCAGAACGCGCCTCTTCCAGGCTCCCTGCCCACCTGAGAGCTAATTGGAGGTTTGCAGTGCTCAGAAACCGTTCGCTCAGCGTCCTCGGTACCCTGCTCCTGCTGTTGGCGTTGACCGCCATCTGGCTGCCAGGCAAGCCCGCTGTCGCCCAGACGAGCCCGACGCGGGAGACCTCGGCCCTCCTGCAGGACGAACAGAACACCGTGGACATCGTCACGCAGTGGGGGCCGAGCGTCGTCGCTATCAACGTCGAGGTGCGCGGCAGCCGCGTCGTGCAAGACCCACTACAGGGCCTCCCCCAGCAGTTCAGGCAGCTGTTCCCGCAGCAGCTCTTCCCACAGGAGCCCCAGGTGCAGCAGAGCAGCGGCTCCGGCTTCGTGGTGGGCGAGAACGAGATCGTGACGAACTACCACGTCGTCGAGAACGCCCTCGCGAGTAACGGCGTCGAGAAGGTGGAAGGCGCGACCATCAAGGTCGTCTTCCCCGACGTCGACGACGAGTACGACGCCGAGGTCGTCGGCGCCGACCCCGACTACGACCTCGCCCTCCTCAGGCTCGTCGACGGCGGCAAGATGCCCGCCGCCGCCAGGTCCCTGGAGCTCGCCGACAGCACCGCCGTGCGCGTCGGTCAGAAGGTCATCGCGATCGGCAACCCCTTCGGCCTGCAGTCGAGCGTGTCCCAGGGGATCGTCTCCGCCATCGGGCGCGAGCTGCCCTCGATCGGCCAGATCGAGATTCCGATGGTGCAGACGGACGCCGCGATCAACCCGGGCAACTCGGGCGGTCCACTCCTCGACTCCGCCGGTCGGCTCGTCGGCGTGAACACGATGATCGTGCCGGGCATGACGAGTAGCGGCAGCGCCGGCAACATCGGCATCGGCTTCGCCGTGCCGAGCGCGCTGCTGATCGAGGCGCTCCCGCTCATGCGCGCAGGCGGCCTCGTCGGCGTGTACGCTCAGAACCTCGACATCGTCAACCGCCCGCGCATCGGCATCGAGGTGGGCGCCGTGACGGCCATCCCGGCCGAGGCCCGGAAGGTCCTGCGGCTGCCCGATCATGGCCTCATGGTCATCAACGTGGCCGATGGCGGCCCGGCCGAGGCCGCGGGTATCGAGGGGCCCGCCTTCCAGGCGACCATCGGCAACAGCAGCTACCCGGCGGGCGGCGACGTTATCCTCTCCGCCAACGGCACGCGCATCGAGCAGCCCTCCGACCTGCAGAAGCTCCTCATCGGCGCCAAGGCCGGCGACGAGATGACGCTCGAGGTCTGGCGGAACGGCGAGACCCGCACGGTCGACGTGACCCTGCAGGTCGTGGCCCAGCCCCAGGAGGAGGATAGCGGCAACTGACGCGTCGCGGGGCCCTCCTCTCTGGACGACGACCCGTCCTCGAGCGGCGGCTCACGGCCCGATTCGAGGCCGCGTGCCGCCGCTCGGTTGCGTACGGCGCGCCGTACGGCCCATGCTAGAATCGCGACATGGAGCGTGCTGGACGTCATATCTGTGCTGGGCTCGTTCTGTCGGGCGGTGGGGCGCGCGGCTTCGCGCACATCGGAGTGCTGCGGGTGCTAGAGCGCGCGGGCGCCAAGTTCGACGTGGTGGCGGGCACGTCGATGGGGGCCATCCTCGGGGCGCTCTACGCCAGCGGCGCCTCCGCCGAGGAGCTCTACCAGCTCGCCACGGTCACGGACTGGACCGACATCGTCGACCTGTCTCTCAAGACCGGCCTGATGAAGGGCGATCGCCTCGCCGGCTTCCTCGCCGAACGCCTGCCCGCCACCTTCGAGGAGCTGAAGCTGCCGCTAGCGGTGGTGGCGACCGACATCGAGTCCGGCGAGGAGGTCGTCATGACGGAGGGCGACCTGGTTAGCGCCGTGCGCGCGTCGGCCTCTTTCCCGGGGGCGTTCGAGCCCGTGCAGATCGGCGGCCGCACGCTCGCCGACGGCGGCATCATCAACAACCTGCCCATCAACGCCGCCGGCTGGCTCGGCGCCAACCGCGTCATCGCGTCCGACGTGACGCCGCCGAGGCAGTCCGTGTACACGACCATCGAGCAGGAGGGGAGCTGGTGGGAGCGGATGGTCGCGACCGTCAAGCTGGAGCGGCGCAACCCCATGGCCCAGATGCTCTTCCGCGCCTCGGACATCCAGCAGTCGATCCTGGTAGACATCAACGCCACGATCCACCCGGCGGACCTGCGCATCCGCATCCCCATGCCGAAACACCGCATCGAGTCCTTCACCAGCTTCGAGGAGATCGTGTGGGAGGGCGAGCGCGCCGCTGAGCTCGCGCTTGCGGCCGCCGGCGGTTGGCAAGGCGTGCGCGCCGAGCGCGACCTCGGGGGCGAGGCCGCGCCCCCGCCGGCTCCCGCAGCGGCGCCCGAGGCTGTCGAGCCGAGCGCGGCGTGCATAGCCAAGACCACGTTGGCCAGAGCTATCGGTAGGGGCGGCAAGAAGCGCGCTTGAGGGGCCGCCACCTGCTCGCGGCCGCGCTCGGCCTGCTCCTGGGCCTCGGGCTCACACAGTGGGGCGTCACGCTCATGCGCGTCGCCGGCGTCAGCATGGCGCCGACGCTCAGCGACGGCGAGGTCGTGCTCGTCGTGCGGGAGCCGTTGGTGCGCCTGCTGGCGAGCCTCGGCGCCATGCCGGAGGCGACCGGCGCCGGCACCGTCGTGGTCGTGCCAGACCCGGCGAGCGCTCCCGCTCCCGCCGGTGGCCACCTCCTCGTCAAACGCGTGGTGGCCACCGGCGGCCACGCGGTGGCGCTGGTGGACGGACGCGTCGAGGTGGACGGCGAAGCGCTCGCCGAACCCTGGTTGGCCGCTGCCGGCGCCACGCACGCGTCCTACCCGAGCTCTCGCGTCCCGGTCGGATCGGTCTTCCTCCTGGGCGACAACCGGCTGCCCCTCGCCAGCCGCGACTCACGCCAGTTCGGGCCGGTGAGCCTCACCGCCCTGCGCGGACGCGTCGTCGCCCACATCCGGTCGCCGTTCCAGGCTGGGGGTTGGCGCTGGCCCCTGACCGCCGTCCGCTGAAGCACCCGCCTCCCGTGAGCCTCAGCCGGCCAGGGAGCCGTCCAGCCCGAGCTCCGCCGAGCGCGCCCGCATGGCGCCGAGCACGAACTGCATGTGCTCGTCGAGCTCCACCCCGAGCTCTTCGGCGCCCCGGCGGACGTCGTCGCGGTCGACGCCCCTGGCGAACGCCTTGTCCTTGAGCTTCTTCTTGAGACTGGAGAGGCCGAGGCCGGCGATGTCCTTGTCCGGCCTCACGAGCACGGCGGCGGTTATCAGGCCGGTGAGTTCGTCGCAGGCGAACAGGACCTTCGCAAGCAAGGTCTCGCGCTTCACGCCCGTCACTTCGGCCGCGTGCCCGAGGATGGCATCGAGGATCAGGCGGGGGTAGCCCAGCGCCTCGAGCTCCCTGACGCCAACGAACGGATGCCCATCGACCCCGACGTCGGGGTAGCGCTCGTAGTCGAAGTCGTGCAGCAAGGCGGCCACGGCCCACGGCTCGCTCGGCTCCCCGTACTTCTCCGCGTAAGCGCTGACCGCCGCCTCGACGGCGAGCATGTGCTTGCGTAGGCTCTCGGAGGGCGTCCACTCCTCCATGAGGCGCAGGGCGCCTTCGCGTGTCGGTTCCATGGGGGAGTGTAACGCGGTAGCCCGCGGCGGCGTGTCCGCCGGGCGCCTGGCTATACTCCGGCATGACCGCGGAGCTGCTCCACACGCGCGACGTGACGGCGACGGCCTTGCCGCTCGTCGTGGACGGTCTGCGCCGCGCCGTCGCTCTCCGGGGGCGCGCCAGCCTGGTCCTCGCCGGTGGCTCGACGCCGCTGCCCCTCTACCGTCGGCTCGCGGCGGTCGACCTGCCCTGGGAGCGCGTCCACTTCGCGTGGGGCGACGAGCGCCGGGTGCCCATCACCGATGCGAACAGCAACGCGCGCTCGGCGCTCGAGGCGCTCGTCGACCGCGTGGACGTGCCGGAGGAGAACGTCCACCTCTGGCCCCAGCTGGCAAGCGGCGAGGCATCGGCCGCCGCCTACCAAGGGGCGCTGGAGGCGGCCCTCGGCCCGGAACCCGTGTTCGACGTGACCCTCCTCGGCCTGGGCGACGACGGCCACACGGCGAGCCTCTTCCCCCGCACGGGCGCCGCCCTCGCCGGGGGCTTCGCGTTGGCTACGACGGCCCCGAGCGGCGCGGCCGTCGCGGAGCGCCTGAGCCTTGGCGCCAGGGCGCTGAGCCGGAGCCGGCTGGTGCTCTTCCTCGTGCAGGGGGCGGGCAAGGCCGCCGCCGTGGCGGCGACGTTCGGGGCCGACGCGCCGAACGTCGGGGCAGGACCACCGTGGTCGCCGGAGGCGGCGCTCGAGGTCGACGCCCACCCCGCCCTGGCCGTGACGGCGTTGGAGCGGCTCGTGGTCGTCGCGGACGTGGACGGCGCCTGAGCGCGGCTGCGCTGGTTGGCCCGACCTGGCCGGGGCTACCTGTGCGGGACTACCTGGCGGTCAGGCCCACTTGAGGGCGTGGGCGTCGAAGGGCGAGCCGAGCAGCGGGTTGGTGGCCACGACACGCGCGCCGTAGACGAGCCGACCGGAGAGCTTCGGCCTGAACCGCGCCGAGTACGCCTGGGTGCCGTCCGGGGCGCGGTCGCCAAGCGCCTCCATACGCACGCGCTCCAGCCGCTCCTCGAGGGCGTCGCCTTCCCGGCTGTAGACGATCTCCACGACCACGTCGTCGACGGCGAGTCCGCCCAGGTGCAGCTCCGCGCCGAGCTGCACCTCGTCGCCGATCCGCAACGGCTCCTCGGCGAGCGGGCTGGCGGTGAACCGAACCTGCGGCCACAGCTCGCGCACCTTCCTGGCCCACTCGGCCAGCTCGATGGCCTTGCGGTGACCGTCGGCGCTCAACTCGGCGCCGCGCTCGCTCGCGGGGACGTAGTAGCTCTCGACGTACTCGCGGACCATGCGCTGCGCGTTGAAGCGCGGCGAGATCGTCGCGATGGCGTCGGCCGACCGCCGCATCCAGGCGTCAGGGACACCTTGGGCGTCGCGCTGGTAATAGAGTGGGACGACCTCGCGCTCGAGGAGGTCGTAGAGCGCGTCGGCGTCGGCGGCGTCGGAGCGTGCGTCGTCCTGGTAGGTCCGGCCGGTGCCGATGGCCCAGCCGTTGGTGCCGTCGAACCCCTCCGGCCACCAACCATCGAGGATGGAGAGGTTCAGCACGCCGTTCATGGCGGCCTTCATGCCGCTCGTGCCCGACGCCTCGAGCGGACGGCGGGGGTTGTTGAGCCACACGTCGACACCCCGCGTCAGCGTGCGCCCGATCGCCATGTCGTAATCCTCGACGAAGAGGACCCTGCCCTGGAAGCGCGGATCGTGCGAGAGGTTGTGGATGCGCGCGATGAGCTGTTGGCCCTCAGCGTCGGCCGGATGGGCCTTGCCCGCGAACACGAGCTGCACGGGGCGCTCCAGGCTCGTCATGATGGCCGCCAGACGGTCGAGGTCGGAGAAGATCAGCGTGGCGCGCTTGTAGCTGGCGAAGCGGCGGGCGAAGCCGATCGTCAGCGCGTCAGGGTCGAACAGCGTGTTCGTGTCGTGCAGCGTCGTCGGGCTCGCCTCGTGGCGGCTCAACTGGCTAAGGAGGCGCCTACGCAAGAAGCGCACGCTGCGCGCCTTCATCTGGCGCCTCACCTGCCAGAGCGTGGCGGGCGGTAGCGCCTCGAAGGCGCGCCACGCTTCCGGGTCGTCCGTGCGCTCGCGCCAGTCGGGCCCCACCACGTCGCCGATCAGGTCGATGATCTCCGGGGACGTCCAGGTAGCGATGTGCACGCCGTTGGTCACGTGCCCGATCGGGACCTCGGCCACCGGCACTCCCTCCCAGAGCCGCGACCAGATGTGCCTGCTCGTGTCGCCGTGCAGGGCCGCGACGCCGTTGCGCCCCGACGAGAAGCGGATGGCGAGGGCCGGCATGCTGAAGACCGGCCCCCAGCCGAGGTCGGCGCCGCCCAGGTCGTTGAACTGGGCCTGGGTGAGCCCCAGCCCCTCGAAGAACTGCCCGAAACCTTGGTCGACGAGGTCGAAGCCGAAGGCGTCGTTGCCGGCGGCGATCGGGGTGTGGACGGTGAACACGGTCGCCGCCGTCACGCTCGCGCGCGCCGCCGGGAACGGCAGGCCGCCCGCGACGAGCTCCCGGCACCGCTCCAGAACGGAGAACGCCGAGTGCCCCTCGTTCATGTGCCAAGCGCTAGGCCGCACGTCGAGCGCCCTCAGCATGCGCACCCCACCGATGCCGAGGACCATCTCCTGGGCCACGCGGGTCCGCTGGTCGCCGCCGTACAGGCGGCAGAGGAGCTTGCGATCGGCGGGGTCGTTGCCGTCCACATCGACGTCGAGCAGCAGAACGCGGACCTTGCCGACGCGCACTTCCCACGCCTGCACGAGCACTTGGCGTCCGAAGATCTCCACGGTTATCGCGGCGCGTCGTCCGAGCGCGTCCAGCGCGGGTCGGAAGGGGAGCGCGGCGGGACTCGAGCGCTGGTAGACGGCCTCCTGACGTCCGTCCGGGCCGACCCGTTGATGGAAGTAACCCTCCGGGTAGTAGAGGCCGACCGCCACCAGCGGCACGCCGAGGTCGGAGGCCGCCTTCGTGTGGTCGCCCGCCAGCACGCCGAGACCGCCTGAGTAGAGCGCGATCGCCTCGCTCCAACCGTACTCGGCGCAGAGGTAGGCGTAGAGGTGGTCGCCGTTACCGGCACCGCCGGCAACGGTGCTGTCGAACCAGCTCCTGCTCGTGAGGTAGGCGTCGTATCGCGCCATGACGGCCGCGTACTCGGCCAGGAAGTCGGGGTCGAGCGCGGCCGCGTCTAGGCGCTCCTGAGCGATGTCGCGGAGCATGGCGACCGGGTTGTGCCCGCAGACCTCCCAGAGGCCGACGTCGAGGCGGCGGAAGACGCGCCTGGCGTCGGAGCGCCAGCTCCAGTAGAGGTCGTGCGCGAGCTCTTCGAGGCGCGCGAGCGGTTCGGGCAGTCTAGGAAGGAGTGTCAGTCGACCGAGGATGTTCATGATTCAGGGGTGCTCGCTTCGTGTCGCGTGTGGCGCCGGCGGCCTGGAACGGCCGGTCGGCGCCAAGGCCGCTAGGGCGGACGGCAGTCTAACACCGTGACCGTGAAGTCTGCCGGAGGCCCCGCCGCCGCTCGACGGCGCAACGCCGTCCCGCGACCGCGGACGGGTTAGCGTCTGGCATGCGCAACGTCCTGGGTCCGCGTCTGATCCTCGCCACGCTCATCGCCCTGGTCTGCACGACCGCCGGCGCCCAGGGCGTCAAGTTCTGGCTGGGGGCGCTCTCCCCCGGCACCGCGCCCGCCGGCGCCTCGTTCGGCGTCCGGTTCGAAGGGATGCGGGTCGAGGGCGGAACGGCGACGCTAGACGTGCGCTACGCCGGGACCCCCCAGATCGGCCTGGCCTTGAGCACGAGCCGAGCCTTCGGCCCCATCGGCAACGTCGTCTTCGACGCGTGGGGCGCGCTAAGGGCCGACGGCAGCGCCGAGGGCCGACTGGGGGCGCGCGGCGTGCTTGGTCCGGTGGCCGTGCGCCTCGCCGTGGCGGGGTTCGGCACCGAACGGCTCCTCCCGCAGGAGGCCTTGGCAGCCTCGGGTCGCCCAGACCTGGCGAGCGCGGCCTTCGGCATCCAGGCCGGTGTCACGTGGCGACCGAACCGCGACCTGGTTCTGGAAGTCGCCCCGGAGGTCTACCTGGCCAACGGCGTCGCGCTGCGGGGCGAGGCGCGCTTGCGCTGGCTGCGGGCGCTCGGGGACGACGAGCTCTTCGTCGTGGTGCTCGGCTACGCGGCGCCCGGCCTCGCCACGGCCTCCGGCGGCGGCGGGGTCGGACTGACGCTCACGCGGGGACGCGCGCCCGACTGGACGTTCGTGGCACTCGTGGGCACCTCCGCTGACGGCGTCGCGGTGGGCGCGCGCGCGAGCCTCGTCGAGGACCTGGGGCCCGTGCGCGTCGGCCTTGACGCGGCCTACGAACCGTTCCGCCTCGACCTGCGCCCCTTGCGCGTGCATGCCGCCGCGAGCGCGCCGGCGTTCACGGGCGGAACATGGGAGTTGACCGTCGACCTCGGGAGCGACCTGGGCGTGAGCTCGCCGGCGCGGGTAGCGACGGGCACGGCGTACGCAGCCTCCATCGGGCTGAGCCTGCCCTTGCCGAGCGGTCGCTGACTCGGGCCCCGGAAGCCGGCGTCAGTTGCCGACCGGTACCAGCTCGCCCGTGACGAGGTCAAGCCGGTAGACACCGTGTTCGGGGACCGCTCGCAGGTACGTGCGCGACTGACGGGCCTCCCGTAACTCGAAGGTCCGCAGGCCGGGCCCCAAACCCTGCGCGTAGGCGCCCGGCTGCAGGGCGCCGTCGATGTACACGAGCATCTCGCGACGCTCCTCCCAGAAGACCAACGGGTCCAGCGCCGGCGTCAGCTCGCGGTCTACGCGTGTGACGCGGTAGTTGCGCACGAGCACGTCGAGCTGGTCGTCCACGAAGCCCTCGCGGGTGAGCGTGAGCCGGTGCGTGCCTGGCAGGGCGGCGACCGTGAGCGGGCTCCTGCCGACCTCCACACCGTCGAGGAAGACGTGGGCGCGCGGGTTGGCGATGACCTGGATGCTGCCGCCGGAGATGGGCGTCAGCACGACGTGGACGAGCGCCGTATCCGCCGAGCGCAGCTCGACCATCCGGACGTCGGGCAGGAAGCCTTCCTTGCGCACCTCGAGCTGATACCGGCCCGGCGCCACCATGGCCACGTCGAGGTGACTGGTCCTGCCGAGCGCGACGCCATCGAGGAACACCTGGGCGTCGCTCGGCTCGCTCGAGACGAACAGCCCGGCGTCGCCCCTCAGGAGGTCGACCCTGGCACTCGTGAAGGTCGCGACCGTGTCGGCCAGTTGGGTGATCGCCGTGCGGAGGTCGTCGGGGTCGAGCGGGAGGCTGATCAGGTCCGTGGCGCGGTCGCGCTCCGAGTCGACGACGATCATGTTCACGGCGTAGACATCGCCGGCCGCCGCGCTGGAGCGTGCCAACTCGCCGCTCACCGCGTAGCGCGCTTGGTCGAGCTCGGCTATCAGCATGGCGAACTCGGGCTCGAGGCTCCCGGCGATGCCGGGCGTGATCAGCTCGCCGTTGCGCACGTCAAGGCCCGTCGCCGCTCCGACGGCCGACCGGAAGGCGGGCATGAAGGCGCTCACCAACGAGTCGGGGACGTCGCCCCGCGTGCCGAAGGTCGGCACGGAGACCTGCGCATGGGCCAGCGCGAACAAGCCTGCCAGCAGCACGACACCGCGTCTTAGCGAGGCGAAAAGACGACGTGGCTGGCGCACGCCGCAAGTATAGCCGCTGGCGCGCCGGTTCTTCCGGCCATCGCGGCGGCAGGGGCGTCCGGGTCGGGGCACCGGGCACGGCCGACATGCCCCGCGCCGGCCGTCGCATCACCCGCCCGACCGCCGCCGCGCCTGTCTGGCGCGGCTACGTGCCCTGGTATCGTTGGGCTCATGCGGTACCTGGTGCTCAGCGACGTCCACGCCAACCTTCCGGCGCTGGAAGCCGTCATCTCACACGCCAAGAAGCAGGGGTACGACCAGGTGGTGTTCCTGGGCGACGCCGTCGGCTACTACCCGCACGCCGAGGAGGTCGTCCAGCGCCTCATCGCGCTCGACCCCGCCGTGCGCATCCTTGGCAACCACGACTCCGCCCTGCTCGAGCTGGTCAACGGCGACCGAGGCGACCATTGGGCCGCCGGCGTCGTGATGAACGTTCTCGAACGCCAGCTCGTAACGTTGAGCGGCGACTCCCTGCGCTTCCTCGGCGCCTTAGTGCCGCGCCACTCGCAACACGGCTTCGAGGCGGCGCACGGTGCGTTGGCCCAACAGTGGGACTACCTGTCGACCGTCACGGCGGCGCAAGCGAACGTCGGGCTTATGACCGAGAAGCTCCTGTTCGTCGGTCACACGCACGTCCCGAAGGTGTTCGCCACGGTGACGAGGGGGCCGCAGGAGCTCTGGCGCACCGTCACGTTCAAGGAGTCGGGCGGCTCCACCTACCGCCTCCCCCCGCTGGCGCGCACCATCGCCAACCCCGGCGCAGTGGGGCAGCCGCGCGACCAGATCCCGCTGGCGTCCTACGTGATCTTCGACCATGAGGCCGGCCTGCTCACGCACCACCGCGTCCCCTACGACGTACGGTCCGTCCAGGCCGACGTCATCGCGGCCGGATACCCGGAGGTGCTCGCTTCCCGCCTCGAGGCTGGAAGGTGATGGGCATGCCCGGAAGGGCGAACCTCGGCCTCGCACCCGGCGGCGGGCGGTGAGCGCGCCCGCCGCAGCCAGCCGGCGCCACGCACCCGGACTCCCCCCCTTCGGTCAGGACGCGGCGCTGGCGGTCCTTAGGAGGCTGCGCGGCTCCAGCACGGGGCCCCGCAGCCTCCTGCTGGCCGGGCCGGAGCACGTCGGCAGACGGCAGGCGGCCAGGTGGCTCTGCGCGCTTTCGAACTGCCTGGCGCCGGACTCGGGCCTGCTCCCGTGCGGCGCGTGCGAGAGCTGCCGCCTGGCGCTGGCCGGCACGCATCCGGACCTGAAGGAGATCGGTCCGGCGACCACCACGGAAGCCGGCCGGGCGAAGCGCAACCTCGAGATCCGCATCGATCAGCTCGTCGCGCGCGAGGGCGGCGAGCCCGAGCCGCTCGCGCCGTGGCTCGCGACGCGCCCGCGCTACCGGACGCGTGTCGGCGTGATCGACCACGCCGACACGCTCAACACCTCGGCGGCCAACGCGTTCCTCAAGGTCCTCGAGGAACCTCCCCCCTGGGCGCTCATCGTCCTCGTCGCGCCGGGGCCGGAGGCGCTCCTCCCCACGGTGGCGTCTCGCTGCGTGACGGTGCGCTTCGCAGCGGTCGAGGACGCGCTCGGGCGTCTCGGCGAGGCCGGGGCGCCGGCAGCGACCGGCGACCTGTCCGGCCACCCCGGCGTCCGGCTTGGCCAGCCGGGAGCACTCATCCGCGCCCTCGAGGACGCCGACGCGACCGCGGCCGCCAGGAGCGCCAGCGCTGAGCTCATCGCCGCCCTGACGGGCGACCTCTTGACGGCCTTGGGGGCCGCGGAAGCGTTCGCGAAGGCGGTCGCCGCGAGCCTGGAAGCCGCCCAGGAGCCCGGACCGCTCGGTTGGCTGCGCGAGGCGCTCCGCTACCTGCCTGCCGCGGATTACGCGGCGGCGCTCGACGCGCTCGACGCGTGCGAACGCGCCATCGCCGCTTACGCCCAGGTGCCGCTCGCCTGCTCGGTGCTGACCTTGGAGCTGCGCCGGCTCACCGCCGACCGCGGCTGAGCACACGACCGCGACGGACGCCGACGGCCGGCCCCGCGCGCCGACAGCAGCGCCACCGCCTCGCCCTTCAGGCCCCGCGCATGCGGGTGACCTCGCTCGCCGGGAACTCGCCGAAGCCGCCCTCTTCGGTGCGCAGCTCCACCGTGCCCTTGAGAGGGTTGAGCTTGACGACGCGGCCACACGTACCGCTACCGTCGTGGCACGCCTTGGCACCCTTGCGCGGCAGGCCCTTCAGCAGGTCCTTGTACATGTCGTGCTCGTACTGGAGGCAGCACATCAGGCGGCCGCACGGCCCGCTGATCTTCTCGGGGTTGAGCGGAAGCTGTTGGTCGCGAGCCATCCTGATGCTCACGGCGTTGAAGCTCTGCAGCCAGGTGCTCGAGCAGGTGCCGTCGCCGCACACGCCTAGGGCCCCGAGCATCCGCGCCTGGTCACGCGGGCCGACGTTGGCGAACTCGATGCGGGCCTCGGTGTGCGCGACGAGCTCCTGGGCGAGAACGCGCAGGGGCGCCTGCCTCTCGCTCGTGTAGCTGACCACGAGCAGCGTCTCGTCGATGTTGAACTCCAGCGCCACGATCTTGACGTCCGAGTCGACTTGTCTAGCGCGCGCCTTGAGGAGCCATTTGAGGTCGTCGGCCTTGAGGCTCAGCTCGTCGAAGCGCTGCACGTCCTCATCCTGCGCGTCCCTGACGTAGTGACCCTGCGGCTTGGCGACCTCGCGCACGCCCGTGCGCACGCGGCCGAGCTCGAGGCCGCGCCGCGTCGTGACGACGCACCGGGTCCCGATGGCGGGGGCGCTCGGTGGCGCCTCGAGGTAGTGGATCTTCGGGCCGTTGTCGAACTTGATACCGATGCACTCCGGCATGGTGAAGGCTCCTTCGAGCACCCCGTGCCTGACCGGGCGGCGGCGCCCAGAGCTCGCGAAGAGGTCTCAGGCCGCGCGGCGCACCCGTCGGGGTTGCGCCATTCTACGCGTCAGCTATGCGCGACGTGGCCTTCGAGGAGCCTGGGCTGCGCGACGGGTGCGAAGGTCGACCGGTGCTCGGGGGTCGGACCGAGCCGCGCGAGCGCGAGCAGGTGGCTCTTCACGCCGTACCCCTTGTGCCGCTCGAGGCCGTAGCCCGGGTAGCGCTCGGCCAGGATCGCCATGTGGGCATCGCGGACGGTCTTGGCGAGGACGCTGGCGGCGGCGACCTGGTAGCTCCTGGCGTCGGCGGAGGCGACCGCCACCGTCGGCAACGGTGTGGGAAGCGTCAGGTAGTCGGTCACGAGGGCGTCCGGCGCCACCTGCAACGCCTGGACGGCGCGCAGGGCGGCGAGCTTGGTGGCCCGCAGGACGTTCACCTCGTCCACCTCGCGCGCGCCGGCGAACGCCACGGCGAACGCGACGGCCTCGGAGCGCACCTGGGCGGCGAGCTCCTCACGCCGCTTGGGGCTCAGTGTCTTCGAGTCGCGGTAAGGGTAATCGCGGCCCCGGACCAGGACGACGGCGGCGGCTACCACGGGTCCGCAGAGAGCGCCACGGCCGGCCTCGTCCACGCCGGCGACGAGCTGAGCCCCCTGCGCCCAGAGCCGTTCCTCGAGTTCCCAGCCGGGTTGAGCCCGCCGGCTCACGCCCCGCCGACCACCGTCGGCACGCGCTCCGGGAGGGTGAAGTAGAAGGTGCTGCCGCGACCGACCTTGGACTCGACCCAGATCCGCCCACCGTGCTTCTCGACTGCCAGCTTGCAGAAGGTGAGGCCCATGCCGGTGTCGTAGCGATCGTGGATGGTGTGGCGCGACTGCTCGAACGCGTTGAAGATGCGCTTCTGGTCGCTCTCCGGGATGCCCTCCCCGTCGTCTCTCACGCTCAAGACGACGTTGCCATCCTTGCTCCATGCGCGGAAGTCGATGTAGCCGCCCCGACGCGTGTGCTTGATGGCGTTCGCCATCAGGTTGGCCAGGATGCGCCTGAGCAGCTTCGGGTCGCCGAAGACCTGCTCCGCTTCTGGCCGCACCAGGAAGCCGAAGTTGCGGTCGCGCGGGCCGCCGCTGACGTCGGCGAGCGCGGCCTTCGCGAGTTCTGTGAGGCTCGCGATCGTCTCCGGCTGGTAGGGCATGTGCCCTTCCTTCATCCGGCGCACGTCGAGGATGTTGGCGGCGAGGTTGAGGAGGTGATGCGACTCGATCTGAGCCATCTTGAGGAGCTCCTCGACATCGTGATCTCCGCCTTGACCGCGCAGCATCTCGAGGCTGTGCTCGAGCAGGCCCATGACGCTGGAGATGGGGCTTTTCAGGTCGTGCACGAGCATGTGGATGAGGTCGTCCTTCATCCGCTCGCTCTCCTTGTAAGCCTGCTCGAAGCGCCGCGCGCCCTCGAACGCCTTGCGCATGGCGCCCTCGGCCATGCGGCGCTCTAGCAGCCTTCCCAGGTACGCCTTGACGAGCTCGGGGCGCGTCGGCAACGTGATGTAGGCGTCGGCCCCGCCCTCGAGCACCCGCGTCTGCAACTCGGGGGTGGCCGGACCCAGGTACAGGAAGGGGACGTCCTCGAACCCCTTGCGGCGCCTGAGGAGCGTGACCAGCTCGAGTGACGGCACGCGCTCGGTGAGGCCGTGGTCAAGCAAGAGCGCGTCGGGCACGTTGGTCCCACGCGTGTGGTACAGGAGCTGCTCCACGTCGGTGAACACCTGGCCGACCAACCCGACGCCCTCCACGACCGGGAGGAACCCCGCGGCGCGGGCCTCCGAGGTCATGGCGATGAGAGCGTATGGCGCCACCGGCGCAGGGTCGGGCACGACAGCATCTTATCAGCGGCCAACCGAGCCGCCGTCGCCGGCACGGCGTCTGATGAACCAGCGATTAAGGCGACCGGGCGATCGCCCGGTGGCGCTCGGCGTAACGCCAGGTCGCTACCGTGGCGACGCGCCCCGGCCTGCTACCATGCCCGGACGGTAATGGACGCTCTACATTTCACCGTGCTGGCAACGGGGTTCGCGACGCCCGGGTCTGTGTTGGCCGGCCTGCGTTTCGCGCAGCCCTGGCTACTGCTTGCGGCCGTGCCGCTCGTGCTGTTCGCGTGCTTGGGCCGCCGCCGAGGCTGGTGGCTGCGCGCCCTGGTCCTATGCGCCTGCGTGGTCGCGTTGGCCCAGCCGCGGCTCACCGTGCCCGGGGGGCACCTTGGCGTGCTCGTCGACGTCTCCGACTCGGTCGGCGACGCCGGCCTCACCGCGGCCCGCGCCCTGGACCTGACGGGGAACCTCGGCGACGTCCGCTACACGTACGTCGCCGCCGACGCCGCCAGGGTCGACGGCCCGGGTGCCCGGGTACCCGCCACCCTGCGGACAGACGCGACGGACCTGGCCCGCGCGCTGCAAGTCGCCGTCGCCAACGGCGCCACGCGCGTCCTGCTCGTATCCGACGGCGTCACGCCCGCCGCGCCGCTGCTCAGCGCGCTCCCCCAGGTCCCGGTAGATGTCCTGCCCGTGGCCCCGTTGGAGGACGTCCGGGTAGCCGAGCTCCTCCTGCCCGAGCGCGCGGCGCCCGGCCAACGCATCGAGGGCACGGCCGTGGTCCGCTCGGACAGGCGGACCTCGGC
Source organism: Deinococcota bacterium (assembly GCA_963170125.1). Lineage (GTDB taxonomy): Bacteria > Deinococcota > Deinococci > Deinococcales > Trueperaceae > JAAYYF01. Next base: position 25,529 of record CAUJFI010000081.1, on the reverse strand, counting down.
CACCCTGCGCGTCACCGTCGACCGCGACACGGTCGTCGAGCGGGCGGTCGAGCTACAGGCGGGCGAGAGCGCCCTCACGTTCGCGTTCGGGGTGCCGAACACCGCCGCGGGCGCCACCACGGTAACGACCGAGCTTCTCGTACCGTTCGACCAACCACGCTCGAACGACTCCGCGGAGGCCATCGTCGCCATCCAGAACCGGCCCCCGGTCCTGGTGATCGACGACGCCGCGACGGCCACGCTCCTGCGCTTGCAGGGCTTCGACGTGGTCCAGGCCGGGCCGGAGGCCCTGACCCTGCCTCTCGCTTACAGCGCCGTGATCGTCCGCGGTTCGTCAGGCCAGTTCAGCCAGACCCAGCTGGCGCTGCTCGCCCAGTACGTGAAGGACGGTGGGGGCCTGCTCATGACCGGCGGCCCGGACTCGTTCGGCTTCGGGGCGTGGTACCGCACGCCCGTCGAGGACGTCCTGCCCGTGACCACGGATCTGCGCACCGAGGTCTCCCTGCCGCTCGTCGCCCTGGTGATGGTAATCGACCGCTCGCAGTCGATGGCGACGGGTAGGCCGGCGAAGATCGACCTGGCCAAGGACGGGGCTGCGCAGGTCGTGGACCTGGCTTACGAGCAGGACCTGCTCGGCCTGATCGCGTTCTCCGACGGCCCGGGCACGCGGTGGGTCTTCCAGCTCAGGCAGGCTACGGAGCGGGGCAAGCGCGAGATGGCCGCCGGTATCTACTCGCTCGACACCGGGGGTGGGACCGTCCTCGCGCCCGCCTACCGCCAGGCCCTCGACGCGCTTGAACGGGTCGACGCGTCCGTCAAGCACGTCATCATCCTCTCGGACGGCCAGCTGTACGACCAAGGGCCGTTCGGGGCGGAAGGCACGGACTTCGCCGCCATGGCGAGCGAGGCGCTGGCCTCGGGCATCACCAGCTCTACCATCGCCATCGGCGACGCGGCCGACTTCCAGCGGCTCGCCCAGATCGCGGCGGCGGGCGGCGGGCGCTACTACGCCGCGCGCGACGCCAGTAACCTGCCCCGCATCTTCACGAGCGAGGCCCTGACGGCCACGCGCGCGCTCCTTATCGACGAACCGACGACGCCGAACGCCAGGCCGAACCCGCTTTACACCTTCCCTACGGACCTGCCTGACGTGGGTGCCTACGTTGCCACCAGCCTCAAGTCGGACGCCCAACCCCTACTCATGGGCAGGTCGGACGAACCGCTCCTCGCCACGTACCGGTCGGGCCTGGGCCGCAGCGCCGCCCTCACGACAGACCTCAACGGGTGGGCCGGACGACTGGGCGACTGGACGGAGCTGCCGGGCGTGGTGGCGACCGTGGTGCGCTGGCTGCAGGCGCGCCCGGGCGGCATGAGCGCGACGGCTGAGCGGCAAGGCAACTCAGTCAACATCACGCTCGACGCGGTCCGCGACGGCGTCTACCTCAACGACCTGCGGGCCGAGGCCCGCTTCGGCACCGCCGGCACGACGCTCGAGCAGGTCGCGCCCGGCCGGTACCAAGGCACCGTGCCGTGGCGGGGCGACGCCGGCGCGGACGTGGTGGTGGCCGTCGGCAACGAGTTGGTGGCCCGTACGCGGGTGACCGGCCCGGACCCGGAGTACGCGGACGTCGACGGTGCGGCGCTGCTCGCCGGGGTAGCCCAACGGACGGGCGGCCAGGTCGTCGACCCCGAGACCTACCGGCCCGCGCTCGGCAGCGTGCGGCGCTCCGTCTGGCGGTGGCCCGTCGGGGCCGCGCTCGCCCTGTTCATGCTCGAACTCGCTCTGCGCCGCGTCGGGCCGAGGGCGAAGCGTTCGGACGGCCAGGCGTAGGTGAGCACGGCACGGCCGCCCCTAGGCGGTTGCGCCGGCGGGGTCCGGTGCCGGCGGTCGCGGCCTTCGACTCAGTCGGCGTCCTCCCCGTCGCCCACCGCCAAGCCGTCACCGCCGCCGGCGGCCTCCGTCGGGGCCTCGAACGGGGCATCGACGTCGACCTTCATCACTTCCCGCAGCACCGCAGTGGCGTACGCGCCCTTGGGCAGGTCGAAGCCCAGCGTGAGCGCCGTGCCGACCTGGCTGACGGACGTACCGGAGAGCACGACGCGCGTCGAGCGTCGGTCGCCGCGCCGCGCGCCGAACTGGGCCCAGCGCAACCCGTAACGCTCAAGAACCAGGCTCTCGACGGCACCGGCCTTGCCTTCAGACGGTTTCACCTTGCGCCCGTGCAGGGGCAGGGTGGCGCTGATCTCGAGCCGCGCCGCGCGGGGCGCCTCCGCGGTCTCGTCGGCCACGAGGAACGTGCCGCCCGTGTCGTGCTTGCGAGCCCAGTCGCCGTTCACGACGGTCGTGTACCAACCGCGCTCGACGCGTTCGGCCAGCATGGCGTTGAACAGGAGCGACTGCAGCGCAGCCACGAAGAAGCGCTGAAGGTAGTGGCCGCCTGGTACGCGCTCGCCCCGCACGACCCTCAGGCCGTCGAAAGCGTTGCCGCCGAACCGCCCGAACCGCTGTGGCCCGAACCAGTTCGGCGAACCAATGCCGGCGAGCCGGTCGAGGACCGCACCGGCGCGCAGGGCGCCGCCGTCGTCGACCCCTTGGACGGTGACCTCGAACCGGTTGCCGCGCAGATGCCCGATCCCGAGCTTGTTGCGGTGGTAGCTCTCCTCGAGTAGACGCACGCCGGGCAGCGCGAGGAGCTCGCTCACGGCCTCGCCGTAACGCTTGGGCAGCGACAGCCACTGAACGGTGACGGCGGCCTTGTCCTTGAGGCCAGCGACGCCGATGGAGCTCTGCTCGACCCCGGCGCGCCGCAGCGCCTGCACGAGGTCGCGCGTGGTGAGGTCGCGCTTCTCGATGAGCAGGTACCGGTGTGAGCCAGACCCTTCCGGCAGGTAGGCGGGCAGTTCGGTCACCCGGAAGTCCTCGGGCACCGTGCGGATGACGCCGCCGCATCCCGGCGCCTCGGGGGTGACGAGGGGCAGGTCACCCCAGTCGAACGCGAACTTCTCCCGCTCCAGCTCGTCGGCGGCTCCCGAGAGCGGCTCGCGCGCTGTGTCCTCCGGCTCGCCGGCGCCCGTCACGCCCTTCCCCGCTTGGCGCGGCCTCTGCGCTGCATGCGCTCGAGCATCATGCCGCGGGCCAGGTCGAAGCGCTCGCGCAAGGACTCGGCCTCGAGCAGCGTCTGCTTGGCGGCCGTGGGAACGAGGATGTTCGCGCACACGAACGACGCCTGGTAGAACGGGTCGTCGGGCACGTGCTTGTCTATCTCCTCGCCGGCCTCGCCGTCGAAACGCGTACCGGCGTAGGTCCGGAACGTATCGAGGGCGTCCCAGGCGGCGATGGCCTCCTCGTTCGGGTCGCCCCTATAGAGGGGGGCGGGGCGTTCCTCCGCGTAGCCGAGGGGCCTGCTCGAGCCGCCGCGCTCCGTGACCTCGACGACGGTGTCGACCTCGACGCGCGTGCGTTCCTGACCGTGCACTAGCAAGTCGAAGGTGCCGTCGACGTTCTCTTCCGCCGACAGGACGTGCACCACGGTGCCGTAGCGCGCCATCCGGGGCGCGACGTCCGTGATGGCCGGGGCGGCGTCCGAGTAGACGATGATGAAGCGCTTGGGGTCGTCCTCCTGCGCAAGCACCTCACGGACCAGGCGCTTGTAGCGCTCTTCGTGGGCATGCAGCGGGACGGTCATGCCTGGGAAGACGACGACCTCCAGGGGGAAGACGGGCAGCTTGCTCATGCCTAGACGGTACCAGGTGCCGGCCGCGTCCCGTGATTCGTGGGGTGCGGCGCCTTCACCTAGTGGCAATGCAGCGCGCCCGACACTCGATCCGGTGCCGGGCGCTGCACGCTTGGCGGAGCCGACGGGATTTGAACCCGCGACCTTCTGCGTGACAGGCAGATATGCTAACCGCTACACTACGGCTCCACGCGAAGGCGAGTGTACGTGAGGGTCGTGGCGCGGTCAAGACTGACGCCGCGCCGCCGACCGGTTCAGCCCGGCAGCGCCAGCCCGAGGACGATGCCGCCGAGCATGAGCAGGCCTATGACGAGGTTGGCGTTGAAGGCCGCCAGGACCTCGCCCGCGGTGCGGCGGCGCAGCGCGAGGTGCTGCCAAGCGAGCACGAGCGCGGTGACCGCCAGCGCGAGCCAGTAGGGCCAACCGAGGTCGCTGACGAACGGCACCGCCGCCAGGGCGGCGAGCGCGACGCCGTGCAGGGCGGCTGCCCACGTGCGCGCACCGGCCACGCCGAAACGCGCCGGGATGGAGCGGACGCCGTGGCTCAGGTCGAAGTCGCGGTCTAGCAACGCGTATACGACGTCGAAACCCGCCACCCAGGCGCCCACGCCCAGCCACAGCAGCCAGGCGGCCGGCGCGAACGCGCCGCTCACGGCGATGTAGCCGCCGGCGGCCGCGGCGCCGATGGTGACGCCGAGCCATAGGTGGCACGCCCACGTGAAGCGCTTGGTGTACGGATAGGCGACGAGGAACGCCACCGCTACGGGCAAGAGGACGAGCGTCAGCGGGTTCAGGAGCGCGGCCGCTACCGCGAGCACCACCAGGCTCACGAGCGCCACGCGCCGGCCGTCGCCCGCCGTCAGCTTGCCTGCCGGGATCTCGCGCTCGGCCGTGCGCGGGTTGAGGGCGTCGATGCGGGCGTCTATCACGCGGTTGGCGGCCATCGCGGCCGTCCTGGCCCCAACCATCGCCAAAGTCACGAGTAGGAACCCGCGCCAGCCCGGCCAGCCGCCGGCCGCCAACAGCATGCCGCCGTAGGCGAACGGCAGGGCGAACAGGGTGTGCTCGAGCTTGACGAACGACGCGAGCGTCGCGAACGTCAACCTCCCCCCACCTCCCGCCCGCACGCCGCCCGTCACGTCAGTGCTGTTTGGCAGCTTCCTTGATGGCATGGGTGGAGAACCCGAAGCTTGGCAGGTGGTCGTGCACCTCGCCGGTGAGGACCGTGTCGACGAGCTCGGCCAGGTTCGTGCCGCCGACGGCGATCCGCATGCCGAGCTCGGCCTGGAGGTCGCTCCGGGTCAGGTCGTCGAGCATGGTCTCGGTACCGTACTTGAACATGTTGGGTGACAGGAGCAGCAGGTCGGCCTCGCCGGGCCGCACGCCGCCGAGGATGTCGCGACCGGCGAGCAGGCCGGCGACCGTGGTGACCTCGCCGAACGTGCGGTTCGTGATGGCGCGCACTTCCAGGTGAAGGCCCTCCACCCCGTCGAGCGACCGCAGGGACTCCCGCAACACGGGGGCGAAGAGCCTGCCGGTCGCGATGAGTACGCGCCTGGGGCGCTCGAGGCGCTCAGGGAGGACGGGGACGCCGGCCGAGAGGAAGTCGCGGACCATGCCGACGCCGTTCTCAAGCATGGTGTAGCCCTCGTAGGCCTCGTCGTCCGGCAGCGGCAGGCCGGCCCGGATGTAGAACTCGTCGGAGGCGAACACGAAGCGCGTGCCGCGCTCGGCCAGCATGCGCTGCTGGAAAGCGTGCACGCGCGCGATCACGTCGGCGGCCTGCTCCTGCGTGTACGGCTCGAGGGCGACCAGGTGGGAGCGGTGCCCCGTCAGGCCGACGGGAACGGCGGCCGCCGCGAGGACGTTCGGGCGGGAGGCGAGGTAGTCGAGCGTCTCGTCCAGGTAGTCGCCATCGTTGCGACCGGGGACGAGGACCATCTGCGTGTACAGCTCGATGCTCTCCAGGCGCTCGATCATGTTGCGGACGCTGAGCGCCTCCTCCGTGGCGACCTTGTTGGGCCACCACTTCATGAGCTCGGCGCGCTTGGCCTCGTTCGCCGTGTGAACGCTCACGTAGAGGGGGCTCAGGTGCTCATCGAGGATGCGCTGCACGTCGCCCTCCCGGAGGTTCGTGAGGGTCACGAACGAGCCGTAGAGGAACGACGTGCGGAAGTCGTCGTCCATGATGTAGAGGCTCTTGCGCATGCCCTTGGGCATCTGGTGGATGTAGCAGAAGTCGCAGTGGTTCGCGCAGAGCCGGATGCCGTCGAAGATGACGTCGTCGAACTCGAGGCCTGGCTCCTCCCAGGCGACGGCGAACGTCGTCTCGTCGCCCGCCGGCGCCCGCACGCGCAGCTCCGCCGCCCCGGCCTGGAGTTCACGGCGGTACGCGAGCACGTCCGGGATGGGCTGATCGTTGACCGTGAGGAGTTCCCAACCCGCCTCGACGCCGGCCTTCGCCGCCGCCGAGCCCGCCGCCACCTCGCGGATGCGGGCGGGGGTGACCTTGACCGGTTGAGGGTCCTTGCGGCTCAAGACGACACGCGGCATAACGGGTCAGTGTAGCAGGCGCGGGCGGGTCCCAGCGGCGGCCGGGTAACGGGCGCGCTCGGGTTTGGCAGGCGGCCGCCGCGTCAGATCTGGTCCTCGTGGCGCTCTCGTTTCGCCTCGACGCGCGCGAGCCCGCCGGCCGCCATCACGAAGCCGTGAACGGGGGCCGGGCAGTCGCAGCGGACGGACTCCCCGACGGCGAGGCCGTCCGGAAGTCCGCCACGCGAGCCGACGACGAGCGGCACGCCGGCGTCGAGGACCACGAACTCCTCCTCGACGGCCAGGACGGTTCCCTGCGCCTGTAAGCTGCTGATGCCGTTGGCGACGAGCGCTGGCTCGGCGCCGGCAGGCAGGCGCTCGACCGCGTCAGCGAGCGGGTGGATGATGACCCGCCTCGCGCCCGGGCGCGACAGGTACGGTCCGGTGCGCTCGAACAGCTGAAGCATGGCGCTACCCGCCTTGCATTCGAGGAGCGGGCTGCCCTCGGTGCGCGGGAACAGTTCGACCTCGGCCGCGTACCGTGCCCAACGCGAAGCGAAGCCTTCTGGCGAGTCCTCGAGCATGTAGCCGAAGTCTAACCCGCGAGGGTGCGTGCTACACTCCGGGGCGTGACTCGACCGACCTACCTAGGCGTAGACCGCACCCTCGCCCATACGCACCCGGGCGGGGGTTTTTCGTTACCGGAGGCATGATGCTCAACCAACTGGCCGAAGTACAAGCGTTCGACCTCAAGCTGGACAGCTTGCGCGAAGAGCGCGGTCAGGTACCCCCGGACCTTACGGCCACCGAAGCGAAGAAGCGCGACCTCGAGGCGCGCATAGCGCTCAAGGAGCAGGCTCAGGACGAGCTGCGGAAGCGCGTCAACGCCAACGAGCTCGAGCTGAAGGCGCTGCAGGAGCGGCGGCGCTCCGCCGCGGACTCCGCGGTGCGGGCCTCGACGTCCAAGGAGGCGTCGCAGTACCAGAACCAGGAGCTACAGTTCGCGACCCGCCTGACCGAGCTGGAGGAGGACACGCTACCGCTGCTCGAGAGCCAGACGGCGCTGGACACCGAGGTCGATGGTCTGCACGCTGAGCTGGCGGCGCTCGTGCCGGAACTCGCCGCGTTGGTGCAAACCGAGGCCGACCGGGTGGCCGAGGTCGACGCGCGCAGCGTCAGCCTCGCGCAGGAGCGCACGGCAGTGGCGCACGGCATCACCCCCGCCCTGCTCCAGCAGTACGAACAGGTGCGCAAGGCGAAGCGCGGGCTCGGGCTCGCGGAGGTCGTCGGCAACGGCACGTGCGGCGGTTGCAACGTCCGCCTGCCGATCCACGTCGTACAGAAGGTCAAGCGCCCCGACAGCGTGACGCGCTGTCCGAGTTGCGGCCGGATCCTCTACTCCAAGTCGTGAGGTAAGCCCCCGCCAGCGCGGGGTGAATCGACCCACCTTCAGGGCCCGCTGCCGCAAGGCCGAAGCGGGCCCCGAACGCTAGCCGCTCATGCCTGTAGCGCGGTCGGGCTGGGATCGGCCTAGGCCCGCTGACCCGCCGCTCGGCTCAGGGGAGCACGGCGAGCGGGTCGCGAGCGTTGCCGTTGGACTCGTGGACTTCGAAGTGCAGGTGCGGGCCGGTGGAAAGGCCGGTCGAGCCGACGCGGCCGACGCGGTCGCCCTGGTTGACGTACTGGCCGACGCTGACCGAGATGGAGCTGAAGTGGCCGTACCAAGCCTCGGAGCCGTCGGCATGCCGGATGCGGACCAGGTTGCCGTAGCCCTGGGTGGACCAGCCGGCGAAGGTCACGGTGCCGCCGCGCGCCGCTCCGACGGGCGTGCCGCTCGGGGCCGCGATGTCTACGCCGCGATGGAAGCTCGAGGTGCCCATGCCGAGGTTGCGGGGACCGAAGTAGGAGGTGAGGCGGCCGTGGATGGGCCAGACGTAACGGTTCTCCGCCTCGCGCACCTTCTGCAGGCGGGCGAGCGCGTCGGTCGGTACCACCTTGGGCAGGAACAGGAGCATGCCAGGGACGACGTCGAAGGGTGAGCGCAGTCCGTTGGCCCGCGCGAAGGTGGCCGGATCGAGGCCGTAGCTAGCCAGGAGGTCGAGCACGCTCTCGCCCTCGCCGAGGCGGACCACGAGGCCGGCACTCGGCGGCACCAGGAGCTCGTAGCCGGCCGGGAGGCGGTCGAGCGAGGAGATGTCGGGGTTGGCTCCGACGAGGGCGTTGAGGCCCAGGCCGAAGCGGCTGGCGACGGAACTCAGCGTCTCGCCCCTACCCAGGCTGTACCAGCGGAAGCCGGGCGGCGTAGCAACGCTCTCGCCCAACGGACCACCGATGGCGGCCACGTAAGGGACCCGTAAGACATCGCCTGGTCTTATGAGGCTGGATTCGAGCTGGTTCGCGCCCAGCACGGAGTCGACGGTGACGTGGTAGCGCTCCGCGATCACCCCGACGGAATCGCCGGGAACCACGGTCCTCAGGGCATAAGCCTCGGCGCTGGCGATGCTTGGCAGTACAGCCACCAACACCAAGCAGGCAGCAATCAACTTTGTTAGCAAGGCTATGGCCCCCTCGGGATTAGATCATCGTGGTTACCGTACCAACCAGATCTTGAGAAAGTCATGAGGATGATGGGGCTCAGTGAGCGGCTCGGCCGCGCCTCCGCGCTATCTCCGACCTCACGTAGGCGACGACGTCGTCGGTGTTCGCGCCCGGCGTGAAGATTCGACCGACGCCGAGCTCGGCCAGCGTCGGCAGGTCCGTGTCAGGCACGATGCCGCCGCCGAACAGCAGCATGTCGCCGGCATCGCGCGCGCTCAGGGCAGTGGCCACCTCCCTGAAGTAATGCATGTGGGCCCCGGAGAGGACCGAGAGGCCGACGGCGTCCACGTCTTCCTGGACGGCCGCATTGACGATCATCTCGGCCGTCTGGCGCAGCCCGGTGTAGATGACCTCCATGCCGGCATCGCGCAGCGCCCGAGCGATCACCTTGGCGCCGCGGTCGTGGCCGTCGAGGCCGGGCTTCGCAATGAGGACCCGAATGGGCCTGTCCATCGCCACGCTCCTATCCACCTGCTCGTTCAGACGAGCACCGGCTCCTCGTAAACGCCGTAGACCTCGCGTAGCACGTCCATCTGCTCGCCGAGCGTGCAGAACGCGTGCGCCGCGCGCATGAAGGCGGGCATCGTGTTGCCGCCGTCCTTCGCCCTGTCGCGCAGCTCGCCGAGGGCCGCCTCGGCGGCCAGCGGGTCGCGCTCGCGCCGCACGCGCTCGAGGCGTTCGCGCTGCACGCGTGCCACGGCGGCGTCTACCAACTGGATGGGCACTTCCTGCACGTCCTGCTCGAAGGCGTTGACGCCGACGACGAGCCGCCTTCGTTCGTCGATGTCACGCTGCTGCTTCCAGCTCGCGTCGCCTATCTCCCTGGCGAAGTACCCCGCCTCTATGGCGCGCTCGACCCCGCCGAGCGCGTCGATCCGGGCGAAGTAGTCGAGGGTCCTGCGCTCCATGTCGTTCGTTAGGCTCTCCAGGTAGTACGAGCCGGCGAGCGGGTCCACCGTGTTCGTCACACCGCTCTCGAAGGCCACGACCTGCTGCGTCCGCAAGGCGAGGGTGGCGGCCTCCTCCGTCGGGAGGGAGAGCGCCTCGTCGAAGGCGTCGGTGTGCAGCGAGTTGGTGCCGCCGAGGACCCCCGCAAGCGCCTGGATGGCGACGCGCGCCACGTTGACGAGGGGCTGCCTGGCGGTGAGCGACACCCCCGCCGTCTGGGCGTGGGTGCGCAGCATCCAGGAGCGTGGGTCCTGCGCGCCGAAGACGTCGCGCATCTGGCGCGCCCAGATCCGGCGCGCTGCGCGGAACTTGGCGATCTCCTCGAAGAAGTCGTTGTGCACGTTGAAGAAGAAGGAGATGCGCGGGGCGAACTCGTCGATGTCGAGGCCGCGCTCCAGGGCCTTGCGCACGTAGTGGATGCCGTCAGCGAGCGTGAAGGCGAGCTCTTGCACGCTGGTGGAGCCCGCCTCTCTGATGTGGTAGCCGGAGACCGAGACGAAGTTGAAGCGCGGCGCGACCTGGGGGCCCCACTCGAAGGTATCGATGACGAGCTTCACGGAGGGGGCCGGTGGGAAGATGTACTCCTTCTGGGCGATGAACTCCTTCAGGATGTCGTTCTGGATGGTGCCGCCGACCTTCGCGAGGTCAGCGCCCTTGCGCTCCGCCATGGCGAGGTACATGGCCCAGACGGCGTTGGCGGGGCTGTTGATGGTCATGGAGGTCGTTATCGCCTCCGGGTCTATCCCTTCGAACAGGACCTCCATGTCCGCGAGGCTGGCGACCGCTACCCCGCACTTGCCCACCTCGCCCCGCGCCATGGGGTGGTCCGAGTCGTAGCCCATCAACGTCGGCAGGTCGAAGGCGGTGGATAGACCGGTCTGGCCGGCTGCCAGGAGCTTGTGGAACCGCTCGTTCGTCTGCTCGGCCGTGCCGAACCCGGCGAACATGCGCATCGTCCAGAGCTTGCTGCGGTACATGCTCGCCTGGACGCCGCGCGTGAACGGGAACTCGCCGGGGTAGCCGAGCTCGGTGGCGGCGTCGAACCCGCTCAGGTCCTCTGCCGTGTACAGGGGTCCAACGGGGATGTCAGACAGCGTCTCGAACACGGCGTCGCGTTCCGGCATGCGCATCACCGCGGCGCCGTACTCGTCTCGCAGCCAGGCCTCTTTGGGCTTCATGCCCGCATTATAGGCGCCGGGCGGCGATGCCGGTCGCCGTCGTGACGGGGACGCCGTCAGGAACGTCGGAACGCATGACGGCGAGCGCCTCGAAGTCGCCGGCCTCGGCCTCGACCACGGTGCCGAGGCGCCCGACGGCGCGACCGGCGGCGCGCAGCTCGCGCCAGGCCTCGCCGTCCGGTCCGGGCGGCTCGCCGTGAGGACGGGGGTCGCCGGCCAGCCGCACGCGCGCGAGGGCACGCCTGAGGTTCCCACGCGCCTCGATGCGCGCCATGATCTCCTGCCCGAGGTAGCAGCCCTTACGGTAGGAGAGCGCGCTCTCCAGGCCGGCCTCCTGCGGCAGCACGCCCTCGCCGGCGTCCTGGGGCGCCAGGGAGGCCCGGGCCCTGACGCGCATGAGCGTCAGGGCCGACGGCGTCGCCAGCGCCGCGCCGGCCCCCACGAGGGCCGGGAGGTCGTCCTGGTCCGTGAGCGACACGATGTCGTAGCCGCCGAGCGCCGAGCGCCCGCTGGGGTACGCGAACCCGCCGGCGAGCGTGACGACGCGCTCGGTCTCGGGCGCGGCGACGCCGAACGCCCGCCCGAAGACGGCGCCGACGCCCTCGACGGGCGAGGCCGCCGCCGCGGCCTCGCCCGCCTGAGCCGCCTGGAGGGTCACGAGCCGGACCGGCGTCGGGCCGACGACGCGCACGTCGTCGAAGATCACGTGCCGCTCGAACTCGGCCTTCATCCACGCGCAGGTCCCACCCTCCTCCACCAACACGTACTCGTCGCGCGCCAGGCGTACGACCATCGCCTCGGCGAGCGCGTGACCCTTGTGGTTCAGGTAGAGCGAGCGCCTTACCCCGCCGAAGGGCAGACCCGCGACATCGTTAGCGAGCTGGCCCTGCAGGAAGCCGCTGGCGTCGGGACCACTCACCGTCAACGTGGCCGCTCCCGCGATCGTTCCTGCGACCGCCCGTGCGGCTGCGGTTCCGACCGCGGCCACGGCCGGTCGCGAAGTGGTGCTCATGCCGACATCACCTCGTTTCCACGTCCAAGAGCGTGAACTCGAACGCGTTGACGACCCGCACACCCGCCGGGTCGACGTAGCTGCGCGGGGCGTTGGCGCCGGAGAGGTGCACGTGGCCGTGAACGTGCACCTTCGGCTTGAACAGGCGGTGGAAGAGGTTGAAAGCAGCCACGCCGGCGTGCACGTGGTCCTCGCCCGCGTTGGGGCCGACGGGCGCGGCGTGCGTGAGGAGCACGTCGACGGCGCGTCCGTTGCGCCAAGCGCTCCAGAGCAGGCGGGGCAGCATCCGCCACACCATGGCGTAGTAAGCGAGCTGCGTGTACTGGTGCGGGCCGGGCCGGTAGCGCAGGCTCCCCTCGAAGCCGACCACGAGGAGCCCGGCCGTCTTCACGAGCCGCATGTGCACGTTGGTACAACCGCCCGGCGGGCGCGGCTCGTCCGTGATCGGGTCCCTGACGTAGCCGGCCGCGTGGTTGCCGAAGACGTAGAGCGGCGCGGCGCTCGTCTTGGTGGCGACGAACTCAAGGACCGCCCCTGGCATGTCGCCGGCGCTCAGCACGAGGTCGAAGGGCGCCAGGTTGGCCGGGAAGTTGCTCGAGTAGACGACCGGCGAGATGGCATCGGCGATGGCCAGCACGCGCGCCACGGGCGCTAGGCCACGAGCTCGCTCTTGGCCGCCCACTCGAGGCCAGCCCAGATGAGGTCCTCGATGTCGCCGTCCAAGACGTTGTCGGGATCATGCCGCATCTCGCCCGTGCGATGGTCCTTCACGTACTGTTTATCGAGGACGTAAGAGCGTATCTGCGAGCCCCACTCTATGGCCTTCTGCTCGCCGCGCGCCTTGAGCTGCTCGTCGAGGCGACGCTGCTCTTCACGCTCGAACAGGCGCGAACGGAGCACCGTCATGGCCTTCTCCCGGTTCTTGATCTGTGACTTGCCGTCCTGGATAGTGACGACGATCTCTTCCGACGTGCCGCCCTTGTAGACGACGCGCACCGCGGAGTCCGTGGTGTTCACCGACTGACCACCGGGGCCGCTCGAGCGGTAGACGTCCACGCGCACGTCCTTCTGGTCGATGGCCAGCTCGAAGGTGTCGTCGATCTCAGGCATGATCTCGACCGAGGCGAACGACGTGTGCCGCCGATTCTGCGAGTCGAACGGGCTGACTCGCACGAGCCGGTGGACGCCGCCCTCCATGCGCAGCATGCCGAACGCGCGTTCGCCGCGCACGATGAGCTGGGCGTAATCGATGCCGTTCGGGGCGTCGTGGTTGGGCACTAGGTCGAGCAGCTCGACCTGCATGCCGTGTCGCTCGGCGAAGCGCCGGTACATGCGTAGCAGCATGCCGGCCCAGTCAGACGATTCGGTGCCGCCGGCGCCCGGCTTGATCGTCACGATGGCCGGCCGCTCGTCGTGGTCGCCGCTGAAGAGCGTCTCCCGGTAGAGGGTGTCCAAGCGCGTCGTTACGCTCGTCATCTCTCCCGCAAGCTCGTCCTCCTCGTCGGCGGTGGCCAGCTCGAGGAGCTCGGCGAGCCCCTGCACGTCGCCGGCGATGGCGCGGAACTCCTCCACGATACGCCTGAGCTGCGTGGCCTCCTGGGTCACGCGCCTGGCGGTGTCCGGGTCGTTCCAGAGCTCCGGGTCGTTCAGCTTGGGTTCGAGTAGCTCCAACTTGGCCTGCTTGCCAGCCAAGTCAAAGGTACCCCCTGAGGTCCTGGACTCTTTCCTGCAGCTCTCTCACATCAGGCATGGCGCCCTCCGCGGCTACTCTATCAGGGCGTGCTTCCGGAAGGGGGCGTACCACCGCGGGCTGAGCACCCCTCGTCCCTGGGACACCCTTGCCTGAGGCTCATGACCACAAGTGTTATCGTCTGCTGCACCTGGTCTTGGAGGGACGCCTGTTCGTCCCGAGAGACGCGCAACGCAAGAGTCGTCGCTTGCTCCACCTCGTCTCGGAGGGACGCGGGCTCGTCCCGGAGGCGAACAGCGCAAGTGTCATCGTTCGCCTGACCTCGTCTCGGAGGGACGCGCTTGGCAGTGTTCGAAGGGTTCGGGATCCAGGACGTCATCGACATCCTGATAATCACCGTGCTTCTCTACCAAGCGTATGCGCTGCTCCGCGGGTCCCGCGCCTGGAACGTGCTGCGCGGACTCCTCGCGGTGGCAGCCCTGTGGTTCCTCGCGGGCCAGTTCGGCCTCGAGGCCACCAAGTGGCTCTTCGACGCTATCGCGCCCGCCGGCTTCGTGGCCGTCGTCGTCGTGTTCCAGCCGGAGCTCCGCGCCGTGCTGGAGCGCGTCGGGCGCGGGCGGATGCAGCGCGCCGTCAGCGCCGACCCCGTCAGCGAGATCATGACCGCCGTGAGGGAACTCGCTAGCCAGCGCAAGGGCGCGCTGATCGCCGTGGAGCGGCGCACGCCGCTCAAGGAGTACGCGGAGCGGGGCACCGCCATCGGCGCGCCGGTCACGGCCGCGCTGCTGCAGACGATCTTCGCCTCGTCCGGGCCGCTCCACGACGGGGCCGTCGTCATCAGGGAGGACCTCGTCACCAACGCCGGCGTCGTCCTGCCGCTGTCGGACAAGCGCGAGGGCTGGTCCGTCAAGCACGGCACGCGCCACCGCGCTGCGCTCGGGCTCTCCGAGGTCTCCGACGCGCTCGTGGTCGTGGTCAGCGAGGAGCGCGGCACGGTGAGCATCGCCCAGGAGGGCGTCTTGCAGAGCGATATCGCCCCGGCCGACGTCCTGAAGGCGCTCAGGGACGCGTACGCCCCATGAGGCCGCCCGAGTCCGTCCACACGCATGCGCTGCGACCGACCGCGCTCGAGGGCGTGGAGCCATGAGCGGCATAGTCGCCGTCCTGGTAGCCCTCGGCCACCGCCTCCTACGTAACTGGCCGAGCAAGCTGGCCGCGCTCCTCGTCGCCCTCTTCTTCTGGACGATCGTCACCTCGTCCAGCACGAACACCACCCAACGCTCGTTCCTCGTCGACCTCGAGGTGGACGGCGTCGAGGCGAGCACGGTGGCCGTCGGCGTGCCGGCGACCGTCGAGGTGAGCGTCTCGGGCCTCAGCTCGCGCGTCGACCGCCTGCGCGCCGATCAGTTGCGGGCCACGCTCGACCTGAGCGATGCCGCCACCGACTTCGAGCGCCGCATCCAGGTCCAGACGCCACCGGACATCCGGCTCCTGCAGGTGACCCCGTCCGACGTCATCGGCTTTCTGGAGCAGGTCGTACGGCGTGCCATGCCCGTCGAGGTCGCCCTGCTCGGCGACCCGCCGCCCGCCGTGGAACTCGACTCCAGCGCCGAACCCGCCACGGTGAGCATGCAGGGTCGCAGCCAGATACTCGACGAGGTGGCCAGGGTCGTCGCCCTGGCCCCCGCGCGCGGCGGCGACGTTGAGCTCCTGGCCCTGGACACGCGGGGTCATCCCGTCTCCGAGGTCACGTTCGATCCGCCGAGCGTGACGGTGACGTTCACGCGCACCGACCTGCTACGCACCAAGGTCGTGCCCCTCGCCTTCACGCCGCCGGCGGCGCTTACGCCTCAGAGCGTCACGCTCAGCGCCGAGACGGTGACCTTGGCCGGCACGCCGGAAGCGCTCGCCGCCATCGAGAGCGTCGCCGGCACGGTCGACCCGCCTACAGAGGAACGCGCCGGCGGCCGGTATACTCTGAGCGTCCACCTGACGCTTCCGAGCGGTGTGGTGGCGTTGAGCGTGCCGACCGCCACGCTGCAGTACGGAGACAGCCCCGTACCGCAGTGAGGTCGGGGTTTGGTCATGCAGGAGGAACGTTGATTCACCCCATCCGGCTCTTCGGCGACCCGGTGCTGCGGCGCCGCGCCGATCCCGTCACCCTGTTCGGCCCGGAGCTCGAGCGGCTGGCCGCCGACATGCTAGAGACCATGTACGCCGCCGAGGGCGTCGGTCTGGCCGCGCCCCAGATAGGCGTGCTCAAACGCGTCTTCGTCGCGCTAGAGGTGCCCGACGCCGAGGAGGGGGCGGAGGCGGACGGGGACGGTCGGCGCGAGCACGTCATGGTCAACCCCGTGATCACGCGGCGCGCCGGTCAGCAGCTGGGGCGCGACGGGTGCCTGAGCATCCCGGGGCTCGCCGTCGAGGACGTGCCGAGGGACCTCGTCGTACACGTCGACTACCAAGACCTCGAGGGCGTCCACAGGACGTTGGTCGCCGAAGGCTACTTCGCGCACGTGCTACAGCACGAGGCGGACCACCTGGACGGCGTCCTGTTCTTCGACCACCTGTCGGCCGCGAGGCGCGGCGCGTTCCTCGAGGAGAACCGCAGGGAGCTCGCTGACATGCAGCGGCAGGCCAAGGCGTTCCTGCGCGGTCTGCGAGCCCGGGCGGCCGACACCCGAGCCGGCGCCGGAGGGGCGGGCCCGCAGCCGAGCACGCGACCGAACGGCACGCGCGCACGGCGGTGAAGCCCCTGCGCGTCGCCTTCTTCGGCAGCCCCGAGTTCGCGCTGCCGACGTTCGAGGCCCTCTCGCGCCAGCACGACGTGGTCGTAGTCGTATCGCAGCCGGACCGACCGGCAGGCCGCGGCCTCGGGCTCAGGCGGCCCGCCATCGCGGCCGCCGCCGTCGCTGCCGGGCTGCCACTGCTCCAACCGCGGAAGGTGAAGCGCAACGAGGAGCTCCTCGCCCACCTCGCCTCGCTCGACCTCGACGTCGGCGTGACGGCCGCCTACGGGCGCATCCTCCCCCCGGAGCTGCTGGAGCTACCGCGCTTCGGCATTCTCAACGTCCACGCGAGCCTGCTCCCGCGCTGGCGCGGCGCGGCGCCCATCCAGTGGGCGCTCATCGCAGGCGACCGCGTCACGGGGATAACCGTCATGCAGACGGACGCGGGGCTCGACACGGGCGCCATCAGGCTGCAACGCCGCACCCCTGTGGAAGCAGACGAGGACGCCCCCACGCTCGCCACCCGCCTGGCCGCGCTTGGCGCCGAAGTCCTGGCGGAGGCCCTCACGCTCCTCTCGGCAGGGAGCCTGCCCCTCGTGGCGCAGGACCCTGACGCCGCCACGCTCGCCCCGCCCCTCACGCCGCGAGACGGCGAGGTACGGTGGGCGGACACGGCCAGGCAGGTGCACGACCGGCACCGCGGCGTGGCCGGCTGGCCGGGCACGAGCTTCGTTCATGCCGGTCAGCGCGTCAAGGTCGGCACACTCCTGCTCGCGTCCGACGAGCGCGGCGGCGGAGCGCCCGGCACGGTCCTGGGGTTCGCGGGCGATAACCTGCTGGTGGCGTGCGGCGCGGGCCTCGTCGAGGTCGGCGACCTTAAGCCCGAGAGCAAGGGCGTCATGAGCGCCCGGGCGTGGGCCAACGGTCGGTCGGTCAATGCAGGAGTACAGCTTGTTTAACGTAGCCATAGTCGGCCGCCCCAACGTGGGCAAGTCGAGCCTCTTCAACCGCCTCGTCGGCAAGCGCGAGGCCATCGTCGCAGACATGCCCGGCGTGACCCGCGACGTCAAGGAGGGCTTCGTCACTACGGACGACGACCGGACCTTCCGGCTCCTCGACACGGGCGGGCTCTGGTCCGGCGACCGCTGGGAAGCGCCCATCAGGCAGAGTGTCGCCGCGGCGCTCGTCGGCGTCGACCTCGTGCTCCTCTGCGTCGACGGCCGCGAGGGCCCCGTGACGGCCGACCACCAGGTCGCCGAGTGGCTGCGCACCATGAACAAGCGGGTGCTCCTGGTGGCCACCAAGTTGGACGACCCCCGCCACGCAGAGACCGGCGAGTTCTACGAGCTGTACGCCCTCGGCTTCGGTGAGCCGTTCGTGACGGCGGCCGAGCACGCCATCGGCACGACGGAGCTCGTCCACCACATCGGTGAGTTGATGGGTGCGCTCATGAGCGATGCGGAGGGCGAGGTCGAGGAGGAGACCGTCAAGGTCGCCATCATCGGGCGCCCGAACGTCGGCAAGTCCAGCCTCGTGAACGCCCTCGTCGGCGACGAGCGCGTGATCGTCGCCGACGTGCCCGGCACGACCCGCGACTCGGTCGACGTCCACTTCGAGTTCGGCGGCCGCCCGTTCACGCTCATCGACACGGCCGGCATGGCCCGCAAGGACGTCGGCGACCTGGAGTACTACGCGCGCATGCGCTCCGAGATGGCCCTACGCCGCGCGGACGTCGCCATCCTCGTCATCGATCCGTTCGAGGTCGGCGACCACGAGCTCCGCCTCGCCAACCTCGCATTGGAGTGGGGCAAACCCATCGTCATGGCCGTCAACAAGTGGGACCTCGTCGCCGACGACCAGTTGGAGCCGTTCAGACAGCGCCTCGACGAGCAGCTCGAGCACTTGAGCTTCGCGCCGCGCGTCTACACGAGCGCGCTGACGGATTTCGGTCTGCACGAACTCCTGGCGACGGCCGTGCGGCTGTACGACACGGCGCATAGGCGCGTCGGGACGTCGGAGCTCAACGGTTGGCTGGAGGTCTGGACGCAACGTCAGCCCCCGCCCAACTTCTCCGGCCGGCCGCTCAAGCTCCTCTACGTGAGCCAGGTGGATGTCGCGCCGCCCACGTTCGTGTTCTCGATCAACAGCGAGACCCTGCTCACGCGGCCGTACGAGCACTACCTGCGCAACCGGATCCGCGAGGACGTCGGGTTCTCGGAGGTTCCGATCCGCATGGTGTTCAAGGAGCGAAGCGGTGGCAAGAAGCGTGTGCGGGTCTAGGCTAGCGCCTAGACCCGCACACGTTCGGGTTCGGGACGCGCTAGCGTCCCGAACACCGGCGGGTGCCCGGGCGACTCGAGTGCGCTAAGCGCGCTCTTCTCAGGCGCGCTCCACGTGCAACGTGACGCGGAGGTTGCCGCGGCGCGTCTCCCCTTCCACCCTCACGACCTTGAAGCGCCCGAGCCCGGCGGCGAAGACCTCGTCGCCCTCGGCGGCGCTCGCCGACTTGCCCGCCGGCTTGCCGTTCACGCTCACTCGCCCCGCCTCGACCCCCTTTGCGAAGTAGGCGCGCGACACCTTGAAGGCGCGCGCGCCGAGCACGTCGACGCGCAGCGACGGCACGACGGCCGGCTGCAGCTTCTCGCTGCCGCCGAACGCGAGCCCCACCGGCACCTCTGTGAGGCGCGACTGCGCCCCGCCGACGCGCACGGCGCCGAGCAACGCCGGCGGCACCGGGGCTAGGAGGATGACGGTGGCGCCGTCCGCGTGTCCGGTTGCGTCGCCGACCGCCCCCTCGCCGGCGACCGCGCGCGCAGCCACCTGCAGCGCTTGCGGATCGGCGCAACCCTCCGCGTAGAGGGCGGCGAGGCGCGGGGTCGCCTCCGGGACCCCGTCGGGCGCCGCATAGACGACGCGCCTCACCGCCCCCGCGTAGCCGCCCGAAGCGCCGGCATGAACGCCGCGGCGCCGGAGGGCGGCCAGGAGCGTGTCGGCGACGTCGGGCTCCAGGAAGCCGCTGAAGGCGACGCGCCCTCCGCCTACCTGGGCGGCCATCTCGGCCGCCTGGGCGTCGATCCCGGTCGCGCTCCTCACCCCTTCGTCCACGCGTCTAGTCAGCGGACGTCCACCACGTCGAGACCGGCCGCCTTGAGGCGCTCCGGGAAGCCCTTGGCGTCCTCCCCTGCGACACGCAGCACGAGGCGCCGCTTATGGCCCGGCTGGATGCCGGTCGTGACGGCGGCGACGATGTTGGACGGCGCCCCCTGCTGCGCCACGCGCGCGAGCACGCCCGGTTCGTCGGGCAGATCGACCGTCACGCGCGTGCCGCCCTCGCGCAAGGCCAGGAAGGAGACGAGGGCGCGCATGAGGTCGGTGATCGTAAGGATGCCGACGAGGTTGACGCCGTCCAACACGGGAAGGCCGGAGACGCGGTGCTCCTCCATCAGGAGCGCGGCCTGCTCGATGGGGTCGTCGGCCCGCACCGTGACGACCGGCGAGCGCATGACGTCCTTCACCCGCAGCTTGCTGAGCAGGTAGTTGAGCTCGTAGATGGACAACGTGGTGGCCTTGGAGGGCGTGGCCTCTTTGAGATCGCGGTCCGTGACGATGCCGATGAGCCGCCCGTCCCTGCTGACCGGCAACCTGCGGTAGCCGCCCTCGCGCAACCGCTGCATGGCTTCCATGACCGGCGTGTCCGGGCTCACCGTCTGCGGGTCAGGCGTCATCCACTCGCGAACTAGCATCCTCGTCCTCCTTATGACTGGTAGCCGATGGTACCACCGTGCGGCCCGGACGTCTGCGTAGCCGGAATCGGGGCCACTCACCGACGCATGCGATGATGTTCGGATGAAACGCCTGACCATCCTCGGCTCGACCGGCTCGATCGGCACGCAGTGCCTCGAGGTGGCGCGCTGGCACGGCTTCGAGGTGGTGGCGCTCGGGGCAGGCCACAACGCGCGCCTGCTGGCCGCCCAGGCCCAGGAGTTCAAGCCGCGGCTCGTGGCGTGCGCGCCGGAGGCGGCCGACGAGGTCCGGGAGGGGCTGCCGGCCGGCACGCGCCTAGTCACCGGCCCAGCGGGCCTCGTGGAGGCCGCGGCGTGGGATGCCGACGTGACGGTGGCGGCCGTGCCCGGCCTGGCGGGCCTGGCGCCGACGGCGGCGGCTTTACGCGCGGGGCGCCACGTCGCCCTCGCGAACAAGGAGGCCATGGTGGTGGCCGGCCCGCTCATGTGGGCGCTGGCCCGCTCCGCCGGCGCGCGCATCACACCGGTCGACTCCGAGCACTCCGCGCTCTTCCAGGCGCTCGCCGGCGAGGACATGCGCCGGGTCGCCGGGCTGGTGCTCACCGCCTCGGGCGGCCCCTTCCGCGCCGGCCCGGCCGACCTCGCCACCGTGACGCCCGCCCAGGCGCTCGCCCATCCGAACTGGACGATGGGCAAGAAGGTGACGATCGACTCGGCCACGCTCTTCAACAAGGGGCTCGAGGTGCTCGAAGCGCACTTCCTCTTCGAGGTGCCCCTCGGGGCCGTCGAGGTCGTCGTGCATCCGCAGTCGTTGGTGCACGGCCTCGTGCGCTACGTCGACGGGAGCATCAAGGCGCAAGTCGGCCCGCACGACATGCGCCTCCCCATCCAGTACGCGCTGTGCGCCCCCGACCGGCTCCCAACCCCCCTCGCCCCCCTGCCGCTCGCGGGCACATGGACGTTCGAGGAGCCGGATCACGCGCGCTTCCCGAGCCTGCGCCTCGCCTACCAGGCCGGGGAGCGGGGCGGCCTGGCGCCCACCTACCTGAACGCCGCCGACGAGGTCGCCGTCGCCGGCTTCCTGGCGGGGCGCATCGGCTTCGACGCCATCCCGAGGGTGCTCGAGGCCGTGCTGGCCGCCGCGCCTGCGGGCGAGCTGAGCTGGGACGCGATCGCCGGCGCCGACGCCGACGCCCGCGCGCTGGCCAGGAGCGTCGCCGGTCTGGAAGGGGGCTGAGCCGTGGACAGGACCGGGCTTCTGCTGCCGTTCAAGCTCTTCGGGGTCGCGGTGCGCCTCGACTACAGCTTCTTGCTCGTGCTGCCGCTCTTCGCCTACCTCATCGGCGGCCAGCTACCCGCTTACGCCGAGCTGTTCGAGGCCTCCATGGGGATCGAGGTCGACGTGAGCACGGTCACCGTCGGCGCGACGCGTTGGCTCATCGGACTGGCCGGCGCCGTCGGGCTGTTCGCCAGCGTCCTCCTGCACGAGGCGGGCCACGCGCTCGTGGCGCGCCGCTACGGGGTCGAGGTCAAGGAGATCCGCCTCTGGTTCCTCGGCGGCGTGGCCCAGTTCGACGACATGCCCAGGCAGCGCGGAGCCGAGGCCGTCGTGGCCATCGTCGGCCCCATCGTGAGCTTCGCCATCGGCTTCGTGCTGCTGCGCCTGGCTCCGGCCCTGGTCGGCTCCGGCGCCGTCTTCATGGTCGTCGCCTACCTGGGGGTCACCAACGTCGCGCTGGCGCTCTTCAACCTCCTCCCCGCCATCCCCCTCGACGGCGGCCGGGTGCTCAGGAGCGTCCTGGCCCTGGCGCTGCCGCGGGAGCGCGCCACCATCGTCGCCACGTCCGTCAGCGCGGCCATGGCCGTCCTGCTCGGCCTGTACGGCTTCTTCACCATGCAGCTCTGGCTCGTGATCCTGGCCTTCTTCATCTACAACGCCGGACGGCTCGAGGCGCAGGCATCCATCGTGGCGAGTGCGCTCGACGGGCGCAGCGTCGCCGACCTCATGACCCGCGACCCCGTCACGGTGGCGCCCGACATGCGCCTGACGCAGTTCGCGCAGCTCATCCACTTCCGCCCCCACACGGGCTACCCCGTCGTCGACTCTGGCGGCACGCTGCTCGGCTTCGCCCGCCTGGCCTCGGCGGGCCGCCCGGCGGCCGATCAGGCCGCGGTGACCGGCCCCGTCGCGGTGGATCCAGAGGCAAGCGTCGCGGACATAACCGAACCGGCGGAGACCATCTCCCCCACCGCCAGCGCCTACGACGCTCTGCGGGAAGTGGCGGAAGGGCGGCTAGGACGCCTCGTCGTGGTCGACACCGCCGGCCGGGTCGTCGGCCTGCTCAGCAAGACGGACCTGGTCAGGACGCTCTCGCGTAAGGAAGCGACGCGCGATGGCCGCTCCGTCTGACATACTGCTGGTCAGCCTTGGGAGCAAGGCGAGATGCTGACTGCTCTGACCTTCGCACTCATCCTCACGAGCGCCGTCGTCGTACACGAGTTGGCGCACTTCCTCGCCGCCCGCAGCGTCGGGGTGGCCGTCCGGGCGTTCAGCGTCGGCATCGGCCCCGTCCTGGCGCGCGCCAAGTGGCGCGGCACCGAGTGGCGGCTGAGCCTGCTGCCCCTCGGCGGTTACGTAGACCTGCCCGGCATGGGGGCGCGGGTGGACGAGGACGGCACGCTGCACCACCCCGACGAGGGCATGGCCAAGCTGCGCCTCCTCCCGAAGCTCTGGGTCCTCGTGGCGGGCGTGATAGCCAACTACATCCTGGGCAGCGTCCTGCTCGCCTCCGCCATGAGCATGCAGCCTGGCTTCCGCGAGATCACGGGCGCCCAGGTGGTCGTCGAGGGCTCGGAGATCGCCCGCGTGGTGCCCGGCTCCACCGCCGAGGCGCTCGGCATACGCGGCGGCGACCGCATCATCTCGGTCAACGGCCTGGCCGATCCCGGCCCGGACGCGGTCGTCGACCAGGTGCGCGGCGCCGACCGCCTCGACTTCGTGCTGCTCCGCGACGGCGAGCGCGTCGAGTTGGGGACGCCGTGGCCGCCTGTCGGCGCCACCCGGCCAGCCCAGCTTGGGATCGAGATCGCCGCGGTCATCCCGCGCGTGGGCTTCTGGACGGCCCTCTCGGAGTCCGCCGCCTTCGGGATTCGCGTGGTGCCGGAGATGGTGCGCGGCTTCGTCTCGGGCTTCGGGGCCGCCATCACTGGGGCCGATAACGCCGAGGTGGCCGGACCGGTCGGCATGGTCACCATGGTCTCGCAGGCCACGCGCGTGGGGCTCGCGAGCGTGCTCCTCCTCGCGGCCGTCATCAACTTCTCCCTCGGGGTCTTCAACCTCCTGCCCATACCCGGTCTTGACGGCGGCCGCATGCTCCTTGCCACCGTCGTCGCCATCCGCGGCCGGCCGTTCCGCCCCGGGCAGGAGGAGCAGTTCCACTTCGCCGGGATAGTCCTCGTCATGGCCCTCATAGTGCTCGTGACGTTCCGCGAGCTGAGCGCCCTCTTCACGGGTTGAGCATGCCGTCCTCCGACCCCCGGGCCGGAAGCCGCGACCGCCCGCTGCCTGCGCCCGGACCCGTCGCGGCGGACGTGATCATCCCCGCCTACCAGGAAGCCCCGAACGTCGGAAGGGTCGTCGAGGTCGCGCTGGCCGCCGGCATCGGGCGCGTGCTCGTCGTCGACGACGGCTCCACGGACGAGACCGCCACCGTAGCCCGGACTGCCGGCGCCGAGGTCCTTAGCCTGCCGAACAACCGGGGCAAGGGCGGCGCCATCGTGGCCGGCGCCAACGCCTGCACGGGCGCGGTGATCGTGATGCTCGACGCCGACCTCGTCGGGCTGAAGCCCGAGCACGTCGCGGCGTTGGCCGAGCCAGTGTGCGGCGGGTGGGCGGACATGGCGCGTGGCACGTTCGAGGGCGGCCGCTGGCGGACCACCACCGCCCAGCACGTCACGCCGCAGTTGAACGGGCAGCGGGGCGTGCGCCGCGAGCTGCTCCTCGCCGTGCCCGACCTGGAAGGGAGCCGTTACGGCGTCGAGGTGGCCATCACCATGCACGCCGCCGCCGCGGGCTGGCGCTGCGTCAGCGTGCCGCTCCAGGGCGTGTCGCAGGTGATGAAGGAGGAGAAGCTGGGCTTCTGGCGTGGCCTCAGGGTGCGGCTCGGCATGTACGGCGACATCGTCGCCACGTTCCTGCGCACCAGGCGCTCCGCCAAGCCGGGGACCCGGACGCCCACCCATGACCGGGGCGCGGGCGAAGAGGTCGAGCGGAAGTGAGGCGGGCGTGGAACTGATCGCCGTCCCGCTCGGCGAGCTGCAGGCCAACGCCTACCTCGCCATCGCGGGCGCGGACGTCGTGGTCGTCGACCCGGGCAGCGAGGGCGAGGCTCTGGCCGCGGCGCTGAGCGAGCGCGGGCTCGAGCTCAAGGCGGTGTGGCTCACCCATGCCCACTTCGACCACGTCGGCGGCCTGGCCGCGTTGAGGCGAAGCGCGCCTGGCGTTCCCGTGCGCATGCACCACGCGGACGAGCCGCTACTGAAGGCGGCCGCTGCCGCGGCCGCCCGCTGGGGCGTCCGGATCGAGCAGCCGCCGACCGACTACGTGGCGATCGCCCACGGGGAGACGGTGACGGCGGGCGCGATCCGGGCCGTTGCCCTGCACACGCCCGGCCACGCGCCCGGGCACCTCGCCTTCCACTTCCCCGACGTCGGGGCCGTGCTCTCCGGAGACGCCCTGTTCAAAGGCTCCATCGGCCGCACCGACCTCCCGCTCGGCGACCACGACCAACTGATCGCCAGCATCCGCAGGGAGTTGCTGAGCCTGCCGCAGGCCACGCTCGTGTACCCGGGCCACGGCGGTCCGACGACGATCGGCGCCGAGGCGTGCGGCAACCCGTTCCTCTGAGGCGGCGGGCGGCGCCATAACGCGCTGCGCCGGCCTTCGGCAGGCGTCCGCCGCCTGCCGTTGCGGCGGCCGCGAGCTACTCGCCGCGGCGGCCGCAACGGGCCTCCACGGCCAGCGCGTGCGCCTCCAGGCCCTCGGCCCTGGCCATGCGCGCCGCGGCCGGGCCGAGCTCCGCGACGACAGCGGAGCTCAACTGCGTGAACGGGATGACCTTCTGGAAGTCGCGCAGGTTGACGAAGGAGCTGAAGCGCGCCGTCGCCCCGGTGGGCATGACGTGGCTCGGACCGACCACGTAGTCGCCGAGCGCCTCCGGACTGTTCCCGCCGAGGAACAGCCCGCCGGCGTTGCGTACCGAGCCCACGAGCGCCCACGGGTCGCTCACGAGGAGGCAGAGGTGCTCGGGGGCGAAGGCGTTGGCGACCTCCATGGCCTCGCCCAAGTCCTCGACGAGCACCGCCG
>CAUJFI010000080.1 GCA_963170125.1 Deinococcota bacterium | reverse complement strand
GTGGTGTCCATCGCCCACCTGTCGGACGCGGAGCGCATGTTCTTCCTCACGCTGCTACTGTCCGAGACGGTGGCGTGGACGCGCTCGCAGTCCGGCACGTCCTCGCTGCGGGCCATGGTGTACATCGACGAGCTCTTCGGGCTCCTGCCGCCCGTCGCGGAGCCGCCGTCCAAGAAGCCGCTCCTGACGCTGCTCAAGCAGGCGCGGGCGTTCGGGGTCGGGCTGGCCCTGGCCACCCAGAACCCCGTCGACCTCGACTACAAGGCGCTCTCCAACGCCGGCACCTGGTTCGTGGGCCGGCTGCAGACGGAGCGCGACAAGCAGCGCCTCGCCGAGGGGCTGAACGCCGCGTCGGAAGGCGCGCTGGCCGTCGGCGAGATCGCCGACGTCATCGGCCGCCTGCCGAAGCGCACTTTCTTCTTGCACGACGTGCACGCCAAGCGCCCCGTGGTGTTCCAGACGCGCTGGGCCATGTCGTACCTGGCCGGGCCGCTCACGCGCGATCAGATCAGGCTGCTCGGGGAGCGCGGGCTGGGGCAGGCGCCGGGTGCGGCGGGTGGTCGGCTCGCGGGCGGCTCGGCGCTGCCGGTGGGCACGGGCGAGGCGTCGAACGGCGCGCCGGTAACCGTGGCGGGTGGCGGGTCGCAGGGCGGAGCGGTGGGCACTACCGGCAGGTCGCCGGAGGCCTCCCGCAACTCAACCGGCGCCGCGATCGCGAAGCCGGCAGGTGGCGCGTCCACCGGCTCGCCCGGCGCCACGTCCGCGGCACCGGCCGCCGCCGTGCCGCCCGGCGCGCGCCCGTTCCTCCCCCCGCACGTACCGCAGGTGTTCCTGAGCGCGCGCGTGGCGACCGGCGCGCGCTACTTCCCCATGGCGCTCGGGGTCGCGGACGTGCATTACGAGTCGAAGAGCCAGAACGTGAGCACCGACCGCCGCTTCGTGCGCCTCGCCGATTTCCGCGAGGGCATGGTGGCCATCGAGTTCGCCGAGGGCGAGGCAGCCGATGTGGCGCTCGAGAGCCTGGAGCGCGAGCCGGCGCCGGGCCTCGCGTTCGACGCCCTCCCTGATACGGACACGAGCGCCGCCGCCGTGAAGCGCTGGCAGGACGGCTTCATGCGTTGGCTGCGCACGGACGGGGCGCTCACGCTACTGCGCCACAAGGACCTAAAGCTCGTCGCCGCGCCGGACGAGAGCGAGCAGCAGTTCCGCCTGCGCTGCTCGCAGGCACTGCGCGAGCAGCGCGACGCGGCCCTCGACAAGGTCCGCAAGCGCTACGAGTCCAAGCTCACGACCTTGCAGCGGCGCGAGCTGCAGAAGGAGCAGGCCGTGCAACGCGAGACGCAGCAGGCGGGTGCGCGGACGACCGACGCGGCCGTCACCGTCGGCACCGCCATCCTCGGCGCGTTGTTCGGGCGGAAGGCCCCGAGCGCGAGCAAGATCGGCACGTCCATCAACAAGGGCACGCGCGTCTTCCAGGACCGGGGCGACGTCGCCCGCGCCAAAGAGGCGCTGGCGCAGACCCAGGCCGAGATGGCGGCGCTGGAGGCCGAGATGCAGAGCGAGCTGGCCGCCGTGAGCGCCGCGCCCGTCCAGGCAGAGGCCATCCAGTTGGACACGGTCTCGGTGACGCCGACCGCCCGCGACATCGCCGTGCGCTACGTCGGGGTGGCGTGGGTGCCGTACCTGCAGGGGGCCGACGGGCGGTGGAACGTCAGGGCTTGAGCGGGCGAGGCGCCGCATACGCTGTCCGCAAGGGGCTCGACTTTCGCCGCTGAAGCCGCTAGGCTACCGGCCTTCGATTCGACCATGTATGGCCAGGCAGCCGGGTCGGCCACGGACGCAGGATGAGGCCGGCGCTCTCGCGCTCAGTCGCCGGCCAGAGCCGGCGGCTGCCAGGCGACCGCGACGGCCGCCGCACCCGGTGCGCCCCCCGTCCCACCCGCCCCGACGCTCACCGGCACCACGATCCGCGCCTGCCGGATGAGGCAGAGCTCCGCGGCCACCTTGCGGCAGTAGTAGATGACGACGTCCGCGCTCACAGCCGCCTCGCCCTCCGTGAAAGTGGCGGGGAACTCGAGCGTGAGGGGGTACTCCGGCCCGCTGACGGTGGCGGACGCCGGCTCGGCGAGCAGGGCGGCCGCGCCGCTGCTCGTGACACGCACCTGCAACGGCGCCAGGTCGTTCGCCTGGTAGCCGTCCGGCACCGTGAGCTTGAGGGTCACGGAGCCTGCGCCGGCGGCCACGGCGACGCCGGGCAGCTCGACGACCTCGTCGAAGCGCTCCGGAGCGGCAGCGTTGCCGCCGGCACCGCCTGCGGCCGCCTCGCCACCACCTGCCCCGACGGCGCCAGCCTCGCTCCCGAGCGCGGCGAGCGGCCGCACGAGCAGCCCTCCCGGGTCCGTCAGGGCCAACGTGCGCACCTGGAGCGAGTCGAGGTCGGCCACGCGGATCAGGTGGTTGTTCGTGTCGGCTACGTAGAGGAGGCGCCCGATAACGCTGAGGCCGCCCGGCTCGTGGAACTCGGCCTCAGCGCCGTCGCGCCAGCCCGCCTCGCCAGTGCCGAGGAGCGTGACGCTCTCGCGCGTCGCGGGGTCGAGCTTCTTCACCTTGTTGTTGTACGTGTCGGCAACATAGACGGCCCCGTCCGCGTAGTCGACCGCCTGGGCGTGCTGCAGCCGCACGGCGTCAGCCACGCCGTCGACGTCGCCGAAGTCGAAGAGGCCCGTGCCGACGACAGTGCTCACCTGGCCGCCTGGGGCGAGGTCGATGCGCCGCACGGCGCTCGCCTCGCTGTCGGCCACGAACAGCGCCTCGCCGTCGGTGGCGAGACCCGTCGGCTGGTTGAGTCCCGCCGACGTGGCCGCGCCGTCGCGGAGCTCTTCCCTGCCGCTGCCCGCGACCAGATAGAGGGCGCCCCAGCCGGTGTCCGAGCTGGGGTCTGAGCCCGGGTCGTAGCGCCACACCTGGTGCTGCCCGGCCATCGCGACGTAGAGCTGCCCGTCCAGCCAGAGCACGTCCCACGGCGAGTTGAGGCCGCTGCTCGCGCTCACGCTGCTCTGGTTGAACATGTACGCCTGCTCGCCGGTGCCCGCGACCGTCCGTACCGTGCGGGCCGCGAGGTCCACGAGCCGGATGGCGTGGTTCCCCGTGTCGGCCACGTACAGCTCGGTGGGGCTCGCGAGGCTCATGCCGTGGGGCCAGTCGAACGCGGCCTCCTCGAACGCGCCGTCCACGAGGCCGGACGCCCCGCCGCCGATGACGTCCTGCACCGCACCGCCCAGGTCGGTGACGACGATGCGGTCGTTGCCGCTATCCGCGATGAACAGCCTGCCACCGGCCGCGTCGGCCAGGACCTGCTCCGGGAAGCGCAGGACGGTGCGCGGCGCCGTCGCCTCGCCGGCCGTGAGGTCGAAAGGCGTCCGGTCGAGCGTGCCTCGCTCGTCGAAGACGGGGATCATCCCCACGATCGCCGCGTCGAGCGGCCCGAAGGCGCTCTCACCCTCGTGACGGCCCAGGACGTTGCCCTCGGGATCGATGAGCATGAGCGTGGGCCAGGCCCGCACGTTGTACGAGCGCCAGACGTCGAAGGCGGCGTCGTTGACGATCGGCTCCGTGCGCCCGTAGCGCTCTGCGACGAGGCCGATGTTCACCGTGTCGGCCTCGTTCAGGAACTTCGCCGAGTGCACGCCGATGACCACCAGCACGTCCGGGTACTTCGCCTCCAGGGCCTTGAGGTCGGGGATGACGTGGATGCAGTTGATGCAGCCGTAGGTCCAGAAGTCCAGGACGACGATCTTGCCGCGCAGCTCGGCCATGGTCAGCGGGCGGTCCGTGTTGATCCAATCGAGGCCCGGCGGGAACTCCTTGGCCGGGGTCGTGCCGACGAAGGACTGAGCCGCAGTCGGGTTGAAGCCGATCGCGCCGAGGAGGGCGGCCAGGGCGGTGGCCAGGAACGTCAGCTTGCGCATGGTCCGGATGATAGGGCTCGGCGGCGGGATGGGTTGTCGCATGACCCGGCACCCCGGCGTTGTACTCGAAGGACAAACAGTCCTAGTTGCACTATGCGAGACGCAGCCTATGCTGACGGCGTAACACCAATATGGGCCCGGGGGCTCAAGATCGGGGAACGGATCATGCGTAAAGCACGTATCCATTGGTACATCGCTATACTGCTATCGGGGATCCTAATAACTAGCTGCAACAACTACACCGAGGTAGGAAGCCGTGAGGTGAACGTGCTCGCGGCCGGTACGGACGTGCCCTTGCTCTTATCGGAGATCATCGCGGGCCGTACCATGGCCTCTACCGGCTTGAACGTCGCCTCCATGGCGGACTACACCCTGCACACCATCCAGGCAGTCGACCTATACGGCAATCCGTTCCTGAACCTGACCTTCGCTCTGCCAAGCAGCGCGACCGACATCTGGGACGAGAGCGCAGTGCTCGAACCGGGGGATGACGCATTCACGGTCATCACCGGCGCACGCACGATCCACGATGTCCTGATCGGTTACAGCCACGACCTCAACCCATTGAGAGATCTGCAAACCACGGTTGCAGCATTGGGCGGCTTGGCTAACCTGGACGAGATAGTGGCCTCGACAGCCAACTCACTCCTCGTACGCGACACCTCGGGTTCGTTATGGGATGCGGCCACACATGAGATCCTTGAAGCAGACCAGGTGGCTTGGTTGATAAGTACATACGACGAAATCGTAGGAAGCAACAACACGCAAGAGTTCATAGACGAGATGCAGGCCAACTGGGATGCCTTCGAGGAAGAGCTGCTCGAGAGTCAAGCCGCGAACGGGTTCTCGCCGCAAGACGTCACCGACGCCGCAGGCGGCCTCGACCTGCAGGTGGCTAGCGTCTTGAGCACAGGACTCAGCCCGGCCACCTTCACAGACTACGGGCGTCAGTGCGGGTTCCTGGGGCTTTTCTGTTCCCACAGGTTCACCGGTAGTATCCCGCAGAGCAAACAAGCTGTACAAGGCGGATTCGCTCAAATGAGAGAGGATTACTTCGGGATAGATGCAACTCCGATAGCATTCAATTCAATCGCGTGCGGTGTAAACAACCCGGTCAACGACCTGGCGCTATTAGGTTGTGGCCCTTCGGCCTTTATCGGCTTAGTCGGAGAGAAGTTCAAGAACCACAGTGTGACCTTCAACGGCAAGAACTCGAACAACACGTCCCTGACAGCGTTTAAACAGTGGCTGGTCGCCCCGACGGGACCAAATGGCCGTCCCCGCATCCCCAGCTACATGGGCACATGCGTCCTCGGCACAAATTACGAAGGATTCACAACCCTATCAGGCTTCACGAATGGAGCACAGGACTTCCTAAGTCAGTCTGGATCAGGGTTAACCATAAAGTATAGCGCGGGCATTGGCGGCTCAACCGGGTTTAACCAGTCGACCGCCGCCACGATGGTCCACCTACAAGTAGGAGTCTACGAGAACCCAGTAGTCGCAACCTACTGGCCGAACAGTACCTCTGCGCACTATTCTCCCATTACACACTACGATATACTCTGGAGTAATGGAGTTGCGATTAACATTCGAACCATTGACGGCGGGACAATCTGGTATAACATTAGCAGTCATTGGTCTGGCCAAATCGGGGTGTACTACCTTGAGTAGACTTAGCGCTAAGCGCCTGGCTATCCCGATGTTCGTTGGGCTCCTCGCAACTGTCAGTCTAACCAGTTGCTTTCTGTTCGAGAATCATCATATTCGATATGGGGTGCACCTCTGGTACTACGATCCAGACTTAAGGCTCGACCCGTATTGCTATGGGGTCGACTTTAAAGCAACCTTCGGCGAGAACGTGCTGATTGACATTCATGTGGATCAATCGGATCTCGGTACAACGACAGCTGCGCAGGAGCTAGCGGAGGCCCCTCAACAGCGCTACTACTCCGGCATGCCACTCGTCATAGAAGCAACCTGTCGAGATGATTTGGGTGAAGCAATAGGCCACTCAGTCTACGAAGGAGCGCTCATAAGCCCCAAGGAGAACGCGCACTTTGCACTTCTGAATTATCACGAACCACGTATAGATTTGAGCACTTGCATTCCGGCCATCCAAGCAACGGGGGTGCAGATGTGCGCTCAAAGCCACGGGTTCGAGTTTGAGTGAGCCGATCATGAGTTGAAGGACGGGCCGGCGTGGGCGTTCAAATGTGAAGCAGTTTCGCTTCAATGCTCCCGCGCGCCGGGCAAGGGTCCTAGCAGCGCAGCAGGGCACCTCGCTGTCCGCGCTCGTCGCCGATGTCCTCGATCAAGTGATCGACCAAGATGTCGATTACGACGCAGTCTGGGCTGCGGAAGAACGGCTCATGGTCGAAGGCGTGGGGCTCGCTCTCGGACCGGTCACCTGGTCTGGAGAGGGTGCTCACGAGCGGTAGGGCTACTGGTGGCTGCGTGCCGCCTCGAGCAGCCTTGTGGCTGCTCGCTGGGCGACCTTAGCGTCATCTGCACTCGCCTGCGCTCCGGAATATGCGGCCTTGGTCTTTAGACGTAGTAAACGGCGGAGTTGCTCAGCAAGTTCCTGGTCGACGCTCGCGAGGATACCTATCGCGGCATCGTGGTTCTCGCTGGTGTGGTACTCACCAAAGCGCTTACAGCAGATGAAATCGCTGGAAGCTATGCCGGAATGGATCCAGAGCGTCGCGGACGCGTCGCGCAGTTCGCTGGTCTCATCTAACGTAGTCGTTAGCTCGGCCGCCTCCATGAACCCGGCCGCCTTGGCCAAACGAGCGGCGGCAAAGCTCCCGGAGCACGGGCATCGATTTTGCGCCGGAGCACTCACTCAAGGCCGCCTGCTAAGTACGTCACGATTTCCTAGCAAGACGACCGCGTCGCGCAGAAGCTCCTTGCGTAACGCTTCGTTGCCAGGAGACCATAGTTCAGCAGCGGTCAGCTCAAGCACACGAGCATCGTTGCCCGTGGCTTTCGAGACGGTGCCGGCGAGAATCGAGACCGCCCGCTGCCACGACTCCTCGTCCACATGGACCGGACGGACAAGCAGTATGTCGAGATCGCTGCCCGCGGTCTCTTCCCCTCGAGCGGTCGAACCGAACAGGGCGGCAAACGCGGGCGGATGGTCCCATGCCTGCAGGACCTCGCTAATGAATGAGGCCAACGTCTCCCGCAGGCGCGCTATGGAGCGTATAGCCTCCGCCGCGAGATGGTCCTCGTTGAGGCTATGAAGGTAGGTGCCGCCTACCTTACGGCGCAACACTATCCCCTGCTCCACGAGCCGATCGAGCGTCTTCCGGATACCGGCCTCGGACCGTTGCCCGATAAGCCTATGGATCTGTCGGCCACTGAACGGCCCCTCGGCACGGCCGAGCACGGCGAGGACATCTCCGTCGACGGTCGGAGTGATCACCTCGAACGGGTGTGACAGCCGCATGGGCGCACTATAGCACGCAGGTGCGCACTATAGTGCGCTTCAACGTGGATAGATCCGACGCGCTCATGTCCACGCCACCGTATACGGACATGCTTCGGCATCACTCAGTGAACCTCGGAAGGCGCCCGTGGGCACTCTCGATCTACACCTAATCAAAGGAGCGGTACATCCGCACTCCTCCCTAGCGGGCTTCCGCTCGCACGGCGATCCTAACGACGGCCGCCTCCAATACTTCGAGATCGTGAGCGACCGTGGCCTTGAGGACCTCGACCAGCGTGTCGAAGTAGCTGTGCGCCAACCTGTCACGCATGGCGGCGACGCTTCGCCAGGGCACACCCGGTTCACCAGTCAATAGATCAGGATCCAGCGCCTTGACCGCCTCGCCAACCTCGATCAACCGCATACGAACCGCGTCGTATACGAGCGGCTCTTCCAAAGCACCGCTCCGCAAGTACACCCGGATGGCCTGAATGGCGGCCAGGATGTCTTCGAGCCTCCGGCTATCTGAGCGACTCACAGTGGGACGGCGCCATTCCGAAGGCCCTTGCTCGCCTCCGAAACCAGTGCGTACATGGGGACGATCTCCACGCGCCGACCGACTATCGCACCGAACGCCTCTTCGATCCGAGCCAAGCCGAGATAGCCTAGCGGACTGGCGAGTTCGACCAGTAGGTCGACATCACTGTCCGGCCCGTCTTCACCTCGCACCACACTACCGAACACGTAAACAGCGCGCACTCCCAGCGCTTCGCCAGCGGCAAGTAACTCTTCGCGTCGGCTGCGCAGCAACTCGAGCGTCCCCCGCGCCGTGCCGGACACGCGCTCCGGCGCTGCCTCGAGCCCAAGATTCATCCACTGCCCGGCCGCACCGACTAGTGCCCGGAGGGTCTCGACGCTCGGCAAGTGAGCGCCTCGTTCATAAGCGCTGATCGACGATTGAGCAATACCGCTTCGCAGCGCCAGCTCGATCTGGGTCAGCCCGGCCCGTTCCCGCGCACGCCGGATGATCTGGGCGCTAGTAGCCATAGCCTAGTCTAGCAGGATTTACTATATGCACTGGGTTCATCGCCTGCGAGGAGGTCAGCCATTAGGCGGCACCTCGCCATATTCCCTTTCGACCACGGCACCTACACTCTAGAGCTCTTACGAGCACCGGGGCTTCCTACCCCTCCCTACGTGGCAGCGCGAAGCGCTCAGGCAGCGTCTGCAACAGGGTCCGGCAGCCTCCGGTACGAAGACGCTCTCGCCCTCGGGACGACCCAGGACGTTACCCTCGGGGTCGATGAGCATGACGTACGACATCACGGCCGGCAGGTGGCACGAGCTGGCCCGCGAGCTCGCCGAGTCCGCGCGGGTCTCATTCTGGGAAGCCATGATCCTCAGGTCTGCGGTCGAACTCGGCTGCAAGACCCTCTAGACCGAGGACCTGAACGCGGGCCAAGTGATCGACGGGGTGCGGATCGCCAACCCGTTCTCGGAGCCATAGAGAGCGGCGAGAACCTGCTGCACCGGCGTCTGGCGCGAGTATTCGCGGAGTTCCCGAACGTCGGAGCGGCCTTTCCACTTCGGATCGCACGCAGACGGAACGCCTGGGCATCTAGATGCTTCGTATACAACCCTCCAGTTGCGCAACGTTCTCATTGCATATATAGTCATTCGCATGACAGCCGCCACCGCCCACGAGACCAGCCTGGATGCGGCCTTCGACGCCCTGGCCCACCCGGTCCGCCGCGCGATCATCCGCCGGCTCGCGCGGGGCGAGGCGACCGTCACAGAGCTTGCCGAGCCGTTCGACCTCACGCACCAGGCCGTCTCCCGCCACGTCGGCATCCTCCGCGACCGTGGGCTGATCCACCAGCGGGTCGACGGCCAGAGGCGGCCGTGCCGGCTGGACATCGAGCGGATGCAGGACGTCGCCGACTGGATCCTCGAGCAGCGGCGCGAGTGGGAGTCGCGCCTCGCCCGGCTCGACGGCCTACTGGCGGCGATGCAGGAGGAGCGATGACCAGGGCGAGCCTGGCCGGCGACGAACTGATCGCCACCCGCTACGTAGCGGCCGCTCCCGCGCTCGTATGGACGGCGTTCACGACCCCCGAGTACCTGGCGGCGTTCTGGGGCGGCGACCACGCGACGATCCGCCCCGGCTCGGTTGCGGTGGACCTCCGCGTCGGCGGGACCTTCCAGCTCGAGACCGTCGGCGCGGACGGCTGCAGCTACCCGCTCCGCTTCCGCTACGAGGTCGTCGACCCGCCGAGGCTCCTGGCGTTCAGCGCCCCGGACTCGGGGATCTTGACCGAGGTCCGTCTGGAGCCGACCGGCGCGGGGACGACGGTCGTGGTCCACCAGCGCCGCCTGCCTCCCGCCCTGCGGACCGAGCAGGCTCGCACGGGCCTGAGCGGCATCCTCGACCGCCTCGCCACCGTGGTCGCCTCGGCGACCACCGACTCGCCAAGGAGAGAGTCATGACCGACCGACAGCAGGCCGTCCACCGCTACATGGAAGGGTTCCGGCGCGGCGACCACGCGGCCATCCTCGCCCTCCTGACTGAGGACGTCGTCTGGCACATCCACGGCGCGCGCACCACGCGGGGCAAGGCCGAGTTCGACAGCGAGATCGAGAACCCCGCCTTCGAGGGCAGCCCCGTCCTCGAGGTCGACAGGACCATCGAGGCGGGCGACGTGGTCGTAGTGACGGGCGTCGGGCAGGGCCACCACCGCGAGGCCGGGAGCTTCCGGTTCGCCTTCAACGACCTCTTCACGTTCCGGGGCGGGCTGATCGCCCAGGTCGATTCGTACGTCGTGCCGCTCCGTTGAGCGACCGTTCCTGCCTCGCGTGGTGGGCGCGCGAAGCCACGGGTTCGAACTAGAGCGAGTCGGTCGATCGACGGCCACTTGACCAGCCGAGCCATGCGTTCCAAGCCGACCACCCTTGTCCTACCCTGAGGGGGACAGGCCGGTCTCGACTCGAGACGTCGCGGTGGTCCGATACCGCAGACCGCCACCCCACGGCACCGGCCTATGAACCACGGGCTCGACCAGCTACACGAAGCGACTTCTGCACCCTAGACACTTCGTCCGGCCGGCGCTCGACCAACCCCAGCTCCACCAACCTGTGCGTGGTCAACGACACGTTCGCCTGCGTGAGCCCGAGCGCGGCCGCAATCCGACGCTGCGGTAGCTTCACCTCGCCCTGCTGAGCCAGCCAGAGGTAGAGCAGCTTCACGGACGGCGGCTCGCCCAGGAGGACGTCCGGTAGCTGGCGCGGCTTGGCGGGTTTCGACATGCGCTCACAGGGCGGGGCGAAGACCCGCGTCGCGTGTGAGCCTAGCAGGCGCTCGCCTGGCCGCCGCAGGGATCAGGGCCCGCGCCCCGCCCTTCAGCGCCCGCGCCGTTGGTGAGGTGGAAGACCAGCCGTTCACCATCGTCTGATATAAATACCATATCAATAGGAGTGGCGACATGACCGACGACGACTTCGTAGGCCGCGACGCCGAGACGCGCGCCGTGCTCGACAACGCGAACCTGAAACGCTCCACCCTGATCATCGGCGGCGCCGGGATCGGGAAGAGCGCCCTGCTGCGGGAGCTGGCACCCTCGCTCGAGGCCATGGGAACGTACCTGCCCACCACGCGGGTGGGGCCGGGGTCCACGGGTTTCCTGCGGGAGCTCCTCGAGGGGCTCTGGCACCAGAAAGCCCTCCCGGGCGCTGCGGTACCGGCAGCAGGTGGTCGCCCTAGACAGGGTGGGCTCTGGCCACCCGCGGACGCTCGCGCGCGTGCCGGGGGCCGACGCGGACGAGGACCTCCGTGACGCCCTCAGGGCCTGGGGTCGCCGTTACCCGAACAACGACCTGAAGGCCAGGTGACTCGTCGACCGGCTGGAGGGCATCCGCATCGGAGGTGGAAACGCCATCGTCGTCATCGACGACGCCCAGGGCGTGACGCCGGGCAACCGACCGCGGCTCGAGCGGCTCGTCAAGCACCACTCCGCCGAGGCGCTGGTGAGGTCGCGCGAGCTCGGCCACCTCGGGCAGGGGTTCGTCGAACGCGACGTCAAGCAGCTCGCCCTGGCGCCCCTCCTCACCGTGGGAGGGGCGCTGGCCATCGCCGGTCGCTACGCCCGGCCCCTCTCGAGCCTGATCGAGCGCAAGCTCGGCCACCGGACGCTCACGCACTCGTTCCTCGGGCTCGGGGTCGTGGCCGCGGCGGCCTCTCCCCTCCTCCTCGTCGCGCCGGGCGCTTGGGCGTGGCTGCTGGTAGGCGCACTGTCGCACGTGCTGCTCAACACCGCAAACATCACGGGCGTGCCGCTCCTGTGGCCGGCGCGCATCGAGTTCGTGCTGGTTCACAACCGCGGCACGCGCGTGCCGTACAGCTCACCGCGCGAGCACTGGTGGTTCGCGACGTTCGTCTTGGGCGCCCTCCTGCTCGCACCGTTGGCGCGCGACGGCCTCATGCCCTGGTTCCACCGCCTCCTCGCGACCCCGACGGGCGCCGTGCAGGACTCCCTG
>CAUJFI010000079.1 GCA_963170125.1 Deinococcota bacterium | reverse complement strand
TTTGGGTCTACCCCCGTTCGGTGTTTCTTCGTGGTTTTGATGGTTGGGCGGCGCCCCCCCGGCCGCCCGCGCCGCTCCTGATGACTGACGAGCGCTGGGCGCTCAGTGCTGCGGCTTGGCCGTCTCCGTGGTGCTGGCGGGCAGCACGGGCAGCTGCAGCGCGTACGCGGGGATCTCGCCCTCGAGCGTGGCGTAGAAGGCCATCAGCGCGTCTAGGTCCTCGTCCGTGAGCTCGCGGCCGAGCTGGACGCGGGCCATGATCTGCGTGGCGTCGCGCAGGTCCCACACGGAGCCGTCGTGGAAGTACGGGTAGGTGCGGGTGATGTTGCGGAGCGTCGGGACCTTGAAGATGTAGAGGTCCTGGGTCTCGTGGGTGACGGCGAAGCGCCCGACGTCCATGCCCATGGTCGGGGTGTCGATGGTGACGAACTCGCGCGTGGCCTCCCAGTACGACTCGACGACGCCGAAGCGCTGCAGCGAGTTGCCGCCGACGGTCGTGCCGCTGTGGCAGCCGGCGCAGCCGTAGCTGATGAACGTCTGCAGGCCGGTCTTCTCGAGGTCGGAGAGCGCGCTCTGGTCGCCGCCAAGGTAGGTGTCGAAGCGCGCGGGCGTGATGAGGGTGCGCTCGAAGGCGCCGATGGCGTTGGCGACGTTCGCGTACACGAGCGGCTCGGCCTGGTCGGGGAAGGCCATGGCGAAGAGTTCCGCGTACTGCGGGATGGAGGAGAGCCGCGCGACGGCGAACTCCTGGGACGGGATGCCCATCTCGATCGGGTTGAGGATGGGGCCGCCCGCTTGCTCCTCGACGTCCTTGGCGCGGCCGTCCCAGAACTGCGAGGCCTGCAGGGCGGCGTTCATGACGGTCGGCGAGTTGCGCGGGCCCTGGGCCCAACCGTGGCC
Source organism: Deinococcota bacterium (assembly GCA_963170125.1). GTDB lineage: Bacteria > Deinococcota > Deinococci > Deinococcales > Trueperaceae > JAAYYF01. The sequence goes on along the minus strand of CAUJFI010000079.1, from coordinate 5,345 downwards.
GGTGGCCGTCTCGAGGTTGTCGACGCCGTACGTGGCGATGTTGTGGCAGCTGTTGCACGAGAACACGCCCGAGAGGGAGAGGCGGGGCTCGTAGTAGAGCATCTTGCCGAGCTCGACCTTGGTATCCGTGACGGGGTTCTCGAGGTTGGCGGCGACGTCGGGCAGAGGAGCGAAGAGCGCCTGCGCCGTCCTCAGGAGTTGGTCGCCTGGCGCGTCGCCCCCTTGCGCGGTGGCGTTGGTGGTCAGGGTGAGGCTCAGGATCGTTAGCAACGTGACGATTAGGGTGGGGCGTCTCCTCGCCGGCATGGCAGTCCTTTCTCGGCGGCCGGGCGGCCGCCACACCATGAGGCTAACAATCGGAATTGTTCCGACCAAAGGACAACTGTCCCGTTCTGGGAATGGTCACCTTCGCGTCAGAGTCGGCGCATCTCGGTCGTCGCCGGGCCTCGGCCACGCGAGTGCGTATAGTTGCCCAAGCGTGTTGAGCGTACTCATCCTCTTGCTGCTCACCCTGGCCAACGGGGTGCTCGCCATGGCCGAGATCGCCGTGGTCTCGGCCAACAAGCTCCGTCTCCAGCAGAAGGCGGGGGGTGGCGACGCGAACGCCAAGCGCGCCCTCGCCCTCGCCGAGAACCCCAACAACTTCCTGTCCACGGTGCAGGTCGGCGTGACGCTCGTGACCGTCTTCTCCGGCGCCTTCGGCGGCGCGGCGCTGTCCGGGCCCCTCGCCGACGTGCTCGGGCGCGTCGCCTGGTTGCGGGACGTCGCGCAGCCGGTCGCGTTCGTCGTCGTCGTCGTGCTCATCTCCTACGTCTCGATCGTGGTCGGCGAGCTCGTCCCCAAGCGCATCGGCCTGAACGATCCCGAGCGCATGGCCATGCGCCTCGCGGGCGTGATGGGCTTCCTCGCGGCGCTGACGCGCCCCCTCGTCTTCTTCCTCGGCGCCTCCACCGACTTCCTCCTGCGGCTCCTGCGCGTGAGGCAGAACGACGGCGAGGAGATCAGCGAGGAGGACATCGACATGATGATCGCCCAGGGCCTGCGCGCCGGCGTCATCGAGCCGGCCGAGCAGGAGATCATCGAGAACGCGTTCTGGCTCGGGGAGCGCAAGGTCAACGCCATCATGACGCCGCGTCCGGAGGTCGCCTGGCTGGACGTCGAGGCGAGCCCGAGCGACGTCCTCGAGCAGGTGCGCGAGGAGCCGCACGGGCGCTACCTCGTGTGCGAGGGCGACCTCGACCAGGTCGTCGGGTTCGTGGCCGTCCGCGACCTCTTCGCCGGCGAGCTGAGCGGCGCCGAACTGGACCTGAGGAGCGTCATGCGCAAGCCCCTCATGGTCCCGGAGACCCTCCCGATCCTCGCGCTCCTCAACAACTTCAGGGAGTCCAGGACGCACTTCGCGGTCGTGCTGGACGAGTACGGCGGCGTCGAGGGCATCGTCACGCTCTCCGACATCCTCGAGGAGCTCGTCGGCGACATCCTCCCGCCCGGCAGCGAGGACGCGCCCGAGGTAGTCGAGCTCGGCGAGGGCGAGTGGCGCATCCAGGGGTCGATCCACGTCGACGACCTGGTGGACGAGCTGGGCCTCCAGGACGAGGTCGTGCCGGAGGGCGCGGGCTACCAGACGCTCGGCGGGCTGCTCGCCGACCGCCTGGGCCGCGTGCCGCAGGTCGGCGACGAGACCGTCTGGAACGGCTTCCGCTTCGTGGTGGAGGAGATGGACGGCCTGCGTGTCGACTGGGTGGTCGTCACCCGCGTCCTCGAGGAGGATGCGAGCGGGGAGTGAACTCGCGTCAGCCTCCGACGCGTTCCGCGAAGTCCGCGCGTCCTTCCGCTATCTCACCGCGTTCGAAGCCGCCTTCTGCCAGCTCCTTGTCATTCAGCCCGGTGAGGGCGGTGTAGAAGGCATCGGCCGTGGCGGCTACCTCCAGGCGCTGTTCGAACCCCGTGCTGTGGTCGAGCCAGTCGAAGAGCGCGTCTTCGGCGCGCGCGTAGCGCCTCCCGGCGAACTCGTAGCGGAAACGCCGCTCGTAGGTGCTGAGCGGCCACGTGTCCTCTGGCACTTCAGTGAGGAGAGTCTGCACGCGCTCGTCGAGGTCCGCTTCGCCGAGTCGCTCCGCTCCGGCCTCCAGGAACATGGCCAGCGCGGCGTTGCGCAGGGCGAGGACCTCCGGGTCCTCCGCGTCGGCGCCGCCGGCGACGGCCACCTCCGCCTCCGTGCTCAGTAAGGCGCCGAAGACGTACGCCCGCTCGCCGTCGACATGCCCGGCGGTGCCGATCACGCCGATCAGGTCCTCGAGGCCCAGGCGCCTCACCAGGCTTCGGCTCGTGCCGAGGTTGGCCAGGTACAGGTCGTCGAGTTGGCTCTCGGCCGCGGAGACGTCGAAGCGCGCCATCTCGACCGTGCTGGAGCGCGCCTGGAGGATCTTGGCCATGAGCGCGGCCAGTTGCTGCATGGTGCGCTCGATCAGTTCGTCTCTTATGGGCACCCGCCTACGGTATTACATCGGCGGCGAGTGCCCCGGCGGCGTGCTCGTAGGCGGCCCCCCAAGTGCCGACCTCCTGCCCAGCACCCTCGTGTTCGAACGAAGGTTGGTGCTCAACCTTAGCTAAGCGCGCTCGTAAGCCAAGGTTGATCGCTAACCTCGGTTCACTTCCCATGAGACAAGAAGGAGACGGCGCGCCCGTGTCTCGCGCAGTGACCGGGGAGCGTGGGCGTTCACCGCGAAGACCGGCGTGTGCCGGGGCCCCCGCGTAATATCCTGCGCAACATGGCTCTGACAGACATCGAGCTGCGCGTGCTCGGCGCCCTGGTAGAGAAGGAGCGCACCACGCCGGAAGCGTACCCGCTGAGCAGCCAAGCCCTCCATACGGCCTGCAACCAGAAGACGAGCAGGGAGCCCGTCACCGACTATCACCTCCAGGACGTGCTCGCCGCCGTGCAGCGCCTGCACGACAAGGGCCTCGCCGCCACCGTGCAGGAGGTCAGCGACCGCGTGCCCAAGCACCGCCACAAGCTCGCGCAGGCGTGGTCGGTCGACGCCAAGGAGCTGGCCGTTCTGAGCGTCCTCATGCTTCGCGGCCCCCAGACGCCCGGGGAGCTGCGCACGCGCACGGAGCGCTACACGACGTTCCCGGACATCGCGGCCCTCGAGCGGGTCCTGGTCGGCCTGGCCGAACGGCGCGTGCCGCTCGTGGAGAACCTCGGCCGCGGTCCCGGCCAGAGTCAGGACCGCTGGGCCCACAAGCTCGGCCTCGACGAGGAGCGCATGCAGCCGCGCGTGCGCTCGCGCCAGTCTGAGGAAGCGCACGATGAGCACGTCAACGGCACGCATGCGCACGCTGGGCACCCCTCGAACGGCTCCGCGCTGGCCGTGCTGCTCAGGCGCATGGAGGACCTCGAGCGGCGCGTGGCGGAGCTCGAGGCGGGCGCAGGGGGGTGAGCACCACCGGGTCGGACACTGGGCAAGCGCCCGAGGCGCGCCGCGCGCGCCTGGCACGGCTCGCGTCCGAGCGGTTCGACGTGCTGATCATCGGCGGAGGGGCCACGGGTGCGGGCGCGGCTTTGGACGCGGCCACCCGGGGTTTGAAGGTGGGGCTCGTCGAACGCTTCGACTTCGCCCAAGGCACGAGCAGCCGGAGCACGAAGCTCGTGCACGGCGGGGTGCGCTACCTCGAGCAGGCGGTGAAGCACGCCGACCGCAGCCAGTTCCGCCTCGTGCGCGAGGCCCTGCACGAGCGCGCGCGGCTGCTGAGGAACGCGCCGCACCTGGCGCGGCCGTTGCCACTCCTCACGCCCGTGTACGGCGCGCTCGAGCTCCCTTACTACTTCACTGGCCTGAAGCTCTACGACATGCTGGCCGGCAGGGCGAACTTGCGTCCCAGCCACCTCGTCGGACGGGCGGAGGCCCTGGCGCGCTTCCCGATGCTCAAGCACGAGGGCTTGAAGGGCGCCGTCGAGTACTACGACGGTCAGTTCGACGACGCCCGGATGAACGTGACGCTCGTCAGGACGGCCGAGGCGCACGGCGCCGTCGCCTCCAACCATGTCGAGGCCCTGGCGCTCGTGAAGCGCGACGGCCGCGTGACCGGTGTCGTGGCGGTGGACCGCGTCGCAGCCACCGCCCGGCCGTTCGAGATCGCCGCGCGCGTCGTCATCAACGCCACGGGCCCCTTCGCCGACGTCGTGCGCACGCTGGACGACCCGGCCGCCGAGCCGATGCTCAAGGCGAGCTCCGGCGTCCATGTCGTGCTGCCGGCGCGGTTCAGCCCCTCCGACACGGGGCTGCTGATCCCCCACACGGAGGACGGACGCGTGCTCTTCCTCCTGCCGTGGCAGGGGCGCACGCTCGTCGGCACCACTGACAGTCCGGCCAACGTCGAGCCCGAGCCGCAACCCGAACAGAGCGCCATCGCATACATCATCAGGCACGTGCGACGCTACTTCGACCTGCCCGTGGAGCCCTCCGACGTCCTCGCGGCCTGGAGCGGCCTGCGCCCGCTCGTCGAACTCGGGCACGAGGGCGCTACGACGGCGCGGCTCTCGCGCGACCACACCATCGTGACGAGCTCCTCAGGCCTGGTGACGATCGCCGGTGGCAAGTGGACGACGTACAGGCGCATGGCGGAGGACGTCGTCGACGAGGCGGTCGGGGTAGGCCGGCTCGAGCCGCGCACGGGCTCCCTGACGAAGGACCTCCCCCTCATGGGCGCGGAGGGGTTCGACCAGAACGGCTACACGGCGTTGATGCATGATCGAGGCCTGCCGGAGGACGTCGCCAGGCACCTCAACTCCGCCTATGGCGCGCTGGCCCCGCAGGTGCTGGACGCCGGCGCGAGCACGGAGCGGCTGGCAGACGGGTACCCGTACATCGAGGCCGAGGTCGCCTACGCGCGCGATCACGAGTACGCCTGCTACCCGGACGACGTGCTCGCCAGACGGCTGCGGCTAGCTTTCCTCGACGCTGGCGCGGCGGGGGCGGTGCGCGCGCGGGTGGCCGACCTCCTGCGCTCATCGGCCTGAGGCCCGGCCGGTAGCCAGCAACCCCAGCACCTCCGTGTCAGTGACCTGGGCGAAGTCCGCGTACCAGCTCCCGACGCTCACGAAGTCGACCGGCTCCGACAGGCACACGACGTCGTCCGCCTCGGCCCGGATGACGGTACATGCGCCGGGCGCCGCGACGGGCACGGCCACGATCACGCTCGTCGCTCCAAGCGCCCGGGCCGCCCGGATGGCGGCGCGCATGGTCGCGCCCGTGGCGAGCCCATCGTCGACGAGGACCGCGCGGCTGCCCGCGAGGTCCAGCGGCGGCCTCCCGCCGCGGTAAACGGCCTCACGGCGCAGG
>CAUJFI010000078.1 GCA_963170125.1 Deinococcota bacterium | reverse complement strand
CCGCTCGTCCCGGGTGGTCTGGGGGCCCTCCCCCCGGGGGGGCGGGCGGGCCCCCCGTCGGGCGCCGGGTCAGCTCGGCAGGCGCTGGCCGCCCGGCAGGTCGCCGCTGCTGTCCTTGACAGGAACGACCGGGCTGAAGTGGCACCCTTCCAGGAAGCCTTCGAAGAGGACCCTGATCCGGGCGTGGTCGGAGCGCAGGGCGGCGTCCTGCAGGCCCTCGATAGTCGACGTGAGCCCCTCCCGGTCGACCGGTTCGGTGCGGGCCACGAAGATCTTCTCGTGCGCCGTCTGGGACGTGCGCTCCTTCTCCGTCATGAGCTCCTCGACGAGCCGTTCGCCCGGCCGCATGCCGGTGAAGCGGATGGGGATGTCGACGTCCGGTTCGAAGCCGGAGAGGCGGATGAGGTCGCGTGCCAGGTCGACGATGCGCACGGGCTCACCCATGTCGAGGATGTACACCTCGCCGTTGCGACCGTTGCCCGACGCCTGCAGCACGAGCTGGGCAGCCTCCGGGATCGTCATGAAGTAGCGCACCATGTCCGGATGCGTGATGGTGACGGGGCCGCCCGCGGCGATCTGCGACTTGAAGATCGGGATGACGCTGCCGCGGCTGCCTAGCACGTTTCCGAAGCGCACCGAGACGAACGTCTGGCCGGGGCTGGCGCGCCTGGCCGCGTCTTGCACGAGGAACTCGACCATGCGCTTGCTGGCGCCCATCACGGAGGTGGGGTTCACGGCCTTGTCCGTCGAGATGTTCACGAAGTGGGTCACGCCGTGCTTGAGGGCGAGGTTGATGAGGTTGCGGCTGCCGATGACGTTGTTGAACACGGCCTCCTCTGGGTTCTCTTCCATGAGGGGGACGTGCTTGTGGGCGGCCGCGTGGAACACGACATCGGGGCGGTAGCGGGTGAACACGTAGTCGAGGCGGGCGCCGTTCTGGATGGCGCCGATGACGCCGTGGTAGCGAATGTGCGGCCAGTCGCGATCCAGCTCGCGCTCGAGCGTGTAGATGCTGTTCTCGCCGTGCCCGAAGAGGATGAGCTCGGCAGGGTTGAAGCGGCAGATCTGGCGCACGAGCTCAGAGCCGATCGAGCCGCCCGCGCCAGTAATCATCACGCGTTTGCCGCCCAGGTAGTCGAGGATGGTCTCCGTGTCCAGCTTGATGGGCTCGCGGCCGAGGAGGTCGTCGATGTCGACCTCGCGGATGCGGCGTACGTCCACCTGCCCGGAGAGGACCTCGTACATGCCCGGGATGATCTTGTACACGAGGTTCGGGCGGGCCTCACGCACTTGCTCGATGACCTTGCGGATGGCGCGGCCACCCTTCGACGGCATGGCGATGAGCACCTGATCTATGCCGTGGGTGACAATCATCTCGGCCGCGGAGTCGACCGTACCGACGACCGGCACGCCGGCTACTCGCTGGCCTCGTTTGCGAGGATCGTCATCGAGGAACGCTACCGGCAGCATGCCAGTCTCGGGGTGCTTGTGCAGCTCTCGAACCACTAGGGCACCTGCCTCGCCTGCGCCGACGACGAGCACGCGTTTGCGGTAGTCAGGACCGACGATGCTCGCGGTCATGTGCTCGTTTCGATAGCGTGCGAAAGCGCGGACCCCGGCCATGAGCATGAAAGTGATGCCGGTGTCGAGGAACGCGAGCGACGGTCCCACCCCGAGCTGCTGCCAGAACAGGGCGATGATGATCAGTTCGAACGCGAGCACCCCGCCGGCGTGGAGCAGGAGGCTACTGAGGTCGCGGAAGGTCAGGCCGCGCCACGACAGGTTCGGCAGGCCGAGCAGATAGTCAAGGGCGGCCTTGACCGGCACCAAGGTGACCAGCGCAAGGAGGAGAGGGTGACCTTGTCCCAAGTCACCGTCGTACCTGATGGCGAAGGCCAAGGGTGTAGCTATGAGGAACAGGCCGAGGTCGATGACCAGCTTCAGCACGGCCCTAGGGGACTGGAACGAGCCGAACTTCACGCCCCCTCACCGCCTCTACCCAACAGCACCGCTTTCGCGGTGGCGAAGAGTATGCCGAGGTCCGTGCCTAGACTACGCCTGGCCAGATAGTCGAGGTTGAGCTGCACCTTGCGAGGCATGATCACCTCACGGTAGTAGCGCTCGGGGTCCGGTTGTTCAGCCATCAGTTCGCTCTCGTTGCGGAACTCAATCGACGCGGGGTCGGTGATTCCGGGACGCACGCTCAACACCCTGCGCTGCTCTGGCGTGTAGAGCTCGACGTAGCGCGGCACCTCGGGTCGCGGCCCCACGAGCGCCATCTCGCCCTTCACGACGTTGGCGAGCTGGGGGAGCTCGTCGATCTTCCACGCCCGCAGGAACGCGCCCACGTTCGTGATGCGCGGGTCGGCGCCGACCGTTAGTTGGGCCCCGACCTTCTCCGCGTCCACGCGCATGGTGCGGAACTTGAGGATCTCGAAGGGGGCGCCGTTCAATCCGACACGCTTCTGGCGGAAGATGGCCGGTCCCGGCGAATCGAGCCTGATCGCTACGGCCGCTACCAGCAGCACGGGGGAACTGATCAACAACCCCAGACCCGCGACCGCTGCATCGAAGACCCTGCGGGCCACGTCTTCCGGCGAGAGGGCGCTCGCCTGGGCGTTGCTCGTCATGTGAGCGCGACGCTGGGCCGCGCGCTGGCGGCGCGAGCAGCTCCGCGCACGGCTGCGACCACGTCGGCGATGTCGTCTTGCGTCAGGCGGGGGTGGAGCGGCAAGGAGACCATCTGCTCGAACGCCCGGTGCGCGACGGGGAAGTCCTCGGGGGCGAAGCCGTACTTCTTGGCGTAGTAGCTCATCATGTGCAGCGGCCGGTAGTGCACGCTCGAACCGATGTTCCTGCGCGACAGCTCGGCGATGAACTCGTTGCGGTCAATGCTAAGGGCCGCCAGGTTCAGACGCAGGACGTACAGGTGCCAGGCGCTCCTCGCGTACTCGCGTTCCGTCGGGACGATGAAGCGCTCGTCGTCGCCGAACGCCTCGCGGTAGCTGTCCACGACCTCGACGCGGCGAGCATGGAACCCCGCCAGGCGGTCGAGCTGATGGAGGCCGAGGGCGGCCTGGACGTCGGTCATGTTGTACTTGAACCCGGGCATCTCTATGTCGTAGTCCCACGAGCCGCCCTTGTCGAAACGCTTCCAAGCGTCGCGCGACATGCCGTGCAGGCCGATGACGCGCGCGCGGTCGAGCAGGCCTGGCCTGCCGGTGAGAGCGCCGCCCTCGGCGGTCGTCAGGTTCTTCGTGGCGTAGAAGGAGAACGAGGCGAAGTTGTCGCGGCTGCCGACCATCCGGTCCTTGTAGTAGGTCGGCGCGGCGTGGGCCGCGTCTTCTACGACGTCGAAGCCGTGCTCGTTCGCCAGAGCGAAGAGTGGGTCGAGGTCCGCGGGGTGACCGGCGTAATGGACCGGCATGACCACTCGGGTGCGGGCGGTGAGCGCGCGCGCGACCGCGGCCGGGTCCATGCAGAGCGTGTCGGGCAGGACGTCGACGAGCACGGGCGTCGCCCCGACATGTTCCACGACGTTCGCCGTGGCGGCGAACGTCAAAGTCGGCACGACGACCTCGTCGCCGGGCCCAACGTCTAGCGCCACCAGCGCGACGTGCAGGCCGGCGGTGCAGGAGTTGAGCATCAATGACGTGCCGCCAGGCGCCCCCACGTACGCGCCGAACTTGGCCTCGAACGCCTTCGTCCGGGGCCCGGTCGTGATCCAATCGGACCGGAGGGTGGCCGCCACCTCGTCGAGCTCGGCCTGGCCGATAGAGGGGGGCGAAAATGGGAGGAACGTCTCGCGCGGCATCACTGTCTCCTTGAATACTTGCAGCGCAGAACCCATGACCGGGAGCTGCTGCTACCCGGCAAGTCTACGGCCCGAATCTTACGAGCGACTGAATACTGGGTATATCGTCAATGCTTGGCAGCCAGGCCACCAGCAACCCTAAACGCCATGATACTCGCGGTACCACTGGACGAAGCGACGGATCCCCACCTCGAGGGGCGTGCTCGGCCTGAACCCCACGTCCGCAGCCAGGGCGTCGACGTCGGCGAACGTCTCCGGTACGTCCCCCGGTTGCATGGGCAGGTAGTTCTTCTTGGCCTCGATCCCCAGCTCCTGCTCGATGATGCCGATGAAGCGGGTCAGCTGCACCGGCTGATTGTTGCCGATGTTGTAGAGGCGGTACGGCGCGTTGCTCGTGCCTGGGTCGGGGTCAGCTCCGCTCCACTCTGGGTTGGGTGTCGCCGGCCGCTGCGCCGTGCGAACGATCCCCTCGATGACGTCGTCTATGTACGTGAAGTCGCGCCGCATGTCGCCTTGGTTGTACACGTCGATGGCGCGACCCTCGAGGATGGCTTTCGTGAACAGGAAGTAGGCCATGTCCGGCCTGCCCCACGGGCCGTAGACGGTGAAGAAACGCAACCCTGTGGTGGGGAGCCGGTATAGGTGCGAGTACGTATGAGCCATGAGCTCGTTGGCCTTCTTCGTCGCCGCGTAGAGACTCAAGGGATGGTCGACGTTATGGGAGACGGAGAACGGGATGGTGGCGTTGGCGCCGTAGACGGAGCTGGATGAGGCGTAGACGAGATGCCGCACCCCGTTGTGCCTACATGCCTCCAGCACGTTCGCGAAGCCAACGAGGTTGCTTTGCACGTAGGCCTGCGGGTTGCTGAGGGAATACCGCACGCCGGCCTGGGCGCCGAGGTTGACGACGACTTCGGGTTGGGCCTCGTCGAACACGCGGTTCAACTCCTTGGCGTCGGCTAGGTCGACGCGCTTGAAGCGATGGTCCGCATGCCGCGCCAACCGGGCGAGCCGCTCCTCCTTCAGGCGTACATCGTAGTAGTCGTTGAGGTTGTCGACGCCCACGACAGTATCGCCCTGGGCAAGTAGGCGCTCCGCCAAGTGATAGCCGATGAATCCGGCACTTCCAGTGACCAGGTAGCGCATGGGTGCGGCCGCGCCTAGCTGTCTCAGGCCCGCGTGGTCTGCGGCAACCACTCCCCGTCGTCCCCCCGCCACTCGGTGAGGAGGCCCGGCTCGAAGCGGCTGAGGGCGGCGCTGGCCGCGGCCTCCTTGCCCGGCTCCGTGAGCACGGAGACGAAGGTGCGCGGGTCTGGCTTGCCTGGGGCGTGCTCAGGCGGCTCCGCCAAGGGCAGCGGGGCGTTGAAGACGTAGCCGGCCAGGGCCAGGCCCAGACCGCCGACGCCGCCGGCGACGACGGCCGCCCAGAACGGGCCGATGGCCAGGGCGGCCTCCTTGCCCATGACGTTCACCAGGCCCGAGCCCGTGAGCAGACCGAGGAAGCCGAAGCCCGCGAGCCCGACGATGAAGCCGAGGACGGCGCCCGTCGCCGGCGGCACCTCGCCGCGCTCCACCACGTACGGGTCCGACTGGCGCTGCGCGCGCAGGACCTCGTCGGAGGCGCCGGCGACTACCATGACGCTGCCTTTGTCGAACCCGGCCGCTTCGAGGGCTGCCGCGGCGTCGCGAGCCTTGGACGGGTGGTCGTACTGCGCGGTCACGTTGACGCGCGTGTCGTGCGGGGTGTCGTCGACCATGGACGCTCCTTCCGAGCTGGCGCCGGCGCATCGCGAGCAGCGAGGACGGCCGGCTGGACGTTGTCCATGATAGCGCCAAGGGCCGCGCACGGCCTCGTGCGCTTCCGCCCGGTGCGTGCTGACGCCCCGCGCCCGCCGGCGTGCCGTGGGCGCCATGATGCGATGATGGCGCGCGTGAGCCACAGGACCAGCACCCGGCGCGGGGCCATGACCCTCATGATCGGCACGCTCGCCAGCCGCGTCACGGGGCTCCTCAAGAACTCGCTCCTCGCGCAGTTCTTCCCGACGGCCGTCATAGACGCCTTCGTGACGGCCTTCAAGGTCCCGAACCTCTTCCGCGAGCTCCTGGCCGAGGGGGCGCTCACCAACTCGTTCATCCCCGTGTACAAGGGCCTCGCGCCGCACGAGGCGAAGCGCATGGCCGGCGCGCTCCTCGCCCTCCTGATGCTCGTCAACGGCCTGCTGCTCGTCGGCGCCTACCTGGCCGCGCCGCTCCTCGCGCGCCTCCTGATCTCGTCGGCCGGCAACGTCGACCTCGAGCTCACGACGAGGCTGGTGAGGATCGTCTTCCCGTTCCTGCCGGCCATCTCCCTCTCGGCGCTCGCAATGGGGATCCTCAACGCAGAGGAGCGCTTCCTCGCGCCGGCCTGGGCGCCCGTCGCCCTCAACGTCGTGACGGTCGTCCTCATGGCCCTCTTCCCCGGGCAAGCGGTGATGCTCGCCTGGGCGCACGTCCTGGGGGGCGCCGCGCAGCTCCTCGTGCAGGTCCCCGCCCTGGTCCGCTCGGGGCTCATGCCGCGGCTCGGCGCGCTCTGGCACCCGGCGCTCGGCTCCGTGCTGCTGCTCATGCTTCCGTTCGCGTTCACGGCCGGCGGTCGGCAGGTCCTCAACGTGGTCGCGTCCAACGTGATCACGGCCATCGACGCCGGGGCCCAGGGCGCCTTCTACCTTGCCGACCTTTTCCTCAGCCTGGCCCTCGGGCTGTTCAGCATCTCGCCGGCGCTGGCCTACTACTCCCGGCTCTCCGACCACGCCGTGAACGAGCCGGAGTCGTTCGCCCCGACCCTCGCGGAGGGACTGCGCTTCATCACCTTCCTGACGGTGCCGGCCGGGCTCGCCTTGGCGCTCCTCGCCGCGCCCGCGGTCGACGCCGTTTACAACTGGCGTTCGCTCCTCGGCGAGCCGATGGACGCCCAGTTGCGCTCGTTCACCGTCGCCGCGACCCTGCCGCTCGGCTTCGCGGTGTTCCCGATCGGCGCCTTCAACCTGCTCATCAGGACGTTCTACGTCAGGCGCCTCGTGCGCACGCCCGTCCTCCTCGTCCTCGCGTTCCTCACCGTCCAGGGGGCGCTCTACGTCGTCTTGTCGCGGGCGTTCGGCATCGGGGGCGTGGCGTGGGCGACGGCCGTCGCCGCTTGGCTCCAGCTCCTCGTCGCGGCCTGGTTCGTCGAGCGACGCGAGCGCTTCGGCCTTCGCGAATGGGCACTCGGTAGCTTGAAGGTGTGGCTGGCGGCCGGTCTGGCGACGGGCGCGGCCGCCCTTGCCCTGACCGCCCTGCCCATCGGCGACGACTGGTGGGGTCAGGTCGCGCGTCTGTCCGTTGGCGGGGGTGTGCTCATAGTGGTCTTCACCGCCGCGGGCGCCCTCATGGGGCTACCGGAGCTCGCCGCGGTGCTCAGGCGCTTGCGCCGTTCGGGCCGCTAGCCCTCCGCCGCTCGACCGGGAGGCCGGGCTCGGGCGCTAGACGCGCTTGAACACGAGGCAGGCGTTCTGCCCGCCGAACGCGAAGTTGGTGGAGATTGCCACGTCGACCCGCTTCGCGCGGGCGCCTTCCGGGATGTAATCGAGGTCGAGGGCCGGGTCGGGGTCGATGTAGTTGCGCGTGGGCGGCAGGACGCCGTGATGGATGGCCTGCACGGTCGCGATCCCCTCGATGCCGCCGGCGGCCCCGAGGGTGTGGCCGGTCATCGACTTGGTGGAAGAGACGGGCGGCACCGCGCCGTGACCCTCCCAGACGGCCTTGAAGGCGAGCGTCTCGTTGAGGTCGTTGGCTTCGGTGCTCGTGCCGTGCGCGTTGATGTAGCCGACCTGGTCCGGCGTGATCTTGGCGTCCTTGAGCGCGCGCTTGATGGCCGCTATGGCGCCGGTGCCGCCTGGCGCGGGGGCGGTGATGTGATGCGCGTCCGCGCTCGTGCCGTACCCCACGACCTCCGCGTAGATGCGGGCGCCGCGCTTCACGGCGCGCTCGTACTCTTCCAGGATCAGGATCCCGGCGCCCTCGCCGGCCACGAAGCCGTCGCGGCTCGCGGTGAACGGCCGGCTGGCCGTCTCGGGGCTGTCGTTGCGCGTCGAGAGGGCCTTCATGACGGCGAAGCCGCCGATGCCCATGGGCGTGACGGGCGCCTCGGAGCCGCCGGCGAAGACGATGTCCGCCTCGCCGCGCTGGATCATCCGGCAACCGTCGCCGATGTTGCCCGAGCCCGTGGCGCAGGCCGTGACCACGCTCGAGCTTGGCCCGGTGAGGCCGAAGCGCATGGCGACGTGCCCGCTGGCCATGTTGGCGATGAGCATGGGGATGAAGAACGGGCTGATGCGCATGGGGGAGCGTTCGAAGCGGGTCTTGGACTGCTCCTCCCACGTGGCGAGGCCGCCGATGCCCGAGCCGACGCACGTGCCGGTGTGCTCTCCCGCCACTTCCTCCGCGGTGAGGCCCGAGTCCGCGAGGGCGAGGTCGGCTCCGATGAGCGCGAACTGCACGAAGCGGTCCAGGCGCCGGGCTTCCTTGGGCTCGAGATAGCCGGCCACGTCGACATCCACCTCGCCGGCGAAGCGCACGGAGAGGTCGCTGGCATCGAACAGGGTGATGGGTCTGATACCGTTCTTGGCCGCGTGCTGGGCCGCCAGGAACTCGGCGGCGCCGACGCCGATCGGCGTTACGGGCCCGACACCGGTGACAACGACTCGTCTCATGGTCGTCCTAAGTTAACGGCTGCGGTCGTGAATGGGCGTGATGCTTAGTCTGCCCGCGCCGATGCCGCGGCCGGTGGCCCCGGCGCGAGCCACAGGCTCGTCCCCGGGGCCGGTCCTCACTGCTTGTCAGCGATGAAACGGACGGCGTCGCCGACGGTGCGGATGCCTTCGGCTTCCTCGTCGGAGATCTCCACCCCGAACTCGTCCTCGAGGCCCATGATCAGCTCGACGACGTCGAGGGAATCGGCGCCGAGGTCGTCCATGAAGCGGGACTCCTCCGTGACGTCGCTCGGGTCGGCGTCCAGCTTGTCGGCCACCACGTCCTTGATCTTCTCCAGTATCTCGTGCTCGTCCACGACTTTCCCTCCTCGGCAACGACTCGTGTCGTGCCCGTGTAGCGCATGTCTTGCGAGACTGTAGCACGGGCTTTAGCCGTGCCAACACCGCGGTGGAAGCCTTCGCTGACGTGGGCGAGTGCCCTTGGCCGGCGGCGCGGCCTTTGCGATGCTAGTGCATGACCATCCCACCGTCAACCACCAGCGTCTGGCCGTTGACGTAGCCGGCTTCCGGACTCGCCAGGAACGCGACCGCGCTGGCCACGTCCTGCGGCGTGCCGAAGCGTCCGACGGGGATCTCCTTCAGGTAGGCGTCCTTGACGTCGGCCGGCAGCGCCGCCGTCATGTCCGACTCGATGAAGCCGGGGGCCACCGCGTTGACCGTCACGCCCTTGGCGGCGTACTCGCGGGCCAGCGCCTTGGTGAGCCCGATGAGGCCGGCCTTGGCCGCCACGTAGTTCGCCTGTCCGACGTTGCCGCGCAGGCCGACGACCGAGGAGACGTTCACGACGCGCCCGTAACCGGCGCGCAGCATGCCGCGCAGCGCCCCCCGCGACAGGTAGAAGGCCGAGGAGAGGTTCGTGTCTAGCACGCTGCGCCAGTCGTCGTCCTTCATACGTAGGGCGAGGGCGTCACGCGTCACGCCGGCGTTGTTGACGAGCACGTCGAGGGCCCCGAAGCGCTCTGTGACGCGCTTGATCAGGTCCTGGCACTGCGCGGCGTCGGATACGTCCGCCCCGAACGCGTCGGCCTCGGAGCCCATGGCCCTTATCGCGTCGGCGACGGCCTCGGCGGGGCCGGACGAGCTGACGTAGTGCACGGCGACCGTGTGGCCGCCGCGACCGAGCGTCTCGGCGATTGCCTTGCCGAGCCCACGGCTCGAGCCGGTGACGAGCGCGACGCGCTTGCGTTCTTGGTCCACGGGACCTCCTTGGAAGGTGACGTTACAGGAAGACGGCAGACGGCGCGCTCGGCTGGGTGGGGGCCGAGGTCGCCCCGGGCCGCTGCGCGCGCTCGGCTACGCCAGTGCGGCGGCGAGGCTGGCCGGATCCGTGACCGCCACGCCGGTGGCGCCGGGCAGGATGCGTCCGAGCAGGCCGACGAGCACGTTGCCGGAGCCGAACTCGACGTAGCGGGTCGCGCCGAGCGCGTCGAGCTTCTGGACGCACTCCACCCAGCGCACGGGCGCCGTCACCTGCTCCGTCAGGAGCCGCGCCGCCTGCGCCGCCCCTTGGAGCGGCTCGGCCGTCACGTTGCACACGATGCTCACGCCGGGCTCGCCGAAGGCGACGGCGGCCAGGTCCGTAGCGAGGCGGGCGGCGGCGGGCGCCATGAGCGGCGAGTGGAAGGGCGCGCTGACCTTGAGGGGGATCGCGCGGCCGCCCTTCGCCTTGAGCGCGTCCGACGCCTTCGCCACGCCCGCTGCGGTGCCGGAGATGACCGTCTGGCCCGGGGCGTTGAGGTTGGCCACCGCCACGAGGTCGGCCGGACCGCCCGCGGCGACCTCGGCGAGGACCTCACGGATGACGCCCTCGTCGAGCTTCAGGATGGCCGCCATGGCGCCGGCGCCGGCCGGCACGGCGTCTTGCATGTACTGCCCGCGCTTGCGCACGATGCGCACGGCGTCGGCCACGCTCAGCGTGCCGGCCGCGACGTGGGCCGTGTACTCGCCGAGCGAGTGGCCGGCGGCGAGGCGCGGGGCGACGCCGCCGGCCTCGAGGTAGGCGGCGAACGCCGCGGCGCCGGCCGCCACGAGGGCGGGCTGCTGGTTGGCGGTGAGCTGCAGCTCCTCGGCCGGACCTTCCCACATCAGCGCCAGGAGCCCTGGCAGGGCGGCCTCCGCCTCATCCAGAACGCGCTTGGCGGCGGGCGAGGCGGCGTAGAGCTCGCGCCCCATGCCGACGGCCTGCGAACCCTGGCCGGGGAAGACGGCGGCGACGATGGGCGCGTCGCTCACGCGGGGCCCCAGGTGAGCACGGCCGACGCCCAGGTGAGACCGGCGCCGAACGAGACGAGGAGCAGGTTGTCGCCGACCGCGATCCTGCCGGCGTCGAGCGCGTTCGCGAGGGCGAGGGGGATGCTCGCCGTGGAGTTGTTGCCGTACTCGTCCACCGTGACGACCACGCGCTCCTTGGGCAGGCTCAAGCGCTCGCGTGCCGCCTCGATGATGCGCAGGTTCGCCTGGTGCGGGACGAAGAGTGAGATGTCGTCGACCGTGAGCCCGGCCTTCTCGACCGCCTCGAGGGTGGCGGTGTTCATGACCCGAACGGCGAACTTGTAGACCTCGCGGCCGTTCATGTACAGCGAATCCGAGAGCCTGGCGCCGCTGGGCAGGCAGGCGCCGACCGAGCGTTTGTGCAGGTGGTCGGCCCCGGCGCCGTCGGCGCCGAGCACGACGCCCTTCACCCCGTACGGTTCCGGCACGGCCTCGACGATCGCGGCACCGCCGCCGTCACCGAACAGCACGGCCGTCGCGCGGTCGTTCCAGTCGACGATCTTGGTCAACGCTTCGGCGCCGATGGCGAGGACGCGCTTGCACTGCCCCGACTCGACGAGGCTCTTGCCGATGCCGACCGCGTACAGCCAGCCGGGGCAGGCCGCGAGGAGGTCGAACGCGCCGGCCCTGAGCCGGAACTTCTCCTGGACGAGGGCGGCGGTCGCCGGGAAGAGGGCGTCGGGCGTGTTCGTGGCGACGATGACCATGTCGACGCCGGTCAGGGCGTCGTCGCCGTGGCGGGCCACCAGGTTCTCGACGGCCCGGAAGGCGAGGTCGGAAGTGAACTCCTCGTCGGCCGCAACGTGCCTGCGCTTGATGCCCGTTCGGGTGGTTATCCACTCGTCGGACGTGTCCATGATCTTCTCTAGGTCGAAGTTCGTGACGACCTTGGACGGCGCGTACGCGCCGAGGGCCGTCACGCCGGCACGCGGTCTGGTCTCGTTCACGCCCTACCCATGTTCCGTAAGGGCCGCGCGCTGGTCCTCCAGCGGCGCCGGCCGGAAAGCGAAAGGACGGCCGTAGCCGTCCTCCTGACGCGGCCGCGCGCGGCCGCCGCTGAAGTCGCCGGCCGCCAGCCGTCGTGCCAGCGGCCTGTGATGCCTCAAGCTTCCGCGACCACCTGGCGGCCGTCGTAGCTGCCGCACTCGGGGCAGACGACGTGCGGCGGCTTCATCGTCTTGCACTGGGGGCAGGCCACGAGGGTCGGCGCCGTTAGCGCGTGGTGCGCGCGGCGGGCATCGCGGCTGGAGCGCGAGGTGCGCTTCTTGGGTACTGGGTGCTTGGCCATCTGGTACTGCTCCTTCTTGGAGGCGCTCGCCTGAAGCGGCGAGGAGCGCTCGGGGTTAGTAGCTTAAACCGCGTAGCGGCGGTTCAAGCGGAGATGTCTATGTCCTTGAGGCCGGCGAACGGCGATTCGTCGACCTGCTTGACGTGCTTGGGCTCCGGTGCCAGCTCCGGGTGCTCGTTGAGGTTGACGCCTTCCTCGCTCAGGCCGAGGCAGTCTGGCCGGCAGAGCGCCGTTATGGGCAGCTCGATGGCCACCAGCTCCGTGAGGAACGCGCTGAAGTCGACTTGCGGGCTGCCGAAGACGAGCAACTCGTCGTCGCCTTCCTCGCCGTCCTCGTCGAGCATGAGCGGCAGGTCGGACGGCCGGTAGGCCATGGGGTAGACGAAGGACGTCTTCACCGGCGTGTCTACGTCGATCAGGCAACGGCGGCACTCCATGACGACGGTCCCCTCGACGGAGCCCTCCAGCACGAAGTCGTCGTCGCCACCCGCGTTGATCACCGTCAGGCGCCATCTCAGCGGTCCCTCGAGCCTCAGCCCGTCCGCCTCGAGCAGCTCGGGCGCGGGCGTGAAGAGCCCTTCGCCGCTCACGTCGAGCGGTGCGCCCGGCGAGTGCTGCAAGAGTGAAGACAGGTTGAGCGTGGCCGAACCGCTAGACTGCATCCCTTGAAAGTATAGGCCCGGCCGGGGGCGTGTCAAGCAGCGCGGCGCGCCCGGTGGCGGCGATGCCGGCGCGCCGCCATGCGCCGCGCGCCGCGCTGGTCCGTCAGCTCCCGACCGCGAGCGCCTGCTCGAGGTCGGCGACGAGGTCGCGCACGTCCTCGATGCCGGCCGAGTACCTGACGAGCGCCTCCGGGATGCCCATGGCGGCGCGCTCCTGCTCCGTCAGCTCCACGTGGCTGCCCGTCCGCGGCGGCGCGACGGTGGTCTCGACGGCGCCGAGGTTGGCGGCGCGGTGCGCGAACCGGAGCCGTGGCAAGAAGGCCTTGACGGCCTCGAAGCCGCCCACGAGCTGGAAGGACAGCATGCCGCCGAAGGCGCGCATCTGGCGCGCGGCGACCGCATGGTTGGGGTGGCTCGGCAGGCCGGGGTAGAAGACGCGCTCGACGCGCGGGTGCGCGTCGAGGAAGCGCGCCACGGCCATGGCGTTGGCGCTCTGGCGCTCCACGCGCAGCGCGAGCGTCTTCATGCCGCGCAGCAGCAGGTAGGCGGCGTCCGCGTGCAACGCGGCGCCGTTGACCTCGCGGTAGGCGAACACCTTGGCGACGAGCCCGGCGGCGCCGCAGAGCGCTCCGCCCAGGGCGTCGGCGTGGCCGCCCAGGTACTTGGTCGCGCTGTGGACGACGAGGTCGGCCCCCAGCGCCAGCGGGCTCTGGTTGATGGGCGTGGCGAACGTGTTGTCCACCACCACCGTGGCGCCCTGGGCCTTGGCGTGGCGCGCCAGCAGCTCGATGTCGAGGATCTTGCACGTCGGGTTCGTGGGGGTCTCGAGGTAGACGAGCTTGCAGCCGGCGTCGATGGCCGCGACGATGCCGGCCTGGTCGCCCGTCTCGCAGAGGGCGACCTCGATGCCGAAGCGCGGCAGGTAGTCGAGGAACAGCCGGTTGGTGCCGCCGTACGTGTCCTTGACGGACACGACGCGTTCGCCCGGCGCCAGCAGCGCGAAGAGGGTGGCGCTGATCGCCGCCATGCCGGTGGAGAAGCTCGTGGCGGCCTCCGCCCCTTCCAGGAGGCGGATCTTCTCCTCGAAGGCCCGCACCGTAGGGTTCGTGTTGCGGCTGTAGATGTGGCCATCGGCCCTGCCGAGCGCCACGTCGCGCCAATGGTCGAGGTCGTCGTAACCGAACGCGACGCTATGCACCACCGGGACCTGCGTGGCACCGGCGATGCGCACGCCTTCCTCGCCGCCCCACACCGCCGCGGTCGCGGCCTGCGGTCCGTTCTCCTCGCTCATGCCCTATGCCTCCAATGGGCTAGCCGGCCACGACTTCGGCCGGCTAGCGGACTGCCTGATAGTCGAGATGCAGTCTAGGACATGAGTGGGCTACTCCGGCAGAACGGACAGCAGGTACGCCTGCCTGGCCTCGACGTAGTCCTTGAGGCCCTCGACGGAGGCCTGGAACTGCTCGTAGGTGAACAGCGCGCGTGTGTCGGTGGCGAAGTCGGCGTCGATGCTCTCGTGCAGCTCGGTCACGATCGGGCCGAGCGTGTCCCAGTCGAGCCACTTCTCCGCGATATCGCGGACGTACGCCAGGTAGCGCTCGCGGAGCTCGGGCACCTCGAGCAGGCGCGTGCGCAGAGGCTTGGTCGCGTCGTTCGCGTTGACGAGCGGGTCGATCGTCGTCGCTGAGCCAGAGCCGCCTCGGCCGCCCGGCCCGCGCTCCCCGGCCCCTAGCGCCTCGTTGAAGTCGTGCGGCATGACGTGGAACTTGCCGCTCTCGTCCAGGTAGATGTAGTAGTCGCTCGCCCGGCTGTAGAAAGCGTCGGAGTTCGAGAGCGCGACCTCGAGGGCGAAGAAGCGCAGGACGCCGTCGATGTCGAGGATGGGATCGAGCGCCGCGACGAGGTCCTCCGTCGGCGTATCGTTGAGCGTGCGGAACAGGTCGATCAGGGCCGCCCAGCTCGCGTCCGTGTCCTTGTTGTCGATCTCGTAGATGGAGCGGTACGTGTCGGGGTCGTCGCCGAGGTAGAGCATGCCGCCCTGCCCGTTCGGGCTGCCGGACACCTTCCAGCGCACGCCGCCCGTGTCGTCGAAGTAGTCGGCGAGGAAGTCCTTGTTGTAGTGCTGCTGGTCCTGATAGATGCCCCAGCTCTCGCCGTTGACGACCAGCCGCACGAGCCCGACCTTGGGGACCGCGATGTAGTCCTGCGCGATCATGGAGTAGACGACGGTGCGGAGCGAGCTGGGGTCGTTGGCTCCGTTGATGAGGTTGAGGGAGCGGTAACCGAGCAGGTCCTGGCCGTCGACGAGCAGGTCCAGCTTGAGGCGTAGGGGTCGCTTCAGGCCGGCCGCCACCATGCCGAAGGACGAGTTCCCGCGGAACCGCACCCCGACGTCCTCATAAGTGACGCCGTCGACCTGCACCGTTCCGATCAGGTGCACGTCCGTGTTGTAGAAGGCCTCGAGCTCCGCCTCCCAGTTCTCCTCGTCGAGCTCGACGAAGATCGTGCGGATAGCCGTGGGGTCGTACAGCGCGTCGGTCTCGGCGTACGTCGTCACGTCGTCGGCCGTGAGCGACGGACCCGGGGTGCCCGCCACGTTCGTGCGCACGGTCCTCCCGATCGACGCGAGGGCGGCCGCGCGCTCCGTGGCGTCGAGAACGCCGTCACCGTCCTCGTCGAACTCGTCGACGAGCTCGTACTCCTGCTGGTCGGGTCCGAAGCCGCCGCCGCCCCGACCGCCCGGCATGCCGCCCCGGGGCCCGCCGAACTGGCCCTGGGCCTGCGCGTCGCCGAAGGGCGGCATCCCGCCAGGGAAGTCGGCCGGGAAGTCGGCAGGGAAGTCGGGTGGGAAGCCATCGGGGAGATCCTCCGGGAAGCCGCCGGGGAAGCCGTTCGGGAAGTCCGCCGGCGCTCCGCCCGCCGGCGGCCAGCCCTGGGGCGGCTGACCCGTCGTCGGGTCGCCCGTCTGGGCCTGTTCCTGGGCGAACGCGGCGCCCCAGGGGCCTATGAGGAGCGTGAAGGCTACGGCGATGAGAAGCGAGATGGCGCGCTTACGCATGGTGGTCGTCTCCTTGTCCCCGGCCGTGCCGGGCGAGGTCGTTCCCCGGAGCGTGAGCCTGGGGAGCGTAGTAGTGGACTTGTAGGAGGGCGGAGTCGTGCAGCAGGTCGACCTGCTTGACGGTCACGCCGTGGACGGGGAGGCCCGTGCGCGCCCGGAGGTCGTCGAGGAGGTCCTGGCGCCTCAGGGGCGAGCAGAGGGCCGCGTTGTCGTACCGGACGGTGTGGGTCTCGGCGAACCGGAAGCCCCACTCCTTCTCGAGCACGAAGAGGACCGCCACCAGGAAGCCGTTCGACAGCCCGAGCTGCCAGTACGCCCCCTGCGTGGCCAGGACCGAGTTGAACACCGGGAGCGCCATGAGGACGAAGAGGTAGGTCATCTCGCGGATCGGGAGCTCGTCCGTCCGGTAGCGCAGGATGGAGAAGAGCGCGAAGAGGCCGAAACCGACGCCGACTCCGATCTCGAGGCGCGTCAGGAGGCTCATCACGAAGTAGACGGTGACGTTGGAGCCTAGGAAGGCGAAGACGTACTCCCGGTTGCCGCGGCCGGCGTAGTAGACGAAGCGCGAGATCAGGATCGCGAACGCGAGGTTGAGGAGCGCGCCGAGGACGAAGTTCGTCAGGTCAGGGGACGCCACGGCTCAGGCCTCCACTACCCAGGGCGTCACGGCCCGGATGGTCGGCAGCAGACGGTTCCGTGGCAGCGACGGGTCGAGCAGGCTCGCGAAGACGCAGTACTTGCTGAAGCCCCGCGGCCGCACCCGTTGGGCGCGCACGGCCCGGAGGAACTCCGACCGGTTGTCCAGCCGCGCCTGCTTGACCTCGATGATCGCTGTGCCCACCAGCGCCAGGCTCGCGGCGCCCGAAGCGAACGTGAGGTCGGTGTCTATCGTCACGCGCTCCGGGTGCGCCTCGTGCACCAGGGTGAGGCGCCGATAGCCGTTGAGGAGCTTGGTCTCCAAGGGCCGGTCGCCGAGCGCGCCGCCGGCCGTGTCGCCGAGCAGGTCGCTCGGGGCGGCGTCCAGGGCGAGGTCGGCGAGCAGGAGCCCGGAGAGCTCGTCCGCGGCCGGCGCCCGCGAGGGATCGCTCGTCTGGACGCGGCGCTTGACCGTGCGGCCGTCGTTGAGGCGGTTCTTGACCTCGAGGAACGAGAGACCGCTGCTGAGGTAGACGCGGCTGCGGACCTTCGCTCGGGGCGTCCTGCCGCGGTGATGGGCGCGCAGGAGCCCGAATCCGGGCGTGTCGAAGTAGCGCGTCGAGTAGGGCTGCCATACCTCGCCCTCGAGGGAGACGGCGCGGTACGCGCCGCGCGCGCCCTCGAGGACGGCTATCAGGTCCGGCAGGTGGACGACGAACTTCTGGTCGACGCGGCTCATCAGGCCGGCTCCGCGCAGTTCGTGGAGACCGATCCTCGGGAAGGCGTCCACCGCCGCGCCGAGCCTCTCTGTCTGGTCTGCTCTCATGCTCGAAGGCTAGGCAACGACTGTTTCGGTTGCGTTTGAGGCCCTTCGCCGCGAGGACGTGCCCCGGGGCGAAACGGAACCTGAACATGGTGACGCTATGCTTCACGCACGATGTCACAAGCCCTGGCAGACACCAAGGCGCTCGCCGGACGGCGCGTGCTGATCGTCGAGGACGAGGAGAGCCTCGCCGACATCATCGAGCTGTACCTGCGTCAGGCGGGCTGCAGCACGGAGAAGGCCCGCGACGGCCTACGCGCCCTCGACTACCACGACCGGTGGCGACCCGACCTCCTCATCCTCGACCTCGGGCTGCCCCTGCTCGACGGCCTCGAGGTGCTGCGGCGCATACGGGAGAAGGCCACGACCCCCGTGCTGATCCTCACCGCCCGGGCGGAGGAGGCCGACGAGATCGCCGGCCTGCACCTCGGCGGCGACGACTACCTCGTGAAGCCCGTCAGCGCCAAGCGCCTCCTCAGCCGGGTGGCGGCGCTCATGCGCCGGGCCTACTCGACGGAGGGCCGGTCGGCGCTTCACGTCGGTGCGCTCGAGATCGACTCCTACTCGCACCGCGTCAGCGTGGCCGGCGCCACCGTGGACCTGACGCCGACCGAGTACCGCCTCCTAGAGCACCTGGCCGCCACCCCGGACAGGGTGATCTCGCGCGCCGAGCTCATCGAGAACGCCATGCCGGAGAGTGACGCGCTCGAACGGGCCGTCGACATCCACCTCACGCACTTGCGCAGGAAGCTCCGCGAGGCAGGCGCGGGCGAGCCGATCCGGACCGTCCGCGGGGTCGGTTACAGCCTGGGGGCCGACGGCGGATGAACAGGCTCGTCTGGCGGACGGCGCTGGCCATGCTCGTCGTCGTCGCCTTGGCCATCTCCATCGTCCCGCTCGCGCAGCGCGTGGCCGACTGGCGCACGCTCGCGAGCCTGCCGGACGACTTCAAGGGCAGGGTCCAGAAGGAGATGGGCCCGCCGCGCCCGCCCCCCGCGTACGGGGAGCCCGCGGGCCCCGACGACCCCAACTTCTTCCAGGAGGAGAGCCGCCGGCTCTTCGACTTCCTCGCCCAGCAGCGGCGGGCGCGCAACGAGGCCGTCGTGGTCGGGCTGCTCCTGGCCGTCGGCGTGGCCGGGCTCCTGGCGTTCTGGCTGTCGCGCAGCCTCGTGAGGCCCATCGAGGCCGTGTCCGGCACGGTCAAGAAGCTCGCCACCGGCGACTGGGGCGTGAGGATCGCGGAGCCGTCCGGCAGGTGGCCGGAGGAGGCGCGGGAGCTGGCGACGGACTTCAACAGCCTGGCCGAGGCCCTGGAGCGCTACGAGGGCGGCCGCCAGGCCATGCTGGCCGACACCGCCCACGAGCTGCGCAACCCCCTCGCGGCCATGCAGCTCCGGCTGGAGGCCATGGGCGACGGCATGGTGCCGGCCTCCAGGGAGGAGCTGGCGGTCCTGCAGAACCACGTCGCGCTGCTCACGCGGCTCGTCCAGGACCTGAGGACGCTCTCCCTGGCCGAGAGCCACCACCTCCAGCTCGAGCCGGAGGACGTCGACGCCGGCGACCTCGCCAAGGACGTGATGGCGATGCTGCGCCCAGTCGCGGCCAAGCACGGCGTCGAGTTCGTCGCCGACGTCGAGCCGGCCACCGTGCGGGCCGACCCGGCCCGGCTCCAGCAGGTCGTCATGAACCTGCTCGACAACGCCATCGCCGTAAGCCCCGAAGGTGGGATGGTGACGGTGCGCGTCGCTCGGGAGGGCGCGACGGTGAGACTGAGCGTCGCCGACCAGGGCCCCGGCATCCGCCAGGACGAGATCGACGTCGTGTTCGAGCGCTTCGTCCAGGGTCACAGGCAGGACACGCGCCGGGGCAGCGGGCTGGGGCTCGCCATCGTCAAGGCGATAACGATGCTGCACGGCGGCACCGTTACGGCCTCCAGCAGCGGCGTGCCGGGTGAGGGGGCCG
The DNA here is from genome assembly GCA_963170125.1 of Deinococcota bacterium. GTDB lineage: Bacteria > Deinococcota > Deinococci > Deinococcales > Trueperaceae > JAAYYF01. The sequence goes on along the minus strand of CAUJFI010000078.1, from coordinate 23,403 downwards.
TCCTCGGCGTCGTGTTGCCCGCGGCGGCGGGTTAGCGCGACCCGTCGCGGGGGACCCGGTCCGCCGACGCGCACCGGGTATGCTCCATAGCCGACATGTTCCTCGTCGTTCCCTGCATTGACATCCAGCAAGGCCGCGCGGTGCGGCTCTTCGAGGGCGACCCCGGGCGCGAGACCGTCTACTTCGCCGATCCGCTCGAGGCCGCTCGCAAGTGGGACGCCCTCGGCGCGACCTGGCTGCACGTGGTCGACCTCGACGCCACCATCGGCAGCGGCCAGAACGCGCAGGCGGTCGCCCGCCTCGCCGCCGGGGTCGGCGCCAAGGTCGAGCTGGGCGGCGGGGTCAGGAGCGTCGCAGCCGGGCGCGAGTGGCTCGCGGTGCTGGACCGCGTGGTGCTCGGCACCGTCGCCATCACCGACCCGGACGTGGTGAGCACCCTGCTCGAGGAGTTCGGTCCGGACCGCGTGTGCGTCTCGATAGACGCGCGCGGCGGCCGCGTCGCCGTGCGCGGCTGGGCGGAGACGACTGAGCTCGACGCCACCCAACTCGCCGGCCAGGTGGTCGCACGCGGCGTCACGCACGTCATCTACACGGACATCTCCCGCGATGGCACCATGCGCGGCGTGGACGAGGAGCCGGTGGCGCGCATGCGCGACGCGTTCCCCGGCACGCTCATGGCGGGCGGCGGGGTGGGCACGGACGCCGACCTGGACGCGTACGAGCGCCTCGGGCTCCAGGGGGCGATAGTCGGTCGCGCCCTGTACGAGGGGAGGATCGGCTATCCCAGAACTGCCTGAGGTAGAGACCGTGCGGCGCGAGCTGGCGCCCTGGCTGACGGGGCGGGAAGTCCGCTCCGTCGACCTGCTCGCGCCGGCGGGGCCCAAGTACGCCGGCCTGGAGCGCCTCGCCGGCAGGCTCATCGAGGGCGTCGGGCGGCGCGGCAAGTTCCTCCTCATGCCCTTGAGCGGCGGGCTCGAGCTCGTGGCGCACCTCGGCATGACGGGCGTGATCGCCGACCACGCGCCGGACGCGCGCGCGTCCACCCACCTGCGCGTCAGGGTCGAACTCTCGGGCGGCGACCCCGGTACGCTCTTCTTCAGCGACCCGCGCCGCTTCGGACGCTTCCTCGTCGTCGACGCCGGCCACTACCCGACCTTGCCAACGCTCGCGGCCCTCGGCCCCGAGCCGCTCGGCGACGACTTCACCCCCGCTGGCCTGGCGGCCGCCTGCGCGCGCTCCACCATGCCCGTCAAGGCGTACCTCCTGAGTCAGCGGCCGGTGGCCGGCGTCGGCAACATCTACGCCGACGAGGCGTTGTGGCGCGCCGGCGTGCACCCCCGCACGCCGGCCGCCTGGCTGGGCGAGGACCAGGTCGCCGCCCTGTGCGCCGCGATCCGTGAGGTGCTCGCGGCGGCCGTCGCCGCCCAGGGCACGACGCTGTCCGACTACCGCACCGTGCGCGGCGGGACGGGCGAGTACGCGCGGCAGCTCCAGGCCTACGGTCGCGCCGGCGAGGCGTGCCCCCGCTGCGGCACGGAGATGGAGCGCTCCATCGTCGGGCAGCGGGGCACGACGCACTGCCCGACGTGCCAGCCGGCGCCCCGCAAGACGCGGCGCGGCGCGTGAAGCGCCACCGCACTGAGATCCAGGTCCGGTTCGCCGACACTGACGCCCTGGGACATGTCAACAACGCGGTCTACGCCACTTACGCCGAGCTGGGGCGCGTCGAGTTCATGCGCGCGCTCGGCATAGCGCCGGGCGGCTTCATCCTCGCGCGCCTCGCGCTCGATTACCGCCGCCAGGTGCGGTTGGGGGAGCGCGTGAGCGTAGAGACGTGGGTGGAGCGCGTCGGCAACACCAGCGTCACCATGCGGCAGGTCGTGCTCGTCGGGGGCTGGGCGGCGGCTGCGGCCGCGACCCCGGCCGCTCCCGAGGGGGCGGTCGAGGTTGCAGCGGAGGTCGCCGCCGAAGTCGAGGCGGTCGCCGTCACGTTCGATTACGCGACGAACAGGCCGGTACGCGTGCCGGAAACGCTGCGGGAGCGGTTCAGGGGCTGGCAGGAGGGGTAGCGGCCGAGGCGGCAGGGCGGCGCCGCAGGGCGCCCGCGCCGCCCAGAGCGAACGCCGCGTGGCGCGCGTGACGCGCTGCGGCCTACTCCGGTGCTCACGCGGCCCGGCGTAGGACTTTGGTCCCTGGTGGGAGCCGGGCGTCGGCCGCTACTCTTGAAGTCGAAGCGGTAGGGGTTCGAGGCACGGCCTAGCGGGCCGACGCCCGTGACCGATGAGGTTCCTCACCCGAGCGCCCACGGCGGATGTACAGGGCGCGGTCGGCTGAGAAGGCGAGGCCCCGAGCTCGAGCCCCTCGAGACCGCTGGGGAGCTTCCGGGTCTGGTGGCACACGTGCCGCTCTTCGGAAAGCAGTGCCGGGAAAGACCCGGCGCCACGGACCCGGAAGCCCGTTCTCGTCACAAGCCCGAGCAGTTAGGATACGTGGCGTGGGAGAAGGCGGTCACTCCGGCCACAGGCGTGTCGTGGCCGTCACCGGTGCGTCTACTGGCATCGGCCGTGCGGTGGTGGCTTACCTGGTAGAGCGCGGGTTCACGGTGTACGCGGGCGTGCGCCGCGCCGAGGACGGCGACTCCTTGCTTGCCGAGGCGGAAGCGCGCTTCGGCCCGTCCCACGGCTTGAGGGTCCTCTTCCTCGACGTCACGGACGAAGACCAGGTCGCGGCGGCCGCCGAGCGCGTGAACGCGGAGCTCGACGGCGGGCACTTCCACGGGCTCGTCAACAACGCGGGGATCGCCACGGCCGGTCCCATGGAGTTCTTGCGCCTCGACGACCTGAGGCGGCAGCTCGAGGTCAACGTGGTCGGCCAGGTCGCCGTCGCCCAGGCGTTCCTCCCGCTCGTACGGGAGCGGCCGGGGCGGCTGGTGTTCGTCGGCTCCATCTCCGGTCTCGTGTCCTCCCGGCTCCTCGGGGCGTACGCGGCCTCGAAGTTCGCCCTCGAGGCCGTCGCCGACGCGTTCAGGCGCGAGCTGGCCCCGCACAAGGTCAAGGTGTCGGTCGTCGAGCCGGGGCGGATCGCCACGCCCATCTGGGAGAAGTCGCTGGAGGAGGGCCTGGTCCGCATGGACGACATGGGGCCCAAGGCGCGCGAGTACTACGGCGAGCTCGTCAAGGACCTGGCGGCCGGCGCCAACTTCGCCGCCAAGCACGGCACGCGGCCGGAGGCGGTGGCGCGCGCCGTGTACCGGGCCCTCTCGGAGCGGCGCATGCGGACGCGCTACTTCGTGGGCTGGGACGCGCACTTCATCAACGTGCTGAGGCGCGTGCTGTCCGACCCGGTCCTCGACAAGGTCGTCAACTCCTCCGGCCGCTGACGGAGCGCCCGGCGCGGCACGACGAGCCTTTGCCACAGGTGCTAACCTGCCCCCTACGCACGCGTCGGCAGGGGTCTCGAAGCAGTCGTGGCCAGCGCCTGCCGTCCATTCGAGCCGCGCACACGCGGCGCTTGCAAGTCGGAGGACAGATGCGTAGAACCATCGCTGCCTGCCTAGTGGCCGTCGTTGTCTCGGCCGCCGCCGCCCAGACGGACTGGACCTGCCCGGAGGGCTTCGCAGGCCAGACCCTGAGCGTCTACAACTGGGCCACGTACGTGGCCGACGACACCATCTCGAACTTCGAGGCCGCCTGCGGCGTACGCGTCATCTACGACACGTACGGCTCCGACGAGGACATGGTCGTGCGCCTGCGGCAGGGGAACCCCGGCTACGACATCGTGGTGCCAACCAACGCCAACGTCCCGACCATGATCAGGGAAGGGCTCCTCGAGGAGATCGACCACAGCAAGCTCACGAACCTCGGCAACCTCGACGCCACGTTCATGAACCTGCCGTTCGACCCGGGCAACGAGTACACGGTCCCGTACCAGTGGGGCACCGTCGGCATCGGCTACAACGTCGACAAGGTCGGCGAGATCACGTCGTGGGCCGACATGTTCGCTTACGACGGCCCGGTGGCCTGGCTGCAGGACACCACGGCGATGCTCGGCATGGGCCTGCTGATGGTCGGCAAGGACCCCAACAGCGAGAGCGCCGCCGACATCGACGAGGCCGCGCAGTTCCTGATCGACAACGGCCGTAACGTCATCTACATCGCCCAGGACGACGGCCAGGAGATCCTCGCGCGCGGCGAGGCCGACATCGTCGTCGAGTACTCAGGCGACATCTTCCAGGTCATGGACGAGTGCGAGTGCGACACCTACGCCTACGTCATCCCGGAGGAGGGCACGAACTTCTGGGTCGACAGCCTCGCCATCCCCAAGGGGGCCCCCAACAAGGCCCTCGCCGAGGCGTTCATCGACTACATCCTCTGGCCGCAGGTCGGCGCCGACATCTCGAACTACACGGCCTTCGGGACCCCGAACCTGGCCGCCCTCGACGATGGCCTCATCGACGAGGAGCTCGCCGAGGACCCCGCCATCTACCCGAGCGACGAGACGAAGGCGCGCCTCTTCTTCGCCGAGCAGTCCGAGGCCCGCGAGCCGCTCCTCAACGACGCCTGGGACATGGTCAAGATCTTCGTCGGACGCTAGTCGGGCGTTCGCCCGTCGCATCAGAGGGGCCACGGACCGCCCGGTCCGTGGCCCCTTTCGCTCGCTCGCCCGGCGTGCCCGCCTTCGGTTAGGATGTGCGTCAAACCATGACGCCGGCGCCAGCTGTAGAGATCCGCAACCTGGTCAAGGAGTTCATCGACCCTCGGACCAAGTCCGCCGTGCGGGCCGTGAACGACATCGACCTCGAGATCCGCGAGGGCGAGTTCTTCGCCATGCTCGGCCCGTCCGGTTGCGGCAAGACCACGACGCTGCGCGTCATAGCCGGCTTCGAGGACCCCGACTCGGGCGAGTTGCTCCTGAGCGGTCGGTCCATGCGCGGCATCCCCTCGTTCCACCGGCCGGTCAACACGGTCTTCCAGGACTACGCCCTCTTCCCCCACATGACCGTCATCCAGAACGTCATGTTCGGCATGCGCATGGCGCGCGTGCCCGCGGCCGAGGCGCGCGCGCGGGCCGGCGAGGCCCTGGAGATGGTGCGCCTCCCCAACGTGGAGCGGCGCAAGCCGCTCCAGCTCTCCGGCGGCCAGCGCCAGCGCGTCGCGTTAGCGCGCGCGCTCGTCAACCGCCCGAGCGTCCTCCTGCTCGACGAGCCCCTGGGCGCCCTCGACCTCAAGCTGCGGCGCGCCATGCAGTTCGAGCTCAAGCGCTTGCAGCAGCAGGTCGGCATCACGTTCGTCTTCGTCACCCACGACCAGGAGGAGGCGCTCACCATGGCGGATCGCATCGCGGTCATGAACATGGGCGAGGTCCTGCAGGTCGGCCGGCCGGAGGACATCTACGAGCGCCCGTCCGGACGCTTCGTCGCGGACTTCATCGGCGAGACGAACTTCCTGCCCGGCGTGCTGGAGGCGAAGTCCGGCTCCGAGGGCCGCGTGCGGCTGGCAGACGGCACCGTCCTGACCGGAGCGGTGCGAGACCCGGACCTCGTCGTCGGCAACGGCGTGGCGCTCGCGCTGCGACCGGAGAAGCTGGTGGTCGAGAACGTCACGGCCGACGCTCCGCCCGACCTGCAGCCGGGCCAGTCGACGCTCCCCGGCAGGGTGACGGGCGCCACGTACTTGGGCACGGACGCCCGCTACCAGGTCGAGGTGGCCGGCGGCGTCACCGTCGTGGCGCGCGTTCAGAACCAGCAGCACGGCTTCAGCGGCATGCTCGCCGAGGGCACCCCCGTCCGCCTGAGCTGGGCGACCGAGCACGGCTCGGTGCTCGCCTGAGGACGGTCGGCGCGCGGCCGGCGAGGCGCCAGACGGCGCGCGCAGGCCTATGATGTGCTCACCATGGCGGTTCCTACCCTAGACCTGAAGGGGTCGCCCTTCGACTTCGGGCTGACCCACGGCAAGGCGTTCCGCGCGGCCATCCGCGCGTACGCCACGGAGCGCGTGGCCCTCGCGGGCGGCGCGGCGTGGACCGGCCGCGAGCTGAGCAGGCGCGCCGTCCTGGCCCTGGCGGACGCCTGCCTCGACGCGCACGGCGCTTACGCTCCCGACCTCGTGACCGAGCTGGAAGGCATGGCCCGGGCTACCGACCTCTCGCTCGCCGAGCTGGTCGTGGTCGGCGGCTTCACGGACTTCATCGACACGGTGGCGGCCGGCGGCGGCGCGGGCCTCGAGACGGCGGCCGTGGACGACTGCACGGCCTTCCTGGTGCCGGGCGCGCGCATGGCCGACGGCGCGGCGGCCTTCGGCCAGACCTGGGACATGCACGAGGACTCGACGGAGCACGTCGTGCTCCTGCGGGGCCGCCCGAAGGACGCCCCCGACTTCCTCGCGTTCACGACCGCCGGGGCGCTGGCGATGATCGGCATGAACGAGGCCGGCCTCTCGGTGGGCATCAACAACCTCATGAGCGCCGACGGACGCCCGGGCGTCACGTGGCCGTTCGTCGTGCGCGAGATGCTCAAGGCCGAGGACCTCGATGGGGCGCTCGCGGCCCTGGCCAGGGCGCCGCTCGCGGGCGGGCACAACTACCTCGTGCTCGACGCCAGCGGGGCCGGCGCGAACGTCGAGGCGATGCCGACGGCGAGCCACGTCACGCGCCTCGGCGGGCGGGCCGTGGCGCACACGAACCACAACCTTGGCGCCAACACCAAGGCGGTCGAACGCCCCCGCGACCCCGCGTCGCAGGCCAGCTCCGAGGCGCGCCTCGCCGACGCCGAGCGGCTCCTCGACCGCGACGACCTGACGGTGGACGACCTCCAGGCCGTCACGCGGCACACGGGCACCATCTGCTACCGGGGCTCGGCGCCCAAGTTCGTCGGCACGTGCGGCGGCGTGGTCACCCGGCCGCGCACGCGCGAGCTGTGGGCCGTGAAGGGCCTGCCGAGCGCCGGGGCCTACGAGCGCTTCGCTTTCGAGGCGACGCCGGCGTGACCGCGGCCGAGGGACTACCCGGTCAGCGCAAGCCGCGCGTGCGCGTCGTTCAGGCCACCCCGGCCCACGCGGCCGCGCTCGCGGAGCTGCAGCGCGTGTGTTTCCCTAACCTCGGCGCTCAGGAGCTGATGACCCGCGAGAACTTCCTCGAGCACCAGGAGCGGTTCCCCGAAGGGGAGTTCGTGGCGCTGGCGGCGGACGCCCCCGACGGCACCCCGCTCGCCGAGGAGGCGGTCGTCGGGCTCGGCTCCGGCTTCCTCGTCGACTTCGACCTGCAACGGCCAGAGCACGTGTTCCACGACATCATCGCCGGCGGCACCTACGCCAACCACGACCCGGACGGCGCCTGGTACTACGGGGCCGACATCAGCGTGCACCCCGATTACCGCGGCGCCGGCCTCGGCCGCGCCCTGTACGACGCCCGCAAGGCGCTCGTCAGGCGGCTCGGGCGCAAGGGGATAGTCGCGGGCGGGCAGCTCCCGGGCTATCCGCGCTACCGCGACCGGCTCACCGTCGCCGAGTACGTCGAGAAGGTCGTGGCCGGCGAGGTCACCGACCCGACCCTCACCTTCCAGCTCGCCAACGGCTTCGAGGTGTACGGCCTCATCCACGGCTACATCGAGGACGACTACACGGACGGCTGGGCGAGCTTCATCGTCTGGTTCAACCCGGACCTGCACTTCCCCGCGTTGGGGGAGTAGGCCGCCCCACCTGCGCGTGACCGCGTGACCGCGTGACCGCGTGACCGCGTGACCGCGTGACCGCGTGACCGCGTGACCGCGTGACCGCGTGACCGCGTGACCGCGTGACCGCGTGACCGCGTGACCGCGTGACCGCGTCTCGCCCCTTTCCAGGAGTAGACCGTTATGCCGAACGAACATCCGGTGGCCGGGCCGCCGGCGGGCTACGTCGCCGCTCCCCCACGCCTCGCCGAAGTCGCTGAGGCGGCCGCGCTCGTGGCGGCGTACGAGCTGGTGCACGAAGGGGTAGCCAACACCTCCACCGAGACGCTGGAGGGCGACTGGGCGGGGGCGGACCTGGAGGCGAACGCCGTGCTGGTGCGCGGTCCGCGCGGCGAAGCCGTGGCGCTGCTCGACACGGTGCCGAGCCGTGCCGAGCTCCTACTCACCTACGCCTTCGTGGCCCCGGACGCGCGTGACGCCGAGGAGCTGAGCGCCTACCTGGTGGGCGCCGCCGAGGCACGGGCGCTGCGCCTCTCCGGCGGCGGCCTCGTGATCGTTCGCAACTACCTGCCGATCGCCGACGCACGGTTGGCGGCGAGCCTCGCGGCGCGCGGTTACGCGAACGTGCGGACCATCTACCGCATGGAGACCGAGCTCGCCGCGCCGCCGCCGCCGGAGTGGCCGGCCGGGGTCAGCGTGCGCGACTACGCGGGCGGCCCGGACGAGCCCGCCGCGTACGAGGCCTTCGAGCTCGGCTCCGTCGGCATGTGGAACCGACCGGGCAACACCTTCGAGCAGTGGTCGGCCAGCATAGGGCGCCTGCGTGGCGAGATGCGCCTGGCGCTGGCGGACGGCGAGATCGTGGGGATGAGCATCACGCGCGCGCCGCGGACGAGCGCCGCCGGCCTGGTGCAGAGCCTGCGGGTCGTGCCCGCTTGGCGCAGGCGTGGCCTCGGCGCCGCCTTGCTCGCCGACGCGTTCGAGGCGTGCCACGCGCTCGGCAAGCGCCGGGTGGGCCTCACCGTCGACGCCGACTCGACCACCGGCGCGCCGGAACTCTACCTGCGTGCCGGCATGCGCGTGACGCAGCGGTACCTCGTGTTCGAGAAAGAACTGGGAGGCTCAGCCTAGCGCGTCTCATTATCGGCGCATGTGTCTCGATTATGGGACAAGCGCGCTAGCCTTCGGTCGTGAACTTGGCTGCACCAAACCTGGTCGTACTCTCGGCCAGCGAGGGGGCGGCGCTCCAATACACGTTGAACCGCCACCACTTGGCCGCGCAGCCGGTGTTAGCTCTCCTTGGCTTGCGACGCACGCTTGCTAGGCGCCTCACCTCGGCTTTGGAGGAGTGGGGCGTCCAGCCGTATCATGCGAGCCTCTTCGGCTCTGCTTCCCGTTGCGATGGCGGTACCGATGGTGTCATCGACGTCTTCCTGGTTCGGCCGCCGGGACTGGACGCCGAGGCGCCCGGGTGGCGGAGCGATGTCGATGCGTTGAGCGCCGCGGTGTTGAGGTGGACCGGAAACCGTGCCGGAATCGCGGAGGTCTCCATCGGCGATGTTCAGCGCCTCAAACGCGAACGTCCGGCCATAGTCGAGAACCTGGAGTGTGACGTGATAACCCTGGTGGGTATCGACGTTCATCAACTCTTCGCAGCCGCCGAGGGATGACGGCTATGACTACCGGTTCTCAGCCCTGTGGTGAGGCTGACGCTCGGTCCGGGTTCCAGGCGGCACAGAAGTCCCTTGAAGTCGCGATGCTCCTAGAGGAGATAGCCGATGGGGAAAGGAGGCGGCGAAGGCGCTCAGGCGTTCGATCCATATCGAAGATTCGGCTCGGTACGGGATGACCCATTCGAGTCGAGACCAGCTGAAGGTGGCTATGCGACAGGCGGAGTTCTTGGTCAAGTCCCCTCCGAGCAGGTGCGTGACTGATGCGTGACAAGGATCGTCCTTAGCTATGTTGCCTAGCTTGGTGCTCGGCGGGCACTATTCAGGTCCTTGACCGGCGGATGCAACGCACTTACACTGTGATCGACGTCGGTAAAACGTTTAACCGTAAGCCCTGACCTAGGCCGAGGAGGCTCCTGGATGGCCAGTATGCGAGACGTTGCCGAAGCTGCAGGCGTTTCCGTCGCCACAGTCTCGCATGTGCTGCGGGGCACGAAGCGGGTCACGCCTGCGGTCGGCGCCCGCGTCAGGGCCGCCGCCGAGGCGCTCGGCTACGTGCCCAACGGCCAGGCGAGCGCCCTGCGCACGGGGCGGACGGGGGTGCTCGGGGTGGCGTTGCCGGACCTCGCCAACCCGCTCTTCCCGGCGCTCCTCCAGGCCGTCGAGGCCGCGGCCAGGGCGGCGGGCTTCCTCGTGATGCTCCACGACACGGGCAACGACTTGGCGCTCGAACGCGAGGCCCTTGGGCGCCTCGTCGCGCTGCGGGTGGACGGGATCGTCTGGGTGCCGGCACACGACCAGGGCGGCACCCGGCTCGTGCGCACGGCGGGATGCCCCGGCACCGGCGCGCGCCGCGAGCCACCCCTCCCGGACGTACCGCTCGTGGCGCTGGACCGCCCCGTTGCCGACCGCGATGCCGTCTTCTCGGACCACGTCTCGGGCGGCACCCTCGTCGCTACTCACCTCAAGGCGCTGGGCGTGCGGCGCGTGGCCCTGCTGCACGGGGCCTCGAGCGTCACGAGTTCGCGGGCGCGCCGCCGGGGGTTCCTCGCCGAGTGGGACCCGCTCACGCCCGTGTGGGAGGCGCAGAGCGGCTTCGGACCCGAACTGCCCGGTGCGGTCGTCAGGCGCCTGCGCGGCGGCGGGTTCGACGCGGTGGCGTGCGCTAACGACGCCGTGGCCGTCGCCGTCATCCGCACGCTCGAACGCGACGGGGTGAGGGTGCCGCGCGACGTCTCCGTGGTCGGCTTCGATGACGTCCCGCTGGCGAGGCTGGTGAGCCCGCCACTCACCACCGTGCGCCAACCGCTTGGCGCGATCGGGGCCGCCGCCGTGCGCCTCCTCGTCGAGCGGATGGCGGACCGCGCGCGTGCCGCTCGGCAGGTCGTACTGCCCGTCGAGCTCGTGGTACGCGGCTCGACGGAGGCCAAGCATGTCGCCAAGGAGTCCGTCGGACAGTCCGTGACCGCCCGAGCGGAGGAGAGGTCGAGAAGCGCATGAGCGAGGGCGGCGCCATCGTGGTCGTCGGCAGCGTGAACATGGACCTGGTCGTGCGCGTGGTGCGCCACCCGCGGCCGGGCGAGACGCTGCTCGGCTCCGATTACGCCACGCATCCGGGCGGTAAGGGCGCCAACCAGGCCGTCGCGGCCGCGCGGCTCGGCGGCGCGGTGCGGTTCATCGGTCGCGTCGGCTCGGACGCGTTCGGCGCGCAGCTCGCCGCGACCCTGGAGCGCGACCGTGTGGATATCGCCGCTCTCGGGCGCAGCGCCCGGCCGAGCGGCGTGGCGTTCATCCAGGTCGACGAGCGTGGGCAGAACAGCATCGTCGTCTCGCCCGGCGCGAACCACGACCTTGACGTGGTCGACCTGAGGGCCGGGGCGCTCGCTACCGCGTCGGTGCTCATGCTGCAGCTGGAGATCCCGCTCGAGGTCGTCAGGGCGGCCGCGGCCGCGGGTCGGCGCGCCGGCGCGCTCGTCATGCTCAACCTCGCGCCCGCCAGGCGCCTCGAGCCGAGCCAGCTGGCGGACGTGGACCTGCTGCTCGTTAACGAGCACGAGGCGGTGATCCAGCTGGGGGCGGTCGCCGAAGGGAAGACGCCCGAGGAGTGGGCCGTGGCCCTGTGCCGCTTCGTGCCTTGCGTGGTCGTGACGCTCGGGGCCGACGGGGCCGTGTGGGCGTGCCGCGCCGAGCCAGTGGACCCACTCCGAGGTCACGATGAGAGTGTTTACGGGGGAACCGGCGCGGAGCCGGAGGGCGGGCCGGGAGGCGTGCAGCACGGTCGGGTGGCAGCGTTCGAGGTGAACGTTGTCGACACGACGGCGGCGGGCGATGCCTTCGCGGGGGCGCTGGCTCACTGGTTGGCGCGGGACCGGCCCGCCACGGGAAGGCTCGGCGGCGGGGCAGGGACGGACGGTTCGGCTGCGCCCCGCGCTTCGATCGGTTCGACGCCCGCTGCAACAAGCGCCGGCGAACATCCTCTTGCCGTAGCCGTGAGGTTCGCCAGCGCCGCCGGCGCCTTGGCCGCCACGCGCCCGGGAGCGCAGCCGTCGTTACCTACCCTTGCCGAGGTGATGGCCCTCCTAGTCGAAGGGCCCTGACGCCCGCGGCCTAGACCCGCCCGAACCGCTCCCAAGCCGCCCGCTCGAGCGCCTCGCGGTGCGCCGGGTGGGCGATGCCGATGAGCGCGCGCGCCCGCTGCCGCAGGTTCTTGCCGTGGAGCGAGGCCGCCCCGTGCTCCGTGACGACGTAGTTGACGTGCGCCCGCGTCGTCACCACTCCAGCGCCGGGTTTCAGGTGCGGCACGATCCGGCTCTCCCCGCGCGCGGTGGCGGACGGCAGCGCGATGATCGGCTTGCCGCGCTCGGACAGGGAGGCGCCGCGGATGAAGTCCATCTGGCCGCCCACGCCCGAGTACTGGAACGTGCCGAGCGAGTCGGCGCAGACCTGGCCGGTCAGGTCGATCTCAAGGGCGGAGTTGACGGCCGTCACCTTCGGGTTGCGGCGGATGACGGCCGTGTCGTTCGTGTAGGCCACGTCGAGCAGGAGCACGGACGGGTTGTCGTCGACGAAGTCGTAGAGCCTGCGCGAGCCCATGACGAAGCTCGCCACGACCTTCCCCGGGTGGTTGCGCTTGTGCGCGCCCGTGACGACGCCGCGCTCGACGAGGTCGACGATCCCGTCCGAGAACATCTCCGTGTGCACGCCCAGGTCGCGGTGGTCGGTGAGGGCCGCGAGCACGGCCTCGGGGATGGCGCCGATGCCTAGCTGGAGCGTCGCGCCGTCCTCGACGAGGCTCGCCACGAAGCTGCCGATGGTGCGCTCGAGCTCGCCCGCCTTCGCCTGGCTCACCTCGAAGATGGGCGCGGTGTGCTCGACCGCCAGGTCGATGTCGTTCACGTGGATGAGACCGTCCCCGTGGCTGCGCGGCATGGCGGCGTTGACCTGGGCGACGACCGTGCGCGCCGACTGGGCGGCGGCGCGCGAAGCGTCGACCGAGACGCCGAGCGAGCAGAAGCCGTGCTTGTCGGGCGGCGAGACGCTGATCAGCGCCACGTCGAGCGGCATGGCGCGCGTGCGGAATAGGGCGGGCACCTCGCTCAAGAAGATGGGCACGTAGTCGCCCTGGCCGCGAGCGACGGCGTCGCGCACGTTCTTACCGACGAAGAGGGCGTTGACCCGGAACGAGGCCGCCAGTTCTGGCGCCGCGTAGGGGGCCGGTCCCTCCGTGTGGAGCTGGACGATCTCGACGTCCCGCAGCTCGCCCGCGCGCGCCGTCAGCGCCCCGATCAGCGCCTGCGGCGCCGCCGCGACGCTATGGATGAACACGCGGTCGCCCGAGCGGACGACCTGGGCCGCCTCCGCGGCGGAGACGAGCTTCATACGCGCCTCACCCCTTGTCGCGGTTGCCGCGCTGCTGCAGGAGGAGCGAGCCGCCGACGAGGATTATCGAAGCGAGGATCATCAGGGTCGAGATGGCGTTGATCTCCGGCGGCACGCGCTGCTTGAGCATGCCGTAGACGAACAGGGGCAGGGTCGTCGTGCCGACGCCGGAGTTGAAGAACGTGATGACGAAGTCGTCGAGCGAGAGCGTGAAGGCGAGGAGCGCGCCGGCCATGACGCCCGGTAGCAGGTTCGGGAAGGTGATGCGCCAGAACGTCTGCCAGTGGTTGGCCCCGAGGTCGCGGCCCGCCTCCTCCAGGCGCGGGTCCATGCCCGCCAGCCGCGCGCGCACCACGATGGCGACGTAGCTGACGTTGAAGGCCACATGGGCGATCACGATGGTCCCGAAGCCCGACACGAGGCGCACGCCGAACAGCCGTTGCACGGTCTCGAAGACGATGTTGAAGAAGACGGCCAGCGCGATGCCTTGCGTTATGTCCGGGATGACCACGGGCAGGTAGAAGAGCGTGTCGAGCGTCTTGCGGCCCCAGAACCGCCCGCGCGCCAGCGCGAGGGAGAGCATCGTGCCCAAGGCGCTGCTGATGAGCGTCGCCACGGTCGCCACGAGGAGCGAGTTGCGCAGGGCCTTGAGGAGGAGCTCCGTCTGGAAGCGCGCCGCCTCAGTGCCGGCCGAGATCGTGCCGTGGAAGATGTTCTCGTACCAGCGGGTCGTGAAGCCGCGCCAGACGCTCACGGAGTTGCCGTCGTTGAAGGAGAACACCACGAGCACGATGATCGGTACCCAGAGGAACAAGTAGACGACGAACGGGCTCAGCCACATGCCGAAGCGGCCCGTGCGGCGCACGGCCAGGTCGCGCCGCACCTTGCGGGCGACCGTCTTCGGGTCTGGGCTCGGGCGCGGCTGGATCGTCATTCCTCGCGCTGCCCCCAACGCGTGTAGACGAGGACGCTGATGAACACCATGGCGAGGAGCACCATCGAGATGGCGCTGCCGAGCGGCACGTTGCCGCGGCCGCCGAACTGCCCCTGGATGAGGTTGCCGATCATGAGGCCGCGCGTGCCGCCCATGAGGTCGGGCGTCACGTACGCGCCGATGGCCGGGATGAACACGAGGATGGAGCCGGCGATGACGCCAGGCAGGGTGAGGGGGAAGATGATGCGCCAGAACGCCGTCCAGTCGTTGGCGCCCAGGTCGTTGGCGGCCTCGACGTAGCGTCGGTCGAGCGCCTCGACGGACGCGTAGATGGGCAGGATCATGAACGGCAGGTAGCCGTAAACGAGGCCGACCATGACGGCCGCCGGCGTGAAGAGCATCTGCAGGGGCGCGCTGATGACGCCGAGGCTCTTGAAGAGGCCGTTCAGCAGACCATCGCGCTGCATGATCGTGATCAGCGCGTACGTGCGCACGAGGAAGTTCGTCCAGAACGGCAGCATGACGAGGAAGAGCAGGAACATGCGCGTGGCGGGCGAGCGCCGCCGGCTGATGAAGAACGCGAGCGGGTAGCCGAGCACGAGGCTGATGAACGTGGCGAAGAGCGCGACGCCGACGGAGCGCCACAGCACGGGCCCGAACACCGTGAACGTTCGTTCGTACTGGGCGAGGGTGGCCGGCGACACGGGCTGCCCGCCCGGCCCACGCGACATGAACGAGGAGAAGGCGACGAACACGAGCGGCAGCAGGAAGAAGACCACGAGCCAGAACGTGGCGGGCAGCGCCATGCCTACGGCGCGGGCCCGGTCGCCCCTGACCTTGCCGCGCGTCACGCTAGTCCGCCGCCTGGGCGGCGCTGGGCGCGTCGCGCTCGTCCGTGTTGCGCTGCGAGCATCGTGCGTGAGCATACCGCAGGGGTCTGGCTCCGAGAGCGGGTCAGGCGCCGACCAGGGCCGCCGGCACGACCCAGACGCCGTCGCGCCGACGGTAGGACGTTGGGCCCGTGTTGACCACGACCTTGGCGGCCAAGGTGGGCCCCATCCTCTCGCCCAGCCAGTGGAGATGGCGAACATCGTCGTCGCTCACCGACGGTGAGAGTCTGACCTCGAGCGCTACCACGACGTTGCCGCGCTCCACGATGAAGTCGATCTCTCGGTGCCCGGTGTCGCTGCGGAAGTGGTAGAGGCACGCCTCGTTCACGGAGGCGTAGACCTGGAGGCTCTGCGCCACTAGGGCTTCGAACAGCCGCCCGGCCACCGTGCCGCCCTGGGGACCGAGGACGTGGTCGACGGCCCCGGTCTCGAGCCGCGCGCTCGTTAGGTTCAACAGGCGGGCGGCGAGCGCCGGGTCAGCCAGGAAGTGTTTCGGGGCGGCCGAGAGGCGGCCGAACGCGTGGTCGCCGGGCAGCCAGGCCTCCACGGGATCGAGGAGCCAGAGCCTGCTGAGCATGTCTCGCCACGCACCCGTCGTCACCTTGGTCGGTTTATCGCTCTCTCCCGACGTTGCCGCGTCGAGGATGGTCGTGTAAGAGGCGGTGCCGGCTGTCGCGGCCGCGTAGGCCTTCAACCAGGCGAACAGCGTCTGTGGCCGGCGTACCCTCAACCCTTGCTCGGGGAAGTCGTGCTCGACTATGTTCGCCACGTAGCTGTCGAGTTGGGCGTCGCGGTACCGGTCCGGTAGCTGCCGTATGGCGGGGAAGCCCGAGGCGGTGATCTCGTGCAGGTAACGGCCGAACCCTACGTCCGTACTTCTCGAAGCCTCGGATGCCGCTCCGGTAAGCAGGTCCGCCAAGCGCACGGAAGGTTCGTCCAGCCCGCGTTCCTCGATGGAGAGCGGCCGCATGCGCAGGCGTACGATGCGGCCCGCCCCTGAGTGCAGCCGATTCTCGTCCCGCGGCGAGGCACTGCCGGCAAGCAGGAACTGGCCGGGACGGTAATCTTCGTCCACCGAACGCCTGACGCTGTTCCACAGTTGCGGGACGTACTGCCACTCGTCGAGCAGGACCGGAGGTTTAAGGCGGCGGATCAACCCCGGGTCATTCCTCAGCGACTCTGCTACCTCGGGCCTATCGACTTGGAGCACCGTGCCGGCTACCCGCTCGGCCGTGGAGGTCTTCCCGACCCCCTTGGCGCCGTCGATCGCCACCGCGGGCAGCCCCCGAAGGAGATCCAGGAGAACGGCATCCTGTAGGCGGGGAAGGTAGGCTGACATGAGCCACTACACCTTTTCCTGGGTTTCTACTGTACCTTTCCCTAGGTCTCTGCTATACCTTTTCCATGGTGGGGACCGACTGGTAGGGACGGCCTATCAGCCAGCACTGCGACGCTCCGCGTGCGCCTGTCCCCGCGCAAGTACGCCAAGCTCATGAACAAGCTCACGACGCTGCTCGCGGAGTTCGCTGACGACGTCGAGCAGGAGGGCGAGCCCTGCGCCTTGGCCGTGATCGGTTACCGCGACCCGTGACGCCGCGCGGCCGGCTTGCTCGCCGCCCCGCCCCGGCCCAGCCGCGACAGCGTGATGAGGACCCAGGCCAGCGCGCCGAACACGAGGAGGACCCCGACCAGCGGGGTCCAGACGGGCAGCCCACCTGCCTGCCCGAGCGCGACCCGTACGCTGCCAACGAGCAACGCGCCGAAGAGGGCGGCGCAGGCGAGGTTCATGACCCGGCTGAAGCGTGCCAAGAGGCGACCGACGGCCTGAGCGTTGGCGGACGTGACCGCGAACGGCAGGTTCCAGAGCCTCGGCGGCGCGAACTTCATGGCGTAGAGAGCGGCGTACAGCGCCACCATGACCCCCGCCAACCCCCAGAGGGACCAGCGCGACCCGAAGGCGTCGGGCGCGCCCGACGCGTCGAAGTGGGTAGGCACGCGCTCCGGCAGACCAGACCACGCCACGGCGAGGAACGCGATCGCCATCGCCACGGTGAGGGCCGCCAGGATCTCGAAGGCGAGGTCGAGGCCCGTCGGCGGCGTCCTGAGTCCGGCTGTCACGAGCTTCGCGTCCTCGCGGGAGACCTGCATGCCAGCAGATTACCAACCCCGGATGTCTCGAGGGTGGTCGGCGGTCCCTATACGCTCGAGCCGCGCCTTTGTCAAGCCCGACGAAGTCGCGTGCTGCACGGCGTCTGTGAGTCGCGTCACGCTGGGGGTCCTGGAGCGCGTGCTACACTCCCGTCAAACGGGCAAGAAGGAGCGTGAGATACTTCAAGACAACCCTAAAGTGTGAGTGAGACCGAATGAGCCATCAGGAGATGGTCTCGGGAGGCGAACGCTCTCGCGTAAAGGTTGTGGAGAAGCTCTTCCGGTCAGGGACCGTAATAACCCTTCCCTAACCGTTTCAGTTTCCCCCTTTTACGGGCTCACATACCTCAACAGGCGTTGTTGAAGCGACGTTATGAGAGGCAAAGAAGTACTAGAGTTCACCGTAGCCAATGCGCAGTTACGGCATGGTCATGGCGTCTACGACGTCGTCAGGCTTGCCAACGGCTACCCAACGGACCGCTACGTCCACTGCATCAACCCCGAGGCGGTCGCCGAGCAGCTCGAACGGTTCCCGGAAGGGCAGTTCGTGGCGACCACCTACGAGGACGGCACCGAGAAGGTCATCGGCATGGCGACGACCATGCGCACGGCTCGCACGCCCGACGAGCCGGCGCTCCCCTGGTACGACGTCATCGGCTCCTTCGGCCTTCGCAACCACGACCCGGAAGGGGAGTGGCTGTACGGCGTCGAGATCGCCGTCCACCCCGACTACCAGCGCAGGGGCGTCGCCACCGCCATCTACAAGGCTAGGCTCGCCCTCGTCGAGCGGCTCGGCCTACGCGGCTGGTACGCGGGCGGCATGCTCATGGGCTACGACCGCTACCGCGAGGCGTTCACGCCCAAGGAGTACGGCCAGCGCGTGCTCGCTGGCGACCTCGAGGACCCCACCGTGACGATGCAGCTCCACCAGGGGCTCGAGGGCCGCGCCATCATCGAGGGCTACTACCCCGAGTGGCGCGCGGGCAACACGGCCGTGCTCCTCGTGCACGAGCCGAAGCGCACGCCGAGGCTGGCGGGAGGCCTGGGCGGTGCCAAGCTGCGCGCTTCCGTCCGCCGCGAACCGCGGGCGCTCCACGAACCAGCCAGCTGACCTAGGGACCGGCCATGAGTCATAGCGGGCGCAAGGCGCCCCACAACGACCTCCCGAGCGAGCACGACGTGGACGTGTACGACGTGCTCGTCATCGGCGCCGGTGCCGCCGGCCTCGCCGCCGCCCAGGCCCTGCTCGAGCGGGGCTCCGACCTCGAGGTCAAGGTCCTCGAAGCACGCGAGCGCCTCGGCGGACGCATGCACACTGACCGGCGCTTCGCGGGCTTCCCCGTCGAGCTGGGCGCCGAGTTCATCCACGGGGAGCGCGCGGCCACGTGGCACCTCGTCGAGCGCCTGGGCCTCGAGACGGTCCACTGGGAGAAGCTGGACGACTCCTGGGTGCGGCTCGCGGACGGCCGGCGACTAACCATGCGCCAGGCGCGCGCGGAGGACCCGGCCCTCGAGGTCACGCGTTCGTGGCGCCTGCCGCCCTTGCCGGCCCGCAGGCACGAGTCGTTCGATGCCTACTTGCGCCGCCTCGGCTTCGACGACGTGCGGCTCGACTACGTGAGGCGCGCCTACGCCAACGCCGCGGGCGAGAGCCTGCGCCTCCTCGACGCCACCGCCGCCCTCGAAGGGCTCGCCGCGCTCGGCCTGGACGGCACGGAGGACCACCGCATCCTCGAGGGTTACGGGGCCGTCGTCGAGGCCTTGGCTCTCGGGCCCGAGTTCTACACGGGCACCGTTGTCACCCGTATCGAGTGGGGCCCTGGCGGGGTCGTCGTTCACGACAACGAGGGGCACGTCTACCGTTCACGCATGGCCATCGTCACGCTCCCCGTCGGCGTGCTGCAGGCCGGGAGCGTCGAGTTCGACCCGCCGCTCCCCGAGTCCAAGGAGCGGGCGCTCGCCGGCCTCGGCATGGGCCCGGTCGTCAAGCTCGTCTACCGCTTCGCCGAGCCGGTCACCCCCGAGGAGATCACGGCCGTGTACGCCGCTGGCAACCCGCCCATGTGGTGGTCGCCGTCCGCCGGCCACCCGACCACGGAGGCGGTCGTCTGGACGGCTTTCGTGACGGGCGACGGCGCCGTGGAGCTCATGCGCCTCGGCGAGGACGACGCCCTCGAGCGCGGCCTCGAGGCCCTCCGGCGCGAACTGGGCAGGCCCGGCCTGCGCGCGCAGGACGCGTTCGTCGTCGACTGGTACTCCGACCCGTTCGCGCGCGGCGGCTACTCGCACGTCAGGCCCGGCCATCACGGCGCCCGCGAGCTCCTCGCGGCCCCGACGCCGCCCCTCTTCTGGGCCGGCGAGGCGACCGCGCCCGAGGCGCGCGCCGCCACGGTCCACGGCGCCCTCCTAAGCGGTGAGCGCGCCGCAGCCGAGGTCCTCGCGGCCAAGGAGGCGGTCGCCGGGGTCGCCGCGGGGGTCGCGCACCCCGTCTGATCCGGCTCACGCGCCTCGCGAGCGCCGCCGTATCATCGAGAGCAATAGACCTAGCCAAGCGAGCTGTACCGGCAGGCCGCACGTCGCAAAGGAGTCGACATGGCACCAGAAACCGCCAACGCCAGCCCGACGGGGTCGCACCTCGCGCCCGTCTGGTCGCGCCTCACGCAGCTGCGCCCGGTGCGCGGCGAGGGGGCGTACCTCTTCGATGAGGCTGGCACCGCCTACCTCGACTTCACCTCCGGCATCGGCGTCGCCAACACGGGCCACGCCCACCCGCGCGTGGTGGAGGCCATCCAGCGGCAGGCCGCCGAGCTCCTCTTCGCTCAGGTGAACATAGTCCTCAGCCCCGCGTTGGAGCGCCTCGCGGACGCGCTCGCCACCGTGGTCCACCCGGAGCTCGGCTCGTTCTTCTTCAGCAACAGCGGGGCGGAGGCCGTCGAGGCCGCCGTCAAGCTCGCGCGCCACGCCACGCTCAGGCCCAACGTCGTCGTGTTCCAGGGGAGCTTCCACGGACGCACCGGGCAGGCCATGGCCCTCACGACCTCCAAGACCGTCTACCGCCACCGCTACCAGCCCCTGCCGGCCGGCGTCGTGGTCGCGCCCTTCCCGTACGCCTACCGCTACGGCTGGGACGACGACACGACCGTCGACTTCTGCCTGCGCGAGCTCGAGCTCATCCTCAAGAGTCAGACGGCGCCGGACGAGACGGCCGCGTTCATCATCGAGCCCGTGCTAGGCGAGGGCGGCTACGTGCCGGCTCCCAAGCGCTTCCTCGAAGGGTTGCGGCGGCTGGCCGACCAGCACGGCATCGTGCTCGTGTTCGACGAGGTGCAGACGGGCTTCGGGCGCACGGGCAAGTTCTTCGCCTACGAGCACCACGGGGTGCTGCCAGACGTGGTGATCTTGGCCAAGGGCCTGGGGAGCGGCCTCCCCATCTCCGGCATCGCGGCTCGCCCGGAGCTGACCGCCAAGTGGGAGAAGGGCACCCACGGCGGCACGTACGGGGGCGGCAGCACCGTGCCGCTGGCAGCGGCGCGCGCCACGATCGACGCCCTGATCGCCGAGGACCTGCCCGGCAACGCCGCCCGCATGGGCGAGAGGCTCATCGCCGGTCTGCGCGAGCTGCAGCGGCAGTACCCCGTCATCGGCGACGTGCGCGGGCTCGGCCTGATGATCGGCGTCGAGTTCGCCGGCGAGGCCGGTGTCGCGAAGCGCGTCCAACAGGCGTGCCTCGCGGAGAACCTCCTGCTCCTCACGTGCGGCGTGGACGACCAGGTCGTGCGCTGGATCCCGCCCCTCGTCGTCGGCGAGGCCGAGATAGACGCGGCGCTCGCCGTGTTCCGCCGGGCGCTCGCGGCCAACGCCGCACCGGCCGCGGTAGAGCAGCGCGGAGCGAGAGCCGTCGCCGGCGTGGTCTCCTCCGGAGGCAGGGGGGAGCGCTGATGAGCGGCATCAAGCTAGTCACTCCCGTTCCCGGCCCGAAGAGCCTCGCCATCGCGGCCCGCCGCGACGCCGCCGGCGCGCGTGGCGCCTCGCGCCTGACCGACCTCGCCGTGGTCGGCGGCCACGGCCCGTACGTGCTCGACGCCGACGGCAACCGGCTCCTAGACTTCGCCGGCGGCATCGGCGTCCTCGCCGTCGGGCACACGCCCGAGGGCGTCGTGAGCGCCCTGCAGGACCAGGCCGAGCGGCTCATCCACCTCTGCGCCATCGTCGGCACCTACGAGCCGTACGTGCGCGTCCTCGAGACCCTCTGCGAGCTGGCCCCCGGCGACTTCCCGAAGAAGGCCGTGCTCATGAACAGCGGCGCGGAGGCGCTGGAGACGGCCGTCAACGTGGCGCGCGCCTACACGGGCCGGCAGGCCGTCGTCGTGTTCGAGGGCGCCTACCACGGGCGCACGAACCTCACGCTCGGCATGACGAGTAAGTACGCCCTCTTCAAGAAGGGTTTCGGGCCGTTCGCGCCCGAGGTCTACCGTCTGCCGTTCCCGGACCTCTACCGCCGGCCCGCCGGCATGAGCGAGGACGCGTTCCTCGACATGGCCATCGCGGCCCTCGACAAGGCCATGGTTGCGCAGGTGGACCCGGGTGCCATCGCCGCCTTCGTCATCGAGCCCGTGCAGGGCGAGGCCGGCTTCCTGCCCGTCCCGGCGCGCTTCCTGCGCAGGCTGCGCGAGATCGCCGACCGCCACGGCATCGTGCTCGTCGCCGACGAGGTGCAGTCCGGCCTGGCCCGCACGGGCAAGCTCTGGGCCGTCGAGCACTCCGGCGTCGTGCCCGACCTCGTCACGACGGCCAAGTCGCTAGCGGCGGGCATGCCGCTCTCCGCCGTCGTCGGCCGCGCGGAGATGATGGACGCCCCGCACCCGGGCGGCCTCGGCGGCACGTACTCGGGCAACCCGCTCGCCTGCGTGGCGGCCTTGGAGGCCCTCGCCATGCTCGGCAGCGAGGCGTTCCTCGCGCGCGCCGTCCAAGTGGGCGAGCGGCTGCGCTCCGGCCTCGAGCTGATCGCAGCCGAGCAGTCGGCGGTAGGCGAGGTGCGCGGCCTCGGCCCGATGCTTGCCATGGAGTTCGTGAGGGACCGCGCCACCAAGGAGCCGTTCCCTGAGCTCGTGCTCGACGTCACGAAGCAGGCGCTGAAGCGCGGCCTCATCGTCATCCGGGCGGGGCTCTACTCGAACTGCATCCGCCTGCTGCCGCCGCTCAACATGACGGACGCTGAGGTGGACGAGGGCCTCGCAGTCCTGAAGGAGGCCGTCGCCGCGGCGGCGGCGCTCCACGCGCCCGCGGCGGAGCCGGTCGCCTAGCCGTAGCCCCGGCGCGCGCACGCGCCGGTGAGCCGTCGAGGCCCGTGACGGCCGCGAAGGGCCGCGGCCGCGCATAGCGCCGCGCCAGGAGGGGAGAGTGCCGAACGCAGTGACAACCGACCGTTTCCCGCTCAAGCAACTCATCGGGGGTGACTGGGTCGACGCCGCTTCCGGTGGGCTGTGGGACCTCATCGACCCGGGCAGTGAGCGCGTCGTGCAGCGCGTGCCATTCGGAGACGCGACCGACGCGAACGCCGCCATCGCCGCTGCCGCTGCCGCTTACCCGGACTGGGCAGCGAAGACGGCGTACGAGCGCGCGGAGGTCCTGGAGCGCGCCGCCGCCTGGATCAGGGCGAACGTGGACGACCTCGCGCTCATCACGACCGAAGAGTCGGGCAAGCCCATCGGCGACGCGCGTGGCGAGTGGCTGTCGGCGACCGGCTACCTAACCTGGTTCGCCGGCGAGGGCATCCGGACCTACGGGCGCACCGTGCCGGCCAGGGTGGCCGGCCGGCGCATCAGCGTCCTCCCGCAACCCCTCGGGGTCGTCGCGACCATCACGGCCTGGAACTTCCCCGTCTACAACATCGTGCGGACCTGGGCGGCGGCACTGGCTGCGGGCAACACGGTGGTCGGGCGGCCGTCCGAGTTCACGCCGCGCTCGGCGATGCTCCTCGCCCAGGCGCTACAGGTGGGCGGGGCGCCTGCCGGCGTGGTGAACGTGGTCAACGGTGACCCCGAGGCCATGGGCCAGGCGTTCCTGAACGACCCCCGCGTGCGCAAGATCGCGTTCACGGGCAGCCCGCGCGTCGGCAGACTCCTGATGGACGGGGCATCGCGCACGCTGACGCGCCTCGCGCTCGAGCTCGGCGGCAACGCCCCCGTCATCGTGTTCCCGGACGTGGCCGACCTC
>CAUJFI010000077.1 GCA_963170125.1 Deinococcota bacterium | reverse complement strand
CGCCAGCGCCCCCGGCCCGCCCGCGACGACCCCTGTCACCATGAGGTCTCCCGCGGCGCCGCGGCCACGGAGTCGCCCCCGCGGGCCCCGCGCCACGGGGGCGGGGCAAGCCGCGGCACCGACACGGGCCACCGCGCCGGCAGCGGAGGCCGCCATGACGAGCGACGGACCGCCCCGCAACTCCCGCCGGAACGCCACGAGGAGCACGCCGATCGTCACGGCGAGCGCCAACAGCGCGACAGGGCCGAGGCGCGCCGCGAACTCGCCGTAACCGATCCCGGCGCCGACGGCCACGAGCACGTTCTGCGGGTTGCCCGTCACCGTCGCGACGCTCCCGGCGTTCGCTGCGAGCGCGAGGCCGAGGAGGTAGGGCAGCGGCGGCAGCCGCAGGCGGCGCGCGGCGCGCACCACGAGGGGGGTCAGCATCAGCACGACCGTGTCGTTGAGGAAGAGGGCCGACAGCACGCCGGCACTGAGTACCAGCAGGGCGAGCAACCGCCTGGGCCCGAGCGTCCCCCTCGTCACGAGTGTGGCGAGGAGCCGGAACGCGCCCGCGCTGGCGAGGCTGGCGTTGACGACCATGAGGCTGAAGAGGAGGAGCAGGACCTCGCCGTTGACCAGCCGCACGGCCGCGCCGATCTCGACCGCGTGGACGGCGAGCAGGGCCGCGGCCCCGACGAAGGCCACGGCGGCCCGGCTCAGACGCGCGCCAGGCACGCGGCCGAAGGCGATGACGGCGAGTGTCAGCCCGCCGATGGCGACGGTGAGCGAGTCCGTGGACTCCACACGCCAGAGCATATGTCGTGGTGCGTGTGCGCCCGCCTCCACCCGGCAGAGCCAACGCCGCCGCGCCGCGGGCTGGGAAACCGACGCTGAGGCCCCCACCCACCATGCCGGACCCATGTGCGCCAGCTCACACCGATACCTTAAAAACTAAGGTAACCTCCTGACATGCTCACTCCGGCGCTCTACGTACTCGCTCTCTTCTTGGGCCTCACCCTCGTCGTCGGCGTCCTGGTTGCCGTTCACGACGGTATCGAGTACCTCCTGGCACGGCGCGCCCGAGCCGCCGGCGGGCCCGCCACGGGAAACCGGGGAAATGGCCGCGCCGCGCGCAGCGCCACTGCCGGCGCCACTGCGGCCGCCCACGCCTCCTCGGGTCGCGCCGTGAGGGCCCGCGACCTGGTCGTCGTTTCCACCGAGTCCGGGCTGGCCCCGGCGGTGGTGTATCAAGCGCGGGCCTATCAGGACCGGACCGGCCGCGAGCGCCCCACCCAACGCGCTGCCCGCGCCGCCGACCGTGGGACCAGGAACCGTGGGACGGTCCAGGGCGAGACGGCGGCCCGCGAGATCCCGCCGCGCGAGGCCGCGCGCCTGCTCCGTAACTCCTCGGGGCGCTGACCAGCCTCGCAAGGCTCGCTGCAACCGCCGACCACTTGGCAATAGGATGGCGGGCATGAACGTCGATACCGGGGTCACCGCCAGGCTCGCGAGTCTGCGCGAGCAGCTCCACCATCACAACTACCTCTATCACGTGCTCGATTCGCCCGAGATCTCGGACGAGCAGTACGACGCCCTCATGACGGAGCTCCGTGACCTCGAGGGCGAGCACCCCGAGCTCGTCACGCCCGACTCGCCCTCTCAGCGCGTGGGCGGCTCCACCCTCACGGGCTTCGACACGGCGCGCCACGCGCGCCCCATGCTGAGCCTCGACTCCAGCGCGCGCCCGGAGGACCTGCGCGCCTTCGACACCCGCCTGCGGCGCGCCGTGGCGGGTATCGGCGGCTCGCCCGACGCCATCGCGTACTCGCTCGAGCCGAAGATCGACGGCCTGAGCGCCGAGCTCGTCTACGAGGGCGGGTTGCTGGCGAGGGCCGTCACGCGCGGCGACGGCGTCGTCGGCGAGGTCATCACCGCGAACGTCCGCACCATCCGCAGCGTGCCCATCAGGCTGCGCTCGTCCCTGCGGCCCGTACCCGCTCATCTGGCCGTGCGCGGCGAGATCTACCTCCCCATCCAGGACTTCGATGAGGTCAACGAGGCGCTCATCAACGAGGGCAAGCAGCCCTTCGCCAACCCCCGCAACGCGGCGGCCGGGAGCGTCAGGCAGATCGACCCGAAGAACACGGCCAGGTGGCCGCTCACCATCTACTGCTACGACGTGCTGGACGGCGACGCTGCCTTCGCCACGCAGTCCGAGCTCCTCGGCGCCCTCGCCGACTGGGGTTTCCCGGTGAACCAGCTCAACGCCGCTGCCACCGACGTGGACGGCGTCCTCGCGTACTTCGCCGGCATCGAGCTGCGGCGCGACGACCTGGCCTACGAAGTCGACGGCGTGGTCGTCAAGCTCGAGGACATCGCCCAACGCGAGCGACTAGGCGCCACGGCCCACCACCCGCGCTGGGCGTACGCCATCAAGTTCGTCCCGCGCCAGGAGGTCACGCAGGTCCTCAAGATCATCGCGGGCGTCGGCAGGACGGGCGTCGTCACCCCGGTCGCCCTCATGAGACCCGTGAACATCGGGGGCGTCACGGTCAGCCGCGCCAACCTCCACAACATCGAGGACATCGAGCGCAAGGACATCCGGGAAGGGGACACGGTGCGCGTCGAGCGCGCCGGGGACGTCATCCCGCAGGTCGTGGAGCGCGTCGAGACTGGCGACGACCGCGGCGCGCCGTTCGTCATGCCGAGCGAGTGCCCGTCGTGCGGCACGCCCCTCGTGCGGCGTGGGCCGTACACGCTCTGCCCGAACTCGTTCGGATGCCCCGGCCAGCTCGTCGGGCGCCTCACCTACTACGGCAGCCGCGGCGGCCTCGACATCGAGGGGCTGGGGGAGAAGACCGTGAGCCAGCTCGTCGAGCGCGACCTCGTCAAGCGCTTCCCCGACCTCTACGACTTGCGGGCCGAGCAACTCGTCGGCCTCGACGGCTTCGCGGAGCGCTCCGCCGAGAAGCTCGCCGCGGCCATCGACGCCTCGCGCACCCCGACGCTGCCGCGCTTCCTCACGGCACTGGGCGTGCCGGAGGTTGGGCCGGCCGTGGCCAGGACGTTGGCCCGGCGCTTCGGCACGTTCGAGCGCATCCGCGCAGCGAGCGTGGAGGAGCTCGACGCCGTCGACGGGATCGGCGAGGTCATGGCGGGCCACATCCACGCCTTCTTCAACGAGCCGCACACGGCGCGCGTCCTCGACGACCTGCTGGACGGGCGCGTAAGCCCGCTCCCGGAAGAGACGGTGCCGCTAGCGGGCGAGCAGCCGTTCGCCGGACTGACGTTCGTCTTCACGGGCGCCATGGCGGGGTTCACGCGTGAGGCGGCCGAGGCGCTCGTGCAGGCGCTCGGCGCCAAGGCGTCGGGCTCCGTCAGCAAGAAGACGAGCTACGTCGTCGCCGGCGAGAGGGCGGGCAGCAAGCTGGCCAAGGCGCAGGACCTCGGCGTTACCGTGCTGGACGAGAGCGGGTTCCTCGCGTTGCTGGCCGAGCACGGCGCGGCCCTCTGAGGTGGCCGGCATGAGCAACGCCGAGATGGTTCGCCTCCTCGAGCAGTACGCCGACCTGAACGAGATCAACGGCGAGAACTCCTTCAAGGTGAGGGCCTACCGCAACGCGGCCGAGGCCGTCGCGTCCCTCGGTGAGTCCGTGGCCGCCCGGGTCGAGGCCGGGGAGCCGCTGACCGACGTCAAGGGGGTAGGCAAGGAGATCGCCGAGAAGCTCACGGTCATGGCCACGACGGGGCGCTTCCCGCAGCTCGAGGACCTCGCCAAGAAGGTGCCGCCGAGCCTGATCGAGCTCACACGCGTGAAAGGCGTCGGGCCGAAGCTCGTCCAGAGCCTCTGGCGCACGCTGGGTATCGCGAGCGTCGCGGAGCTCGAGGGCGCCATCCTGGCCGGCAAGCTGGCCGGACTCCCGGGCGTCGGCGCCAAGAAGCTGGAGGCCGTCCAACGCGGTATCGAGGCCTATCACCGGAACGTCGGGCGCACCCGCCTCGGCGAGGTCGACTTCATCGTCGAACCCTTCCTCGACAAGCTACGCGCGGTTCCCGGCGTGGTGAGGCTGGAGGTCGCCGGCTCGTACCGGCGGCGGCGCGAGACGGTCGGCGACGTCGACCTCCTCGCCGCGACCAACGCTGACACCGCCTCCGCTGCCATCACGCATGCGTTCGCCGCCTACCCGGAGGTCGCGGAGGTCCTCGGCAGCGGCGAGACGCGCTCGAGCGTGCGCCTGAAGAACGGCATCCAGGTGGACCTGCGCGTGGTCCCGGAAGACGCCTTCGGGGCGGCGCTCCTCTACTTCACGGGCTCGAAGGCGCACAACGTCGCCCTGCGGCAGGTGGCGCTCGACCACGCGCTGCACCTGAGCGAGTACGGCCTGTTCGAGGGCGGGGCGGATCCTGACAGGCCCGCCACGCCCGGCTCCGCCGGCAGGCGCGTGGCCGGCCGCACGGAAGAGGAGGTCTACGCGCGACTCGGGCTCGACGGGGTGCCGCCCGAGCTCCGCGAGGACCGCGGCGAGTTGGTCGCGGCCGCCGCGCATGCGCTCCCCGACCTGATCACGCTCGCGGACGTCAGGGGCGACCTCCACATGCACAGCACCTGGTCGGACGGCAGGGCCACGGTCGTGCAGATGCTGGAGGCGTGCGCGGCGAAGGGCTACGAGTACGCGGCCCTCACGGACCACAGCAAGGCGCTCGCCATGACGGGCGGCCTGGACGAGGCCAAGCTCGCGCGCCAGTGGGAGGAGCTCGACGAGGTGCTGGCCGAGGCGCGGCCTCGCAGCTCGGAGGCCCCGGCCGGTCGCGCCGGCGTCACCCTCCTGCGCGGCATGGAGGTCGACATCCTCAAGGACGGCACCCTCGACCTCTCCGACGAGTGGCTGGAGCGCCTCGACATCGTTCTGGTCAGCGTCCACTCGCACTTCGAGCTGAGCCAGGCGGAGCAGACGGCGCGGGTCGTCAAGGCGGTGAGCCATCCGCAGGTCAACGTGCTCGCCCACCCCACGGGGCGGGTGCTCGGCGAACGCGACCCGTACGCGATCGACCTCGCCGCCGTCTTCGAGGCGTGCCTCGCCAACGGCGTCGCCGTGGAGCACAACGCGTCCTACCAGCGCCTCGACCTCTCTGACGTGAACCTCATGGCGGCCAAGGCGCGCGGCGTGACCGTCACGCTCGGCTCGGACGCACATAGCGTCGACCAGCTCGCCACCATGCGCTACGGCGTCGACCAGCTGCGCCGCGCGTGGTTGACGAGCGCCGACGTCCTGAACGCACGCCCGCTCGCCGAGGTCAGGCGCTTCCTACGGAAGGGTCGCGGCTAGGCGGCCCGCCGCCGGCGCCCTCCGCCTCACGAGCTTAATGGTGCGTTCAGTCTGCGGCACCGGGACCGCAAGGGCGCCTCGGCGGGTAGTATTCTCCCCCAGTGATCAGCGGGCCGCGGCCCGCTCCACGCCGGACGTGCGGCCGGCAGCCGCCCCGTTGCCACGAGGGCCGCATCTAGGAGGATCCGAATGAAGCGTCTCACCAAGATCATCGCACCCGTCCTGTTGGCCGGCCTCGCGCTCGTGCCCGCCGTCCTGGCACAGGGCACTCCCATCGGTGAAGCCGACGCCAGCGCTGGGGAGACCGTGTTCAACGGGAGCTGCGTGGCTTGTCACCAGGCCACGGGCGCCGGCATCCCGGGCGCCTTCCCGCCCCTCGCCGGCCACCTGCCCGAGGTCGTATCCCTCGACGGTGGCCGTCCTTACGTGATCGACGTGGTGCTCTACGGGCTCACCGGCGCCATCAACGTGCATGGTGCCGCGTACAACGGCATGATGACCCCATGGGCCAGCGTCTTCGATGACGATCAGATTGCCGCGGTCCTCAACTACGTCGCCACCGCCTGGGGCAACGCCGACGCGCTCCCCGAAGGCTTCGCCGCCTTCACCGCTGACGAGGTCGCCGCGCAGCGTGCGACGGCGAAGGATTCCGCCGCCGTGTACGGCGAGCGCCAGGCCCTCGGCCTGGAGTGAGGCGGCGGCCGCCCCGCGGCCCCCCCCTCACGCGGGGTTGGGGGGCGGCCAACCCCTGGGTGGCCG
>CAUJFI010000076.1 GCA_963170125.1 Deinococcota bacterium | reverse complement strand
CTCGCGTCAGGCGGGCGATCAGCCACGCCATCGACCGCGAGCTCCTCATCGACGGCGTCCTGAACGGCTACGGCACCCCGCTCGCCACGTTCTTCCGTCCGGACATGTTCGGCTTCGACGCCGACCTCCCCGCCCAGTCGTACGACCCGGACCTCTCGCGCTCGTTGCTGGTCGAAGCCGGTTACCCCGACGGGTTCACCGTGCGCATGTCCACCAGCCCGACCACGGTGACGAAGGGCGACGAGATCGCGCAAGCCATCGCGTCCATGCTCGGCGAGGTCGGGATAACGGTCGACCTGCAGGTCGTGTCCGACCAGACCCAGCGCGACACCTACCTGGGGAACCCGGACAAGACCTCTGGCGCCGTCCCCCCGCTCTTCATGTGGAACTGGGGCTCCCAGCTCCCCGACGCCTCGAGCCCGCTGACCGGGCTGCTGCGCACCGGCGGCGTCACTTCCTACATGTCAGACCCGGAGCTCGACGCGCTCATCGACCGCTTCGTGTCCGAGATGAACCCGGAGACGCGCCGCGCGCAGGCCATCGAGCTGCAGCAGCTCCTCTACACGAGCCTGCCCGTGATCCCGCTCTACCTCCAGCTCGACCTCTACGGCGTCAACGAACGTATCGGGTGGACCGCCCGCAAGGACGAGTACATCCTCGGCGTCGACATGAGCCTGAGGTAAGCGACACCTACTTTCGAGATCAGGTTGGCCGGGGTGTGAACCCCGGCCAACCACGCTCGCTGCCGCATCGGAGCCGGACTTGCTCTCTTACTCCGCAAGAAGGATCGCGCAAGCGGTCTTGGTGGTGTTCGCGGTTACGACCTTCGCGTTCGTGATCCTGCGGGCGGTGGGCGACCCGGCGCGCCTGCTCGTCAGCCCCGAGGGCACGATGGAGGACCTGCAGTCCTTGCGCCGCGTCCTCGGGCTCGACGTGCCGCTATGGCAACAGTACGTGCGGTTCATCGGCCGCAGCTTCGTCGGCGACTTCGGTTCGTCCTTCATCCACGGCACGGACGCGTTCAGGCTCGTCATCTCGCGGCTGCCCGCCACGCTGCTGCTCTCGGGCGCGGCCCTCCTCATCGGCGTGCCGTTCGGCATGCTCATGGGCGTCGTCGCCGCCGTCAACCGCAAGAAGGCCCTCGACCAGATCGCCACGTTCCTGGCCGTCATAGGCCGGGCCACGCCGCACTTCTGGCTGGCGATCATGCTCATCATGGTGTTCAGCGTGCAGCTGCGCCTGTTGCCGCCGTCGGGCTACGGCTCGTTCGCGCACCTGGTCATGCCGGCGGTGTCGCTCGGCGCCGGCTTGGCAGCCACCATCGCGCGCCTCACGCGCTCGTGCATGCTCGACGTCCTATCTCAAGACTACGTCCGCACCGCGAAGGCCAAAGGGCTTGGCCGGGACCGGGTCGTGCTGGGGCACGCGTTGAGGAACGCCCTGATACCGGTCGTCACGGTCATCGGCCTGCAACTGGGCTACCTGCTCGGGGGCGCCATCATCACGGAGACCGTCTTCGCCTGGCCGGGGATCGGGCGCCTGCTCATCAGCGCCATCAACAACTACGACTACCCCATCGTGCAGTCGGCCATCATCGTCATCGCCTCCGCGTTCGTGCTCGTCAACGTGGTCGTCGACCTGGTGTACGCCTTGATCGATCCGAGGGTCCGGTATGACTGACTCGGCGCCGGCGACCACCGCCGCCCAGAGCTCCGAGTCACGCGGCCTCTCCCTCCGCTCGCTCCTTCGGAACAAGGCCGCGACGGCGGCCGTCGTCTACATCCTCATCGTCGCGCTGGCCGCCGCGCTGGCGCCCATGCTGCCCCTAGTCTCCCCGGACAAGCAGAACCTGCGGGCCCGTTTCGTCGCGCCCATGTCGCAGGCCCCTGCCGCGGCCGGGCACCCTCTCGGCACCGACCAACTTGGTCGCGACATCCTGTCGCGCCTCGTCAACGGCGCCAGGGTGTCGCTCTCCGTCGGCTTCCTGGTCGTCCTGATAGCCGCGGCGTTCGGCTCGGCGCTCGGCCTCCTCGCCGGGTACCTCGGGGGGCGCGTCGAGACGCTGATCATGCGGATCACGGACGTGTTCCTGGCGTTCCCCTTCCTGCTGCTCGCGGTCGTGTTCATGGCCACGTTGGGGCCGAGCCTGAAGAACGTGGTCTTGGTCCTCAGCCTCACGGGCTGGGTGGAGTACGCGAGGGTCGTCAGGGCGCAAGTCCTGGCGCTACGCAACATCGAGTACGTCAAGGCGGCCGAGAGCCTCGGCGCCCAGGCCCCGCGCCTGATGGCCAAGCACATCCTGCCGAACATCGTCGGCCCCACGATCGTCATCGCCAGCCTCCACGTGGGCAGCGTGATCATCGCCGAGGCCTCCCTGACCTTCCTCGGTCTCGGGGTGCCACCCTCCGTCCCGACCTGGGGCATGATGCTCGCGACCGGTCGCGACTACCTGGCCGTCGCTTGGTGGTTGTCCACCCTGCCTGGGGTGGCGATCGTACTCACCGTCCTATCCCTGAACTTCCTCGGCGACTGGCTGAGGGACGCCATAGACC
>CAUJFI010000075.1 GCA_963170125.1 Deinococcota bacterium | reverse complement strand
AGGCCGCCGCCAGGGCTAGGAGGGTTCGCCTAATTCGCCGGCTCAACGATGCTGATCGCGCCCAACCCGAGGGCGGCGCCCATGGGCGAGTAGGTGGCAGTGTTGCCCGCGGCGTCGACCACCTGGAGCGTCCAAGCGTAGTTGCCCGTGGCGAAGTCGGCCGGGATCTGCCAGCCGCCCGCCCAGAAGAACTCGGCTTTGTCACTGCCCGGAGGGTGGGGCATGAAGTGGAGTTCGGCCTTCTGGTTGTCGTCGAGCACGCCGAAGACCTGGATGCCGAGGGACTGGACCTGCTCCGGCGTCAGCACCTCGCCCGTCTCGGCGTCGAACACGTAGGCGCGCCACACGACCTGCTCGCCCTGCTGGAAGACGCCGTTGAAGACGCACACCGCCCCCGTCGCCCCGATCGCGCCGCGGACGACGTCGGCCTGCACGAAGTACGCCGGCTTCGCCAACGCCCCGCTCAGGGCTGCCAGCGCGACGCAGGCGAGGAGAACTCTACGACCGTGTCTCAAGAAGTCCATCACCCTTCACCTCAAGCTTTCCAGGTGCCCTACCGTCGGCATGGCGGTGGCCCAAGTCGTCCTGGGCGGCCACCCGCTGACCGCAGTCGGGCTTCCCGAGTGATGAGTCTAATGCCCGCCCTCCCGTGCGTGCAGTGACGGGAGATGACTGCGGCTCGCCCGCCCGCACGACCGGTTATCCTTGCGGCGCGCATGCTAGAGGCTTACAGGACGCCCGACCGCCTACGGGCGCGCATCGCCTTCCATGAGCGGTACGCCGGTAAAGGCGAGGACTTCCATCGCCAGCTCTTCTCCCTCGTCTCCGAGCGTGTCGAGCCGGCGGCTGACGCGCGCGTCCTCGAGGTCGGGTCGGGCACCGGGCGGCTCTGGACCATGAACGCGGAGCGCGTGCCGCCCGGATGGCGCATCACGCTCACCGACGCCTCCGAGGGCATGGTCGAGTCAGCGCGCGGGGCCGCGGCCGACGCCGGGCTCGCCGCGAGCGTGACGCGTGCCGACGTCCAGGGGCTCCCGTTCGGTGCCGGTGCGTTCGACCTCGCCTTCGCGAACCATATGCTCTACCACGTGCCCGACCTCGCCCGCGGCATCGCGGAGCTGCGGCGCGTGGTGTGCCCGGGCGGCTGGCTCGTCGCCGCCACCAACGGCGAGGCGCATCTGGCGGCCGTGCGCGACCTCGTGGCTCCATTGGCGGACGTGGCGACCGTGCACGGCGTCGAGCCGCTCTCCTTCACGCTCGAGAACGGCGCGGCGGCCCTTGGCGCCGAGTTCGGTGAGGTCGAGGCGGTCCGCATGGACGACGCGCTGGAAGTCGACGACGCCGAGGTCCTGCTCGCCTACCTGCGGTCGATGGTCTACCTGCCGGACGAGCCCGGACCTGAGGTGACCCGGCGCGTGAGCGAGTTCGAGGAGTCCGTCAGGCGGCGGCTCGACAGCGGACCGTTGAGCGTGAGGCGCAGCACGGGCTTCTTCCTGGCGCGCTGATCGGCCGGCGCCGGTTGAGGGCTTCGTGAGAGCTGAAGTAGCATCGGCGCCATGGAAGCCATGGGAACCGTCCTCACGCGCGCCGAGCTGCTTGCCATCAAAGACGTGGTCGTACCCCTCGCCGAGGCAGTAGGCCGCTGGGCCAAGGCCGAGTGCGAGGCGCATTACCGGGGCCAGGCCGACGTGAACGTGAGCTCCAAGACGTCGCCAGGGGACGTGGTCACGCGCGTCGACTACGAGTCGCAGCGCCGCATCGCTGAAGCGCTCGGCTCCGCGTACCCGGGCTTCGGGCTGCTCGGCGAGGAAGGCGGGCTCGCCGACTTCGACGGCGACGCGCCCGTCTGGGTCATCGACCCGATCGACGGCACCCACAACTTCGTGCGCAACTACCCGGCGTTCTGCGTGTCGATCGGTCTGGTGCAAGGCGGCGAGAGCGTGCTGGGCGTCATCTACCACGCCGCTGACGACGAGGCGACCTGGGCGATCACGGGCGCCGGCGCTTGGCGCGGCGGCGTCAGGCTCGAGCGCGAGGACGACCGGCCCCTCTCCCACGCGCTCGTGACCACGAACTTCACGCCCTCCATGCTCGAGGTGCCCGCGCAGACGACCTTCTTCGAACGAGTCGCGTCGGCCTCGGCGGGCGTGCGCGCGAGCGGCTCCTGCTGCCGCGACTTCTGCTTCGTGGCTGACGGCCGCGTCGACCTCTTCTGGCAGTTCGGCCTGAGCCCGTGGGACGTGGCGGCCGGCATGGTGATCGCGCGCGAGGCCGGCGGCGCCTGCGAGGTCTGGCAGGGCGGCGAGGACTGGCTGCGCTCCAAGGTCACGGTGGCGGCCGGCACCAGGCGCGCGGTGGCGGACGCGCGCGAGTTCGCCACCGAACTCGGTCTGCTGGGCCTTGGCTAGCCGAGGAGCCCGACGGGCCGTTCCCAAGCGGCTCTAGCGCTTCCTGGCCGACCGGGCGCCGGTGGCCGGCTGGTGAGTGGCGCAGAGCGGGCGCTCGACCAGCTGCTCCAGCGGACCGCCCCGCACCTCGCGGAAGCAGAACTGCTTCGTGTTCCCTTCAAGAAACCCTTGGTCCGTAAGCTTGCGAGAAGCCTTGCCTATCGCCTCAGGCACCTGAGGCGCTAGGCCAGCCAACCCCGTGAGAGACGAGGTAACCGCATGAGCCATTACAAGACCATCCACCACCATCACCACCACTTCGGCTGGGACAACGCCCTGAAGCCGGTGCTGCGCGTCGAGCCCGGCGCGGAGCTCGAGGTCCACACGGTGGACTCCTCCGGCGGCCAGCTCAGCGCCACGTCGACGGCCGAGGACGTCGCCAAGCTGGACTTCGAGAAGGTCAACCCCGTCACCGGACCGATCTACATCGAGGGCGCCGAGCCGGGCGACGCCGTGGCCGTGGACATCCTGGACTTCACGGAGAGCGGTTGGGGCTGGACGGGCATCATCCCCGGCTTCGGGCTGCTGGCCGAGGAGTTCACCGACCCGCTGCTCAACATCTCTCGCTACGACGCCAAGCGCGTGGAGTTTCAGCCGGGCATCCACATCCCGACGCGGCCGTTCACGGGCACCATCGGCCTCGCCCTCCGGGAGCCGGGCAACCACAGCGTCGTGCCGCCCCGGCAGCAGGGTGGGAACATGGACATCCGCGACCTCACCCGTGGCAGCCGCCTCTACCTGCCGGTCGCGGTGCCCGGCGGGCTGCTGTCGATCGGCGACACGCACGCGGCGCAGGGCGACGGCGAGGTGTGCGGCACGGCCATCGAGACGGCCATGACGGTCAAGGTGCGCCTCGGCCTCATCAAGAACGCGGAGTTCCCAAGCCCGCGTTACGAGCTCGGGGCCGAGTTCGCCACGGAGCCGTACCCGAAGGGCTTCTACGGCACGATGGGGGTCGCGCCCGACCTGTTGCAGGCGACCAAGACCGCCGTCTACGCCATGATCGACCACCTCACCACCGAGTACGGCATGGACCCCGACCTCGCCTATGCCCTATGCAGCGTGGCCGTGAACCTCCGCATCAGCGAGGTCGTCGACGCGCCGAACTGGGTGGTCTCGGCAGTGTTGCCGCGGCACATCTTCGTGTAAGTCCGTCTGGCGACCAGTCCGGGCGGCGAGTGACAGACCTCATCTCGCCCACGGCGCTCGGGCCGTTCAATGGCCCGAAGGAGCCGTCATGCACTCGACCAACCGCCCGCTCAGCAAGCCGACCTGGAAGATCGGCATCCTCCTCGTGCTAGTGGGTGTGGCGCTGTTCATCGGCTACGTCGGGGCCGCCGTCATCGGCGCGGTGGCGCCCGGCACCGTGGCGTTCGCCAACGACATGGCGTGCGGTGGCGGCACCGCGCTGCACCACTCCTACGGCTACTCCTACAAACCGGGCCAGACCGGCGTGAGCCAGGTCTTCTCCTGCCAGCTGCCGGACGGCACGATCGAGGACGTCACCCTCCAGACCTTCCTGTACGCCGGACTCGTCTTCAGCGGAGGCGCGTTCGTGGTGCTCGCGCTCCTGGCCCTCACCGTGCTCCCGGCCTTGGGCCGGGCCCTACGGAGGCGGATCGGCGGGCGGCTCGACGACTTCATGGCGCCGACGGGGGTCGGGGCCACCGGTGCTTTCGGCGGCCTCGACATCCAAGGGATCTTCGACAGGGCCAGCGCGAGGAAGGCGCAGTCGTCGAGCGCCACGCCCGTGTTCGTCAACGGCAAACAGGTGGACCTGGACCCCGAGGCCCAAGCGGACCTCTACCGTACGGTGGCGAGCGTCGCCGGCGCCGCGGGCGACCGGGACGAGCGTGCGACCGCCGGCTCGAAGGCCGCCGGTCGCACGGTGGCGGAACGCCTGGAAGAGGTGGAGCGGCTCTACCGGGACGGGCGCCTCACGCGGACCGAGTACGACGCGGTAAGGACGCGCATCCTAGCAGACCTGTGACCGGCGCGCCCGGCGACCTCGTTCACCGCTAGTCGCCGGAGCCGCCTCCCCGGAGCGTGTCGAGCCACTCGTCGGGCCACTGCTTGGCGCCGCCCTCGAAGTACTGCGACACCTCGATGGGCAGGGTGTAGCTCTTGCCCGCCTCGACGGCCACGAGCTGCTCGTGGAAGCCGACGTAGTCGCCCGTGTCGATCGTGGAGTTAGCGTTCACGTCGATCCAGGCGCCCACGATCGTCAGGCCGGGCGCGGCCCGGAAGTCGTAGCTCGTGAGCAGCCCGCCGGACTGCTGGCCGCCGCTCAACACCCACTGTCCACTCACGGCGATGTTCGCCTCGACGGTGGTCGGGCCCGTGACCGCGGCAGCGTCGGGCAGCTTGGTGAAGCGCGCCGGCGGGCCGACGTAGTCGACGCCGTCGACCGTGAACAGCAGGCGCACCTGGTACTGGCCGGGGGCGGTGAGGGCGTCGCGGTCGACCTCGAGCGCCGTGATCACGCTAGCGCCCGGCGCCAGCGTGCCGGAGTACGGGTAGCCGCTCACCATGTAGAGCGCGCCGCCATCACCACCGGGGACCTCCGCCGGGTTGTCGTCGGCGTCGAGGAAGCCGTAGAGGGTCCAAGCCACGGCCGTGCCGCCCGTGTTCGTGACCTTGAACGTCACGACGTCTACCGAGGAGCCGAAGTCGAGCACGGCCGGGTCGAACGCCAGGTCGCCGACTATCGGGGTCACGGTGCCGTCGCGGACGTAGGCCAACGCCGCGGCCGCGTCTATCAGGCCGGCGCCGCAGTCGTCCGAGCCGAGCGTTCGCGACTCGCTGGTGCCGTAGCTCTCGCATTGGGAGCTGCTGAGCTCGTGGGCCGTCGTGCGCAGGGCCGCCAAGGCCCCGGCCGTATCCAGGTCGGGGTTGAGCGCCTTCATGAGGGCGATGACGCCCGCGACGTGCGGCGCGGCCATCGAGGTGCCCTGGTAGAAGGCGTAGTCCCAATCGCTGACATCCGTGTTGTAGACGAGGCTGAGGACGCCGTCAGGCAAGTTGTCGCCGTTGTAGTCGACGCTCGTGTTGCCGCCCGGCGCCATGACGTCGATGCGGGAGCCGTAGTTGGAGTAGGGCGCGCGCGCCCCGGAGTAGTCGGTGGCGCCAACGGTGATGACGCCGCCACAGCTCGCGGGGGTGAAGTCGCCGGCGTTCATGTTGTCGTTGCCGGCCGCCACCACCACGATGGTGTGCATGGAGACGAGGTCGATGGCCGCCTGGAGGTCGGGGAAGCACGTCCCTTGCCCGCCGAGGCTCATGTTGATCACGTCCGCGGGGTTGGCGTTAACGGGCACGCCCGCGACGGTGTAGCCGGCCGACCAGAGCATGGCGTCCATGATGTCGACGAAGGTCCCGCTACCGCCCTTGCCCAGGGCACGGGCGCTGAAGATCTTGGCGTTCCAGTCCACGCCCGCGACGCCCGTTCCGTTGTCGGTGCTGGCGCCGATGGTGCCTGCCACGTGGCTGCCGTGGAAGCTCCCAGCGAGGTCCGCGTCGAAGGGGTCGGAGTCGCGCCCGTTGCCGTCCAGGCCGCTGGCGGGGTCGGTGATGAAGTCGTAGCCGGGCAGCATGCGCGACGGGGCGAAGTCGGGGTGGCGGTTCGCCGGCACGGTGGAACTGTACAGGATGCCGCTGTCGACCACCCCGACCACCACGCTGCCGGAGCCCTTGGTGATGTCCCAGGCGGCCTCCATGCCGATCTGGTCGTAGTGCCACTGGTAGGAGTAGTACTCGTCGTTCGGCGCGGCCAGCGCGTGGAAGAGGTAGTTCGGGTGGGCGTAGAGGACGTCCGGTCGCGCGTTGAGCTCGCGCGCAGCGGCAAGGGTGGCCGCGACCTGGTCGCCGGCAGCCTGGGCCCCGAGGCCCGCAGGCAGGCGGTAGAGCGCCGAGTCGCCGACGCCCACCTCGCGCACGAAGTCGAGCCGTCCGCCCGTCGCCTGAACGCTCATGGGGGCGAGGCCGGCGGCCGGTTCGGCGAAGCGGACGATCAGCTCCCCCGGCACGAAGTCCGTGAGCGACTCGTCAAGTTGCCACGTGGCCAGGAGCGCGCCGAGGTGCCCGGTGCCCGTGGCGCGTTCGAGCCCCCCGGCGCGATCGGTGCTGCCGGCCACCGTGATCGTGCCCGTCAGTCTCGCGTCCGAGGGCGGCGTGGGGCCGGAACAGGCGGCGACGACGAGCGCGGCCACCAAGAGCAACCCCGCGAACAGACCTGTACTCCGCTTCACCTTCATAGGGCCTCTCCTAAAGCCGGCGCGTGTGCCGCACCGGGTGTCACGACGTTCGGGGCGCTTGAGCAGTTGCGACCGCGGCACGAGACAGCGCGGTCCCAAGAGGTCAGGATCGCGCTGTGAGTGCGGCCAGGATACGGTATCCGGGTGGGGTCTTGGCCCGCAGTCTCCTGATCGGTCCTTAACCGATGCCCGTGAGGGGCTCGCCCTCGTACCGTTTCACCTTCAGCTTCCGTGGCGAGAGGCTGCGACTAGCTGCGAGGATGCCAAGGCGGTGGAGGATGCCGTCATCGCGAACGAGCCGATCGGCGAGCCGTCCGTTACCGCCGTCGTTGAACGCATGTCAGGCGTCATGGGCGCGAGCATCGGCGACACGTTGCGCGCGATGGGCGTGTCGCGCACCAAGGCCAGCCGGAACCCCGTCATGAACGTCCAGGTCCTCGACCGCACGGGCGCTGCGCTCAAGTGCTTCGCGCGGATCGCGGCCATGGTAGGCGAGGACGCGGCGGCGCGGTGGCTGGGCAAGCCCAACCCACACCTCGAGGGCTTCCGGCCGCTCGACCTGCTCGCTACCGAGTTGGGCCGAAGCCGGCTTGACGAGCATATCGCAGCGCTGGAAGACGGCGCCTTCCTTTGATCTCGGCGTTCCGCCTGGCGTTCGCAGACTCGGTTGCCACGGCGTTCAGCCCACGCGGGGCGGAAGGGCGATGGAACAGCCGCGGGACCGTAGTGGTCTACACCGCTGAGCATCCGGCGCTCGCTGTCCTCGAGATCATGACCGCCTGGAACGACTACCAGGACTTCAGCGGTTACCACCTTTACCGCTGCGAGTTCGACGCGGCGATGGTCGAGGACCTTGTCGAGCGCGTAGTCCGTGGGAGCGTCGACCCTACCGACAGGGCGACGACACGAGCGTTCGGCGATCTCTGGACCATGGAACGTAGGAGCGTGGCGTTACGAGTACCGTCAGTCGTTGCCCCGCATAGCCACAACTACCTGCTCAACCCGGCTCATCCCGACTTCGAGGACGCGGTGGCCCGCCAGGGCCTCGGACCCTTACGCTTCGACCCCCGCCTCGTCGAGCTGGTCATCTAGGCTAAACGGAAGCGCTGAGCGGGGCGCTAAGCAAGACGTCACACGCGCGGTAGGCTCCGCATGAAGCCGCAGAACTCCCCTGCCAGACGCCAGGACAGCGCCGGCCCTGTGCACTTTCTCGCCGTAGGTGCCGAGCAGGGCGTGATACAGTTCGGCAGTCGTCATGGACGGTGTACTTAGGAGGAGTTTGCTAATGAAGCGTTACCTCGCGCGGACCCTGCCTGTCCTCGCTCTCGCAGTTACCCTGTCCGCCTGCTCCATGTTCGCCGCGCCCAACGCCAACCGGCTGC
>CAUJFI010000074.1 GCA_963170125.1 Deinococcota bacterium | reverse complement strand
CGTGCGCTCGTGGCTCGAGGCCGCCGAGCGCTTCAACTCCCTCCTGGTCTCCACCTCGCGCGCGGAGGAGTTCGCCGGGGCGCTCGAGTTCTCACAGGCGGTCTCCGTGCGCGAGCTGCAGCATGCCGGCGTCGAGTACCTCAGGGTGAGGTCCGGTCCGACGCTCGACGTCGGGTTGGCCGTGTTCGACGGCAACCTGGTGATCGGCAGCCCGACCGCGGCCCTGCTAC
Source organism: Deinococcota bacterium (assembly GCA_963170125.1). Taxonomy (GTDB): domain Bacteria; phylum Deinococcota; class Deinococci; order Deinococcales; family Trueperaceae; genus JAAYYF01. The sequence continues at coordinate 5,889 of CAUJFI010000074.1, read as the reverse complement.
AGGCCATCGACTCGCGGTCTGCACCCGTCGCCAGGCCCGCCGCGCTCGCGCCCGGACTGATCGGCCTCACCCGCGCCCCCGGCGCTCTGGTCGGCTACTCGCTCGTCGACTCGCGTAGCTTCCTGCGCGGCCTGGCTCAGGTCGCCGAGCTCGCCTCCGCACCGACGGCCACGCTGCTCTGGCTGGCTGGCCATGCCCTTACGGAGACCCGCGCGGGCGCGTGGCTCGGTGACGCGCAGGTGCCGACCTACGACCAGGTCCTCGTCCTGACGGACCTGGCGGTGGCCGCCATGCGGACGCTGGCCGACAGTACGGAGACGGCCACGGGCACCGTTACGGTCCTGGACGGCGCGCGCTGGTCGAGCTGGCGTCTGCCGCTCGGGGCCGGGGCTCGCTGAGCCCGCTCAGGGTCGCTGGGTAAGCTGGAGGTTCCGAGAGAAGTGGGGCCGCTCCCGATCAGGAGCGGCCCCATCGACTTCCTAGGCGCCTGCGAGGAGACGCGGCTCTCGCGAGCGAAGGCTTACTCCCCGACCGAGATGAACGGCAGCGTCCCGCCCGGAAGCATCGTGCTGGGGAGGACGCCGTTCCAGGCCTCGGCCGTCACGAGGGCGACGAGCTCCGGGTTGTCGCGCAGCGCCTCACCCTTCGCGCGGATGGCGCTCGCCTCCGCGTCGCCGGCCAAGCGCGTGGCCTCGGCCTGGGCCTTGGCTTCCGCCACCCTGGCATCGGCGGCGCCCTGCGCCTGAGTGACGACGATCTGCGCCTGGATGCGCTGCTGCTCGAGCTCCTGCGTGCGGCGCTGCACCTCGACCTCGGCCATCATGCGCGCCTCGACCGACTGCTCGTATGCCGAACTGAACGCGATGTCCTCGACCTGCACCGACTCGATCACGACGATGTTCGGATCTATGACGCTCATCACGGCGTCGGCCACCTTCTGGTTGAGCGAGCTCCGCTGCTGGATGGCCTCGACGGCGTTGAACTGGCCGAACACGGTCCGCACCAGCTCGTTGACGCGCCGGTCGATGAGGCGCGACACGACCCCGTCCTCACTGCCGAACTGGGCGTAGACCTCGTGCACCATCTCGGGCACGAGCCGGTAGGTGACGGACACGCGCAGCTCGGCGAGCTGCTGGTCGCGTGAGTAGGTCTCCATGCGGTCGTAGACCTTCGAGTTGGTCTGCACGCGCACCATCACGACCTTGTCCACGAGCGGCATCTTGAAGCCGAGGCCGGGCTGCGCGATGCGCTCGAACGCGCCGAGGCGCAGCACCACGCCGCGATAGCCCTGGTCGACGGTGAACATGCTCGAGAAGATCAGGATGGCTGCCACGACCACCACCAGGCCTACCAGGATGAGGCGGTTGGAAGTCTGGCCAGGGGTCCGGCGCTTGCTGGTGAGTTGCGCGAATTCGTCCACGGTAGTGCGAATGGTACCGCACCGGAGCGGCGTGGCCGGTGGCCTACTCCCGGCCCTACTCCTCAGCGCTCGTCGGTTCCCAGTGCCAGGCCTACGATCACGGGGTCGTGATCCGACGACCTGAACGGATCCGCCGTGAACAGCGCCCTCTGGGCCGCGGGCTTGAAGCTCAGGTCGTAGTCGAGGATGTCCGGCTCGTCGGCGTTTATGTGCCACGCGGTCGTTCCGCTCACCTGCCCGAGCAACGCTCCGCTGGCGAATGCGTAGTCGAGGTAGCCGAGTTGCGCGTCGTAAACGTAGGTATATGCGTCGTTGCCTACGAACATGGCGAGCAGATCGGTGAAGTCGTCGGGGGTGCCGGCCACGCCGTCCGCGCCGGCGGCCAAGGCGCGCACTGGGTCCTCGCGCGCGTAGGAGTTGTAGTCGCCGAGTAGCAACACGTCGGGGTCGTCGGCCGCGGTCGGGTCCGTAGCCCGCCACGCCAGCAGGGCCTTCACGGCCGCCGTGCGCGTGCCGTTGCAGCTGCCCTGGGCGCTGTCGTCGTCGCCTCGCCCGCAGGTGGAGCTCTTGCTCTTCAGGTGGTTGACGACGACCGTGAAGCGTTCGCCGCTCCCCACCTCCTCGAACGTCTGGGCCATGGCTGCCCGGTTGCGCGCTTCGCCGGAACGCGTGGAGTCGATGAACCCCCTGTCGGCCAGAACGGCGGCGGTGCCGACGGGCCGCACGTGCGCCGGTTGATAGAGGATGGCGACGCGGATGACGTCCCCTCCCACCGCGCCGGCCGTTCGCACGGCGGCGTAGCGACCGGCGACGGTGGCGGAGTTGAGCGCGTCGACCAGATCGGCGAGCGCAGCGCCGGTCGGGTCGTTCTCCAACTCCGTGAGGCCCAGCACGTGGGCGTCCATCCTGGCGAGCGCGGACACGATCTTGTCCCGTTGGCGCCGGAACTCGGCGGCCGTGTCCGCGCCGCGGCAGTCCTGGTCGCGCCTCGGACCGCACGCGCTGGAGCCTCCCCTAAGGGTCGTGAAGTAGTTGAGGACGTTGAAGCCGGCGGCCCGAAGGCGGCCACCCACTGCTTCCGGCGCGGCCGGGCGCGCTCCGGCGGAGGTCACGGTGGCCCCGCGCGTCGGCTGCACGCGGTAGCCGCCGAACGAGTGGTCCAGCACGCCGGTGAGGCCGCTCACGACGTCGCCGCCTCGGAAGCTGTTCGCGGCGGTGAACTCAGTGCCGTCCGGATGGCGCGGCGGATGCGGGTTCTGGGTCGTGCGACCGTCGTCAAGGACGATGCGTGAGCGTGCTGCCAGGTCTGCGGCGGCGAGCGCCTCTCGCGAACCGGGGGCCAAGTACGCCGTCGGTTGCAGCGGGCGCTTGCCGTCGGCGCCCGGTAGGGTCATGACGATCTCACCGTAGCGGTCGAAGTCCTGGTAGTCGCCGATCACGAGGTCCTGCGGGAAGGTAACGAGCATGCCCTCGAACGCTTCGAGGTCGGCGAGCGAGGCGACGGGCAGCGTGATGGCGGCGGGGGTAGGCAACGGCAGCCCCTGCGCGCACGTGACGACGTCCTGGACCCGCGTGATCTCCGTCAGGTCGTTGAACTCCGCCACCCGCCCCGTTACGCGCACGAGGTCGCCCACGCTCGGCCGCAACGTCGCCTCGTGCACGAACACCCCCTCCGACGTGCGGGGGTCGGCGTCGGCGTCCGAGTCTTCTTCCTGGACGTAGAAGCCGCCCAGGTCGTACCCGAACGCGCCGCCGTCACCATGCTGGAAGGTAGCGACGACCACCCCCTGGACCGTCACGTCCTCTCCCACGAGCGGGCTCCGCAGCCCCGCCCCCTGCACGACGTGGACCTTCGTCGCCCCGGCTCGGCAGGCAACCGGAAGGTCGGTCGTGGACGCGGCGGTGCTAGGGTCAGCAGCGCTGCGCCCCGGGGTCAACGACGAGAGCAGGGGTCGACCGACCAGCGTGGCGACCACCAGCACGGCCACGAGCATCACCAGCTTGCGGATCCCACTCGTCTCGCGCATCCGACCCTCCGACCGACGTGCGTCTCGCTAGAACGTTAACCCGCTCCATGCGCGGCGTCGGCCCGGGCTACCTGCGTGAGGGCACTTGCACGAGAGCCAACCACCGCGCGCCCGGCGCCGGCTACGCAGCGGGCATGACGGCGCGATGGGGCCGCCGGTGCCGGACGCGCTGGTCAGGCCCGGGTCTCAGGAACGGTTGTAACGCCGGTTGTCCCGGTGGGCGGACACGTTGGTGCGGCGGTACGGGGCCACCGGCCCGAGGATGTCGCGGCACTGCGGGTTGACGCAGCCCGGACAGCGCAGGCCGTATTGGGCGGAGCAAGCCTCCCCGCCCGCGAGGTGGCGGTGGACGATGCCGGCCAGTGCGTCGAGGAACAGGGGACTGTCGTTGAGAGCCGGCGCGCGCACGTACTGGGCGATTCCCACGTGGCGCGCCAGCTCGCCGTACTCGATGTCGAGTTCGTGCAGCGTCTCGATGTGATCGGACGTGAACGCGATGGGCACCACCAGCACTCGCCTGCGCTTCTTGGCGCCGAGTTGCTCGATCACCGCTTCCGTCGAGGGTCCGAGCCACGGCACGGGCCCGACTGACGACTGGTAGCTCAGGAGGTGCTCGTACTGCTGATCGAGTCGCTCCATGACCAGGTGGACGCTTGTGCCGATCTCGAGCGGGTAGGGGTCGCCGCGGTTGATGATGCTCATCGGCAAGGAGTGCGCGCTGAAGAGGATGAGCACGTCGTCGCGCTCTTCCTGAGCGAATCGCTCGAGCCCTTGGCGCACGGTCTGCGCCATGGCCTCGACGAACTGCCCATCGGCGGGCCAGCGGTCGATGACGCTCCACTCGAACTCCTTGTGGAGCCCGAGCCGGCGGGCCGCCCGCCAGAGCTCGTTGACGGAGCTGCCGGTCGTGGCGCAACTGAACTGCGGGTACTGCGTGAAGGCGACGGCGCGCTTGACCCCGTCGGCGGCCATCTGGCGCAGCGCCGTCTCGCTGGACGGCTCGCTGTAGCGGAACGCGATGTAGGCCTTGTGCGGCGCCGTTTCGGGCGAGAGCTCATCGAGGCGGGCGCACATGCCTTCGCCCTGCAGCCTGGTCCAGCGCTCGAGGGGTGTGCCTCCCCCGATGTCCGCGTAGTTCTTCTGCACGGACTTCGTGCGGCGGCCGGCGATGAATGGCCCGAGGGTGGACTGCGCGGGAAGCTGGATGATCTCGCGGTCGGCGAAGAGCTCCATGAGGAACGGCTTCACCTCGTCCAGGTTCCTGGGACCACCCAGGTTGAGCATGACGATGCCTGTCGGCGGAGGGTTCATGCGGGCCACCCTAACTTCGTCGGTCGAGTTCAAGCGTCACGCTCCTGTCAGCTCCCGGTCGGTAGCGGGCTCTGCCGTAGCCAGAGGCAGTCGCACGCTCGCCCGCGTGCCGCTTCCCGTACACCCACGCCGGTCGTCGACGTCGACGACGGCCGTGGCTCCATGCTGACGTAGCCGCCGAAGAAACAGATCCACCATGCCATCTGCGCGGTCACGAACGCGATGATGACCGCGAAACCGGTCAGCGTGGCCGGACGAGACGTCAGGCGGTTCCGCCTGGTGCCGGTGGACGCCGGACCGGCCGGGCTGCGTGCGTTGACGCCCACTCGGTCACCCTATCGCAACTGGCGGTCGAGTGGCCTGGCGGAGGCTGGTAGCCCACGAGCTTGACGGGTAGGGCGGGTACGGCGCTAGACTGTCGCTAGGTGACCCCACCCCAGGTGGGGTGAGATATAGGGAGTGATGAGGATGACCAAGCTGAACGTCACGGGTATGTCTTGCAACCACTGCCGTGGTGCGGTGAAGAGCGCTCTGGAGGAAGTGGCGGGTGTGAAGGCCGTGCAGGTCGACTTGGCCGGTGGCACCGCCGAGGTCGAGGGCGCCGCCGACATCGACGAGCTCGTGGCTGCCGTCCGCGATGCGGGTTACGAGGCCACGGTGGCGGCCGGCTGATGGAGCGGGCGGCTACCGGGCAGGTCGTGGGTGGGGTCACGGTGCCTGCGCACGACTGCAAGCATCTCGACGACACTGTGCGCCTGGATGCCGCCAGGCGCCTGAAGAGCGCCAAGGGCCATCTCGAGGGCGTGTTGCGCATGCTGGAGGACCCGTCCGTCTACTGCGTCGACGTCCTCAAGCAGGTGAAGGCCGTGCAGGGCGCCCTTGCCAAGGTCAACGAGGAAGTCCTCAGGTCACACATACGCGATCACGTCGCCACCGCCTCTCAGCGGGGCGACACGGAACAGATAGTCGGCGAGCTCATGGAAGCGCTCAAGTACCGCGTGTGACGCGCTAGCCAACGGGAGTACGGATGAAGACGGTTCAGATAGGCGTGCAAGGCATGACGTGTGCCAGCTGCGTGGCGCGCGTCGAACGCGCGCTCGAGGGCGTGGACGGCGTGCAGGACGCGAACGT
>CAUJFI010000073.1 GCA_963170125.1 Deinococcota bacterium | reverse complement strand
GCCGGCCTCGTAGCGCGCGCCCGTCCAGCGGTGGCGCCACGCGCCGCTGCCGGCGGGCAGGTAGGCGGCGACCGTCGTGGCGCCCTCGCGCAACACCGGCGCGACGAGCAGGTCGGGGCCCAGGAAGAACTGCTCCGTCAGGTCCGCGCACGCGGGGTCTGTCGGGTACTGCAGCCACGGGTGGCGCGCGACGGGCATGCCGGTCGCGTGAGCCTCCGCCATCAGTTTCACGCGCAGCTCGCGCCAACTCGCATGCAAGCGCGCCGCGTGGGCGAACTCCGCGCGCGTGCCGGCGTCCGAGTAGACCTGGACGTTGTGCTGCGGCCGGTTCCCCTCGTGCGTGCGCAGCATGACGGTGAAGGCCATCAGCTCGCCCCAGCGGGCGAGCAGCTCCGGACTGCGCACCGTGCGCGGCAGGGGCGGCAGCGTAGACGTGTAACCCCCGACGTCGCCGTGGTTCAGCGCGAAGCCAGAGAACCCTCCAGAGAGCAGGCCCGTCAGGGCGCTCGCGAGGCCGTCGAAGCGGTCCCACGTGACGCACTGGTCGCCGAGCCAGAAGAGCCCGGCGGCGCCAGGGCTGCGCGTGAAGCCCGAGCGGAAGAAGGTCACGTAGTCGCTCGGCCGGCGGCCGGTCGCCGCGGCCAGGCGCGCGCGCAGCTCCGCGTTGAAGGCCGCCCACTCCTCCGGGTAGCGGTTGTGCCACTCCAAGGCCGTGCCGCGCGCCAACTGGGCGTCGAGCGGTAAGCCCTCGCCGAAGTCCGCCATCCAGCCCGAGGCGCCGCTCTCCAACAGGTTCGCGGTGAGCGTCTCCAGGTACCAGGCACGTGCCTCCGGGTTGGCGAGGTCGAGGAGGCCGGCGACGAAGTCTCCCTGGTCCGTGAGGTACGTGCCGCCGTCGGGGCCCTTCACGAAGTAGCCGGCGGCGTCGGCGGCGTCGAAGAGGGCCGGGCGCCCGCCCGGCCGCTCGTGCATGGGGGCGAGGAAGGGGTTGACGTAGACGAGGACGCGCACGCCTTTGGCCTCCAGACGCCCGCGCATGCCGTGCCAGTCGGGGTAGCGCTCCGCGTCGCGCTGCCAGTCCCACCACAAGCGCGTCCCGAACGGCACCTTGCGGTTGCCGACCCAGTCCTGGAGCCAGACGCCCGCCAGCGGCGTCCCGGCCGCCTCCAGCTCCGCCACGACGCGCTCGACCTTCTCGCCGCCGCCCTGCATGCCCACCACGGCGCCGGCGTGCGCCCAGTCGGGCAGGGGGTGCATGCGGCCCGTCTCGCGCGTGTGCAGCTCGAGCAGCTCGCTGGGCGTGGCCGCGGCGTAGAGCAGGGCGCTCAGCCTCGGGGCGTACACCCTCACGTTGCCCGTCCCTGGCCGCCGCAGGTCGAAGAGTGCGGGGACGCAGTCGCGCAGCATGAAGCCGCGGGCCTCGGTCGTCACGAAGCCGGGCACCGGCGCGTAGGTGCTCCACCAGTCGCCGCCCGCGCCCCCGAACGCTTCCGTGTAGCGCGTGAGCGGCTGGGCTCCCCGGCCGACGCCCTGCTCGGCGGTGAGGATGGGCACGGCCTTGCCGCGCATGTCCAGGTGCGTGAACTGCGCGCCGAAGCCGAAGACGCGCGCGGTCGGGTCCTGCGCCCAGAAGAGGTCCGTGAAGAGGGCGTCCGTGGCCGGGCCGGCGGCGCCGTCGGCGTCTGGGCGCCCCAACTGCACGTCCACTCCGACCCGCCGCCCGTCGACGTCCACCAGGCGCACGGAGAACGCCACGGAGTCGGACGCGTCCGCGGACGTCAGCCGCCCCCGCAACGTGAGCGCCGGTCGCTCGGAACCGCGTTCGGGGACGACGTCCGTCAACCACTGGCAGCGGTAGCGCTTCCGGGTCGCCTCGGTGGGTCTGAGATGCCCCGCGCGCCCGGCGGCGCCGTACCGGCCCAGCGCGGCGGCAAGGAAGGCGCGGCCGGGGGGCGAGGCGAACACGACGCGCCGCCCGTCGGCCGCGGCGACCACCGTCAGCGTCACGCCGCCCTCCGGAAGCCGCGAGACGCTCAACCTGAACGCCCCCAGGCGGTGATCGCCGAGGACGTCGGGCGCGGCATCGAGCCGGCCGGGCCGGTCGACGTTCCTGCTGGTCGCGAACGGGAAGGTGCGCGTGAGCGGCGTCATGATCGGCTCGTCACGATCGCCCCGCGCCCGGGCGTGCTCAGCGCCGCCCCCCGCGCGTGAGGCTCTGCACGACGGCGATGGCCATCCCGAAAGCGACCGCCGAGAAGAAGTACGCGAGCGGTCCCGCTCCGTTCAGCGCTCGCGTGAACAGGTAGGTCCCGGTGACGGTGAAGCAGACGAGCAGCAACACGCTGAACGCGCGGTTCATCCGGGTGGTCTCGCACCGTCTGGTCGTCCGCTGGATCGCATCTGGAGCGAAGCTATCACGCCGGGCGCCCGCGGCTCTATACCGGGTCGTGCATGAAGCGCGATCGGCGTGAGGCGCGCTGTCATCGGGGCCGGAGCGCCGGCTTACATGGGAGCGGACCGACGACATCGGCGGGGCCCCCGGCGTGCCAGACTCGCGTTACATGACGAAGCGCATCGGTTTCCTATCGTTCGGCCACTGGGGACTCTCGCCGTACTCGCAGACGCGGACGGCCAGCGACACGCTCCTCCAAGCGATCGATCTGGCGGTCGCCGCTGAGGAGCTCGGGGCCGACGGGGCTTACTTCCGCGTGCATCACTTCGCGCGCCAGCTCGGCTCGCCTTTCCCCCTCCTGGCCGCCGTCGGGGCCCGCACGAAGCGCATCGAGATCGGCACGGCCGTCATCGACATGCGCTACGAGAACCCCTACTACATGGTCGAGGACGCGGGCGCGGCCGACCTCATCGCGGGCGGGCGCCTCCAGCTCGGCATCAGCCGCGGCTCGCCCGAGCAGGTGATAGACGGTTGGCGCCACTTCGGCTTCGCGCCCGCCGAGGGTGAAACGGACGCCGAGATGGCGCGGCGGCACGCCACTGTGTTCTTCGAACTGCTGAAGGGCGAGGGGTTCGCGCGGCCTAGCCCACGCCCGATGTTCCCCAACCCGCCCGGCCTGTTGCGTCTGGAGCCGCACTCCGAGGGTCTGCGTGACCGGATCTGGTGGGGCTCCGCCACGAACGGCACGGCCGTCTGGGCGGCCGAGCTGGGCATGAACCTCCAGAGCTCCACCCTGAAGTTCGACGAGAGCGGCAAGCCGTTCCACGTGCAGCAGGCGGAGCAGATCCGCGCCTTCCGCGCTGCTTGGCAGGCCGCCGGGCATGCGCGCGAGCCGCGCGTGTCCGTGAGCCGCAGCGTCTTCGCCCTCGTCGACGACCGGGACCGCGCCTACTTCGGCCGCGACGGCGAGGAGCGCGACCAGATCGGTTACATCGACGAGCAGACCCGCGCCATCTTCGGGCGCAGCTACGCGGCCGAGCCGGAAGTGCTCGTGAAGCAGCTGGCGGAGGACGAGGCGATCGCGGAGGCCGACACGCTGCTCCTCACCGTTCCCAACCAGCTCGGGGTGGAGTACAACGCCCACGTGATCGAGGCGATCCTCAAGTACGTGGCGCCGGAGCTGGGGTGGCGTTGACGCTAACCTCGACGCGTCTCACGACGCCCATCGGCCCGATGCTCGGCGTGGCCACCGAGGAAGCGCTCGTGCTCCTGGAGTTCGAGGAGCGGCGCGAACTGGCGCGGGAGCTCGAGGACCTCGCGCGGGACGCCGCCATCGTCGAGGGGGCGAACGAGCCCCTCGCGCAGCTCGAACGGGAGCTGGGCGAGTACTTCGCGGGCACACTCGCCGAGTTCCGGACCCCGTTGGAGCTGCGCGGGACCGCCTTCCAGCGGGGCGCCTGGCGGGAGCTGCTGAGGATCCCGGCGGGCACGACGATCACGTACCTGCAGCTCGCGCACGCCGTAGGCAACCCAAAGTCGTTCAGGGCCGTCGCGCAGGCCAACGGCGCCAACCGCATCGCGGTGGTCGTGCCGTGCCACCGGGTCGTCAACACGGGTGGCGGCCTGGGCGGCTATGCCGCCGGGCTCGAGCGGAAGCGCTGGCTGCTCGAGCACGAGCGCACTTTCTTCGGCGGCCGGGTGGCAGGCAGGCTCTTCTAGCCGGGGCCAGGGCAGGCAAGAACCTGGGCGGCCCGGCTCATGGCAGCGGTCAGGGGTTAGGCGGGACGCACGGGCGAACGCGTAGCGCGAGCCGCGGCCCCCTCACGCCACGAGCTTGAGCCCTACGATGCACCCGACCAGGCCGGCGATCAGCGCCGCCCGCAGGAACGAGAACGGCTCCGCACCCGTGGCCATGCCGTACACGACGGCCAGGCTAGCGCCCACGCCGACCCACACGGCGTAAGACGTGCCGGTCGGTAGCGTCTTCATGGCGTAGGCCAGTCCGCCCATGCTGGCGGCGAGGGCGGTGAAGAACAGGACGCTCGGCCAGAGCTTCGTCAGCCCGGCGGAGCGCCCGAGCGCCGTGGCCCACACGGCCTCGAAGACCCCCGAGACGATCAGAACGACCCATGCCATGAGTGCCTCCATGGCGACGTCTTGTCGTGACCGGGTACGTCGCGCTCGTCCGGGACCGCCCGTGCGGCTCGGCTCACGCGGTCGAGCGAGGATGTTAGCACGCAGCCGCGCGGGCGTCCGCTCGAGGCCGGTGCTACCATCGAACCGACGCCATGGACCGCGCTTCGTCGGGCGCCGCTCCTAACGAGGTCGAGCGCACGCGGCTGCTCTCCCGCCTGCCCGATGCGCCGGGTTTCGTCGTGCACCTCCGCGCCCCTTACGGCTTCGGCAAGACGTGGCTGGCCAGGGCGCACCTGCGGCGCCTCGCCACGGCGGGCTGGCGCGTACTGGAGGCCTCGGTGGCCGGCCGCAGGGTGGGCGCCGCGCTCGCCACCGCTCTAGGGTTGCCGCGCGCCGCTCCCGCCGCCGGTCTTCGCGACGCCCTTTGGAGCGCCAAGACGGCGCTCCTCCTCGACGACCTCGGCGCGGAGGACGAGCGCGACCAGCTCCTCGACAAGCTCCTCCATGAACCGGCCGGCGTGCTGCTGCTCGCCTCGCGCGGGCCACTCGCGCCGCCCGAGCTCGCCCGCCTAGGCGCGGAGGGCCGGCTGCTGGCGCTTGGCGCGGGCGACCTGGCCTTCGACGCCCGGGAGGCCGCGGCGCTCTTCCGTGGCGACGAGAAGCGCGCCGCGGCCGCGCTGGAGACGTGCGGCGGCTGGCCGCTGCTCCTGGCCAACGCGGCCGCCACCGGGGGCGCGCCGGCGGCGACGTCGGTGGCCGCGGCGGCCGAGGCCGCGCTCGACCGGGAAGCGTGGGAGGCGCTCCTCCTGCTGGCGGCCGTGCCGGACGTGCGCGTGGACGCCCTGGGCGAGGGCGGCGAGCGGCTGCTGGCGAGCGCCCTCGCGCACGGCGACTCCGGCGGGGTGCGGCCGATCCGCGCGCTCGCCGCGGCGTGCCTCGCCAGCCGCCGCAAGCAGGCCCTGCAGGTGGTGGCGCGGCGCGGGGGCGGGCTGAGCGCCCGCCAGCTCGCGACCGCCTACGAGAAGCTCGGCGACCTCGAGGCCCTGGCCAGGGTGCTCGACGAGACGGAGGCGCCGCTGGAGCGCGAGGACCCGCAGGCCGTCCTGCGCTGGCACGGGCTCCTCGGCGAGGCCGGCCCCGGGCAGGCGCGCGCTCGCAGGCTGGTCCTCGTCGGCAACGCCCTCGCGGCCGTCGGGCGGGCCAGGGAAGCCGGGGCGATGCTCGAGGCCCTCGCCTCGGACGCGACCCTCCCTCCCGACCTGCGCCTGAGGGCTCTCGGCGACGCGATCTACGCCCTGGCCGGCGAGCCGGACTGCCACGCGCTGGCCAGGGAGCTCTTGGAGGGCAGCGGCCCGCTCGCGGCGAGCGCGTCGGCGGAGCGACGCGGCCACTTCCTCAGCACCGCGTCCGTGCTCGACTTCCGCGCCGGGAGGCCGGCGGCGGCCAAGCGCCTGGTCGAGCGCGCCCTACGGGAACTGCCGGCCGGCAACCGCCTGCGGTTCGCCCCGCTCATCAACCTCGCGATCCTCGACTGGAACCTCGAGGGCGACATCGAGAGCCGCATGCGCCTCCAGGAGAGCGGCCTGGAGATCTGCCGCACGCACTACCCTGACCACGTGGTCGGCGTGTGCCGCGACCTGGCGCAGCTCTCGCTCTACCTGGGTCGCGGCGAGCAGGCCCGCGCCCACCTGGACGAGGCGCGCCGCTTCGGCGCCTCGCGGCCGCTCCTCCTGCTCGACGTCGAGGCCATGGCGGCGGCGCTCGACCTCGACCTGCCGCGCCTGCGCGAGCTGGCAGCCACCGCGGCGGGCTGCGGCGACGCTAGCGTCGCCGACGCGGTAGCCTGGCGCTACCTGAGCGCGCTCGGGCGCTCGGAGGGCGCGGAGCGGGTCGTGGCGGCGGCGGCCGGCCTGGAGCCGCTCGGGCCGTTCGCGACCGTCGCTCTGGCCCTCGCGCGCGCCGCCGTCGGCGAGCCGGCGGCCGCGCGCGAACTGCTCGAGCGGGTGCGTTCGGAGGACGACGAGCGCGAGTTCCGGCTCGAATGGGCCGCAGCCAGCTACCGCCTGACGGGCGCCGAGGCGGAGCTCGACCGGCTGCTGGGGCTCACGAAGAGCGCCGCCGCCGTCCTGCCCGCCCTCATCCCGCTGGCGTCGCTGCCCCACCACCGACCCGAGCTCGCCCGACACTACCCGCTGCGGGAGGTCGTGCGCTCCGGGTGGCGCGAGGCCGTCGAGGCGCGGGCGGCCGAGCTGCCTCCCCTCGAGGTGGCCTACCTAGGGGGGACGAGCGTGAGCCTGCTCGGTCAGCCGGTAGAGGTCACCGGCCGCCCGCGCGACCTCCTCGCCCTGCTCCTCCTCCGCCTTAGCCGCCGCGAGCTAGGCGCGGCCTTGTGGCCGGAGGCGGACCCCGGCAAGGTGCGCAACAACCTCGCCGTGCAGTACAACCTCCTGCGCCGCGTGCTCGACCCGTGGGGTGTACGGCGCTACCTGCCTGACGCCGCCCTTGAGCACACGGGAGCTGACGTCTGGCGCCTGGAGGAGGCGCTGCGCGCCCGCGACGCCGACCTCGCGCAGTCCCTGTATCGCGGCCCCTTCGCGCCGCTCGTCGACGTCCCGGCGGCGGCCGAGGCCCGCACCCGCCTCGAGCGGGCGGTCGTCGACCTGCTCGTGGAGCGGGCCAGGGGCGCCGAGACGGAGCGGGCGGTCGGCTACCTCAGGAAGGTCATGGAGCTCGACGAGCTGAACGAGCCCGCACTGCAGCTGCTGCTCGAGCTCCTCACGAGGACCGGTCGGGCGAGCGAGGCCGAGCTCCACTACCGCCGCTTCGCCACCGACCTGCGCCGGGAGCTCGGCGTGGAGCCGCTGGCCGCCACGCGCGCCGCGCTGGGCAGGTAGGCGCGCTCAGTAAGTCACGACCACCTCGACGATCATCCCCTGGAAGCGCGAGCGGAACAGGGCCTCGTTGCCGCCCCCGGACGCCGGCCCGTCACCGCCGGTCAGCCCCACCAGGTACTCGCCGCCGTCTAGCAGCTGCCACGGGCACGGGTAGTCGGGGTCCGGCGGCGGCACCGCCATTCCGTCTACGTACGCGGCGGTGAGGATCGAGTGGTAGTAGTAGGGGTCGTAGAAGTTGGTGCCGGTGGCGCTGTAGGTCTTGCCGCCAGGCACGAGCTTGATGGCCAGGTAGACGATCTCGCAGATGCGGTCATTGCCGAACCCGTCGTCGTACGTCCCGCTGGCGTAGAGCCAGCGCCCTCGGAAGAGGTCCTGCTTCTCCCGTCCAACGACGGTGGCCGTGGCGGTGGCGACCAACGGCGCGCCCGGGGGCACCGTGCCGGAGCCGTCGTCCTTGTAGACCTCGACCTTGACGGTGTCGCGCAGGTCGTCCGTGATGGCGTTGGGCGCGTTGGCCACGTAGAGGACCTGCGAGCGCGTCGTCTCGATGCTCTTGCCCTCCGCGCCGACGTAGTCGTACAGGTAGCCGTACTGCCCGCTCGTCGACCAGCGGTACACGTAGCTCCCGCCGTCCAGCGGGGCGTCGATGGTCACGTCGAAGGCGGCGGACGGCTCCAGCCGACCCACCTGGGCCTGCTGCGGCGTGAGCTTGGCGGACACCTCGGTCCTGACCAGCTCCCACGAGGCGCCCGGCGGCTCCCCGGCCATGTCCGAGACGACCGCGACCACGTCGGCGCCGGTGAGCAGGAGGGCGACGATCTTGACGGCGCCACCGGCCGTGCCGACGGCGCGCGCGAAGCTGCGCGGGTCGAAGCCCGAGCCGACGGGCCGCGCCGCCGCGCCGAGCGCGTTGCGGGCGTTCTCGACGAGCGCCCAGTAGACGTCGGCCGACTCGTCGAGCGCGGCCTTCTCTATGAGCGCGACGAGCGTCCTGGCGCGGTCGCCCGACATGGGGTTGCCGACCCCCATGGGGGTGAGGAGCGGAGCGACGACGCCCATGACGTTCAGCGCGGTCGAGTGCAGCACGTCGTAGCTCGTCGCCTTGCCGACGGCCATCCCGAGCCCCACGTTCGCGATCACGGGCAGGAGCAGGTTCGACCAGAAGACCTCGAAGTCGAGCTCGAGTATCTGACGGTCCCAGTCGTTACGGAAGGGGAAGAAGCGCGAGTCGGTGAACACCGCCGGCAGCTCGTCGCTCAAGGACGGGGCGAGTGCCACGGCGGTGTAGTAGGTGCGGGTCGTCCCGTTCCGCAGCGGGACGTCCACCGCCTCGGAGTAGCCGGGCGCGAGCGGCGTGCTCAGGAGGTCGCCGCTCGCGATCGCTCCGAGGGTCGCGCCGAACTCCAGGGAGTTGGAGGACGGCACGCTCAGGTAGCTCCCGATCGGGGTCGGCCCCACCGTGACCACGGGGCCGTCGCCCACCTTGACGCCCGTCTCGTAGAGGAGCAGCCGCGCCGGCCGGCGCTTGGCGTTCTTCACGTAGACGCCCGTGCCGCTGTCGGCCAGCAGCGTCTCAAGGCCGGCCTCAAGGTGCGGGTCCTGGATGACGACGTAGTTCTTGTCCGCCGCCTGGGCCACCCAGGCCGGCAGGACGCCGGCGGCGCCGGTCGCGCCCGCTTCGGTCGGCCCGCGGGCCGCGATGCGGTCGCGAGCCGCCATCACGGCGTCGACCAGGGCGTCGCTGCCGTCGGCGAGCGCGCTCGGGTCGGCGGCGAGGATCGCGTCGAGCTCGGAGCCGAGGGTGCCCACCTCCGGCTCGCCGCCCAGCGCCTCCACCATGAGCTCCTGAACCCACGCCTCCTGGAACGGCCCGCCCAGCGCGAAGTAGAGGAGGGCGCCTGCGGTGCTGGCCGCCGAGAGCTCCGCCGCCGGGTCCCGCGTGCCGAGGAAGCCGAAGAGCGCGAGGCGTCCGGCGGCGTCGACGAGGGCCACGAGGCAGACGCCGTCGTCGTTCACTTGCACGGCGAAGCCGCCGTCCGCGGCCACGTCGGAGGAGCCGTTGGAGCTGAGCACCCGCAGCGCGCCGTGGCTCAGGGGGCTGCCGGGCGGGAGGACCACCTTCCCCTCCACCAGCAGGTCCTCCTGCTGGGGCCGCTGCCCGCCGCACGCGACCAGTCCCGAGAGCGCCAGAGCCGTGCCTACCATCGCCAATACCGTCCGCCGCAACGCCATGACCGTCCTCCGTCACTCGACGATGGGGCGTGGGCGCTTAATCGATGCTTAACGGGTCGGCGGTCTTCCCTGCGCCCGCTCGCGCCGCGCCGGCAAGGCGGCCGCGGTCGCGTGGATGGCGGCCACGACCCGCAGCGGCTCGGCTTCGAGCGCCGTCGGGGTCAGACGCCACGAGTCCTTGGCGCCTGGGTAGGCGGGCCCGAGTTCGGCCAAGCCGGCGAGCCGCCCCTCCGCCGAGCTCCGCTTGACGAAGATGCTGCCGTCGTTGACGAGGCCCACCGGTTTCCCGTCCACGTAGACGCAGTAACCGCCGAACATGGCCCTGGTGCTGCCGCCCAGCGGCTCGAGCCAGCCGATGAGCTCCTGCGCCAAACGCTTGCTGTCAGCGTCCATGCCACACCTCGCGCGAGCGGACGGCGCCTAGACCCTGGCGAGGAGCGCGAGGGCGTGAGCGACGAGCAGGTTAGTCGCCTCAGCGTCGTACTCCGCGGTCGAGCTGTCCGCGAAGAAGTGCTTGTCGCCAGGGTAGAGGAACAGCTCGCCGTCGGCGGCCTCCGCCACCACGGCCTGGGCCGTCGGCAGGTCGTAGCCGTTGTCGAACTCCGGGTCGTGCTCTTGGGAGTGGACCTGGAGAGGGACGCCAGCGGGCCACGGGCCGCCGAACTCGTCAGTCGGCATGCATGCTGCGATGAGCAGCGCTCCCCTGGCGCCCGCGCGCGTCTGG
>CAUJFI010000072.1 GCA_963170125.1 Deinococcota bacterium | reverse complement strand
AATGTCCTGTTGCTGGGATGGAAGACAACGACCAAGGACCAGGCGCTCCGGGCCCCCGAGTGGGGATCCCAGGTTCGGCGTCGGGCGGGCGCGGCCCGGCTCGCGCGCAGTGCGCGCGACGGCCTGCGCCGCGCCCGAACTCGCCAGGCAGTACCGCTCCTCCCTCAGTTGTGCAGTCCGGGAGGCCCAAGTACCGCCCCGTTCCCCCTCGCGCCCGGGGCAGTCGTTCCTTAGCAAACCCGCGCTGCGGTACCGCTGCCTTCCCACTTCGGGTGCGGGTACCCCGCCTTCCCCACTTGGGTTCGGCCTACGCTCTCGGGCGACCCGGCACCAGCGGCGGTCGGCCGCGACCGCGGGGGCTGGGGCGCGCGGGCCGCGCGTGTGGCTCGGCCGGTGCTAGGTGACACGATTCCCGTTCACGACGTGGCCAACGCGGTGGGGTGAGGCTACCGGCAGAAGGCGGCGGTCGTCTCGGCTCGACGCGGGCCGGCCGTGAGGGGCCGGGTCGTGAAGGGCCGGTCGTGAAGGGCCGGGCGTGAAGGGTCGGGCAGCGGGGGCCGGGCCAGCCCCATGGCGGACGCACGGGCTGGGCGCAGCCACGGCGCCGCAGCGTGTGGGAGCGACGCGGTACTTCGCGAGGGACGCGGCCCCAGACCCAGCGCTGGAGCGTGCCAAGTGGGAGGTGCCGGGTACTCGTGCCGACGCCAGAGCATGGTTCCGCAATAACGTTATGGCCACCGCAGGCGATGGGGTCGGGCGAACAGCCGTTCGCCCGGGGCCGACGACTGGTTCGCACCCCTCCCCTGCCCTGTCCGAAGCTTGCTGCGGGTGCACTTGCTAGGCGTCGCGTGTGGTCGTTCTGATCGGGCGCCTCTCGCGTTCTGGTTCCTCGCGCCGCTAGTCCCCCGCTTGCCAAGATGGCATGGTGCCCCCGAGCATGGTTGCGCGAGGCTGCGAGATCGTCCGCACCGTGACCGCGCATAGGTGGCGTTCACCTCGGCGGCGCGAGGGGTCTCCTCGCTGAGGTGTCCGTTCTGAGCCTTTCACAGGGCGCCGGGGTGGATCCTGGTGCCGAGGTGCGGTGCCAGGCACCGGCTGCCCGGCGCTCGCCAAGGCTCCCCGTCGCCGCTGCCGTGCGGCCGGTCACCGCTGCTCGCCTGGGTGCCGGGGCGGGCGGTGTCACGACGCGCGCGCTCACGGCTGGCCAAGGCCCAGCGCACTCGGGCTGGGCCGTGGCGTCGGGTTGTGCCCCGGGCGCGCGTGGTGGGCCCGGTGGCCTCGGTGCTGGCCGGGCGCGCGCGGCAGCGCAGAGTGCGCACCAGCATTGGCGGCTGGGGGCGGCCGGAGGCGGTGCCGCCATAACGTTATGGCAGTTGCCAAGCTCCTGCGCGCCTGGCGGACCGCGGCGCGGGTCGGCGGCGAGCGGCTGGTGCCGTGAGCAAACTTCGGGTTCGGGTTCGAGCAGGGAGGTGAGCGCCTGCGAGCCGCGGACGGGCCGTGGCGGCATCGGGCACGGCCGCTAGGGCAAGCGGGGGGCACCGCCATAACGTTATGGCAGTGGCGCGCGCCTGGCACGCCCGCCCGGGCGGCGATGGTGTGGCGTGGCGGGTGGGTCCCTGGGGCCCAGGTGGGCTCGGCAGCGGCCCGGGCGTCGGCGGCCCCTGCGGTTGCGCAGGGTAGAATCGGCGAGCCGGGGGCGGGGCCAACGGCGTTGCGGAGGCGGGTGGCGGCGTGAAGGTACTGACCTTCTTCAACCATGCGGGTGGGGTCGCGAAGACGAGCACGGTGCGTGACGTGGGTTACGTGCTGGGCGAACTTGGGCGGCGGGTGCTCCTGATCGACGTGGACCCGCAGGCGAACCTCACGCGGTGGCTCGGTGTCGAGGACGACATCGCGCTTGCGCAGACGATCTACCCCGCTGTCATCGGCGAGGCCGACCGCGACGGGGGCTCCGGGAACAGCGGCGACGAGGAGCTGCGGCTCCCGGAACCGCTCCAGGTGCACGGTATGGGGCTGATCCCCGCGAACCTCAGTATCGCGATCGTCGAGCGCGAGATTCTCAGCGTCTTCATGGGGGTCGTGCGGCTGCGTGAGGCGGTAAGGCGGCTGGAGGGTTACGACTACGTGTTGATCGACCCGCCCCCGAGCCTTGGTCAACTCTCGGCCCTAGCAGTCGTCGCCGCTGACAGCATCGTCGTGCCGCTGCCCACGAACCGTAAGGGACTCGACGGCATCCCGACGGTCATCAGGATGGTGCGCGAGTACCGTAAGGCGGCGCGCAACCTCGATATCGCGCTCTTCGCGCTCACACAGCATGACCGGCGGACGCGGCACGACCGCGACAGCCTGGAGGTCATCCGCGAGCAGCTCGGGGCTGTCGCGCCGGTGTCGACACCGCTCGCGTCGCGCCCCGCGTACTACTCGGACGCGCAGGTCCAGGGCATGCCCATCTCGGTGTACGCTCCCGGCAGCGAGGCCGACCTGGAAGTGCGGCGGGTGACCGCCGAGCTCTTAGAGCGCGTGGAGGGCTGAGGTATGGCGAAGAAGCGCAAGAACGAACTCAACCGCGCTGCCGTGTTCGGCGCCATCCTTGGGGAGATCGAGGCGGGCGACGAGGGACAAGGGTCCACGGGTGTCGGTCTGGCCGAGCTGCGCTACAACGAGGGTCAGCCACGCAAGCACTTTGACGACGCTTCGCTGAATGACCTGGCCGAGAGCATCCGCGAGCGCGGGGTCCTCGAGCCCATCATCGTGAGGCGGGTCGGTGCCGGCTACGAGGTCGTCGCCGGAGAGCGTCGTGCGCGCGCCGCGCGGCTCGCCGGGCTCAGCGAGGTTCCGGCGGTCGTCGTCGACCTGGACGACCGCGAGGCGCTCGAGATCGCGATCACGGAGAACCTCCAACGGGAGGACCTGAACGCGGTCGAGGAGACGGAGGCGGTCCTCGACCTTCTAGAGCTCGCGCTTGCGGTGCCGCGGGCGGAGGTCGTCGCGATCCTGCAGGCGCTGTACGGCGAGGAGCGGGGCAGAGGCAGCTCGCGGAGCGGCGACAAGGCGCGGCGCGAGGAGACGCTCGCGATCTTCAGGCGGCTGGGCCGGTTCAGCGTTTCTTCCTTCGTCAGCAACCGCCTGCCGATCCTCGAGTTTCCGCCGGAGGTGCTCGACGCCGTGAGGACCGGGCAGCTGGCGTTCACGAAGGCGCAGGCGATCGTCCGCCTCGACGACCGGCGGGCGCAGCGCCTGCTGCTGGCCGAGGCGGTGGGGGAGGGGCTGTCGCTGAGCCAGATCAGAAGGCGGATCACGGAGCTCAGGCAGGGCGTGCAACCGGCGGCGCCTGTCGGCTTCCCCTCGGAGGCGCAGCGGCTCGTGAGCAGCACGAAGCGCATGTTGAACAAGCGCAAGCTGGCCGGGCTCGCCCCGAGCAAGCTCGGACGGGTCACCGAGCTCCTCGGCGAGCTCAACCGACTCCTCAGCGAGGAGTGATGGGCGCGCAGTCGCATGGCAGCGTGTGATGCCGGCCGGGGTCGGGCGGGGGGCTAGGCTGGAGTCCGGAGGCTAACGCTATGCTGGAAGTTGGACAGACAGCCCCGGAGTTCGCTCTCGCCGATCAGGAAGGCACCGTTCACAGGCTCTCGGAAGCACGAGGCTCATGGGTGGTCGTCTACTTCTACCCGAAGGACGATACGCCCGGCTGCACCACAGAGGCCTGCCAGTTCCGTGACGCCCTGCCGCGCTTCGACGCCGGCGGCGTGAAGGTGTACGGCGTGTCCGCTGACGACGGCGCCAGTCACGCGGCCTTCGCAGGGAAGTTCGACCTGAACTTCCCGCTCCTCACGGACCCCGACATGGCCACGATCAAGGCCTACGGCGCCTACGGCGAGAAGGGGTCGGGGGGCGCGAAGCGGATGGGCATCCTGAGGCGGTCGTTCCTCGTCGACCCGCAGGGCCGCGTGGCGCACGTGTGGCCCACGGTCGTGCCGGACGGGCATGCCGAGGACGTGCGGCGCGTTGTGGAGCAGCTGCAGGCAGACGCGGCCTGAGGAGTGTTCGGCGCGCTGAGGGTGCAGCCAGAAGGTGGCGCGACGTGAAGGCGGCGGGACCCGGAACGGACGAGCGCCGAAGCACCAGGGGAGACCAGCGGTACTCCGAAAGCCAAGTGGGTAACGCAGGGTACTGGCCGCGGCGTGAGGTAGTTCACGCTCGGCCGGACGCCGGCAGACCCGGTGGGGAAACAGCGGTACTCGCATGCGGAGTGGGGAACCTAAGGTACCTCCGGATACCCCGGATACCCTGCGATACCCTCTGATATGAAGCGCTGGCGCGCCGGCCCGGAACCGGGAGTGGCCGGCGCTGGATGGGCCGGCGCTGGGTGGGGCCGGAGGAGCCTCGCTGCCGGAGGAGCCTCAGTGCCGGAGCAGCCTCGGTGCCGTCAGGGTCTCGGTGCCGGGGAAGCCTTGCTGCGGTCGGCGCCTCGTTGCCGTAGGACCAGCCGACGGCAGCCGACTGCGGGCGGCCGCGCGGCCACCCGTTCCGAGGAGGGGATGCTGCGGTACTCGGGGGGCGGTGCGAGGTGGGCGCATCCACTCGGTACCGCTGCTTTCCCCGCTGGTGTTCACCACTGGCTGGGTGCTGGTGCACGCGGGTACGGCGCGTGTGGGCGGGCGGTCGATGCCGTGCCGGGCGTCCTGGGCCTCTGGGCGGTGCCGGCGTGCGGCTGGACGTGCGCGCCGGGGGAGGGGAGAGGCCATCACCCGAAGTGGTACCCCCGCACGGCGATGGGCGAGCGCAAGCCGGCCAGCGTCGTCGCCTTGAGGGTCACCTGGTAGCCGGTGGCTTCCACGACCGCGTCCGCCACGAGCACGGGGGCGTCGCGCACGAGCTCCCGGTTGGAGTCCCACAGGTCCGGCGGGATGATGAGCTGCGCGCGCACCGGCCCGTCCTCGAGCACGTAGAAGGCGAAGCCCTTCGCCGTCGGCGGCTTCTGCCTGCTCACCACGAGGCCGGCCGTGCGCACCGTGGTGCGGTGTGGCCGGCGGCGCAGGCCGGCGAGGGGCACGCAGCCAAGCTCGCGCAACTGGCTGCGCATGAAGTCCAACGCGTGGATCTCGAGGGGACTGAAGCTCATGCTCTCGTGGTCCCAGGTGAACTGCCCCTCGACCCCGAGCGGGGCGAGTGGTGGGGTGGCGGGGGCCGCCGTGAAGAGCTCGAAGCCGCCGCTCACGTGCGTGTTGGCGAGGGCGCCGACACGGAACAGCGCGTCGCGCCGCTCCTGCAGCGAGTCGAAGGCGCCGGCGCGCACGAGCGCCTCGAACTGCTCGCGCGTCAGGGCGAGGCGCCGGTAGGCGTCGTCGGCGTTCGCGTACGGGCCGCGCTGCAGGCGCTCGTGGAGCACCGCGACCGCCGTCGCCTCGGCGATGCCCTTGATCGTCGCGAGGGGCGGCCGGACGGCCTTGACGGGCTTGCCGTCGACACGGACCCGTTCGCAGCGGAAGTGGCTAGCAGCGCTGGCATTGATGTCGAGCGGGAGGATGGGCACACCCCACGTGCGGGCTTCCTGGCGCTTCGTCGACTGCGACCACATGCCGGGCGCCTCGCTGAAGATGGCCGCGAGGTACTCGGCCGGGTAGTTGACCCGCAGCCAGCCGCTGGCGTAGGCGTGGATGGCGAAGGCCCAGGCGTGCGACTCGGCGAACCCGAAACCCTGGAAGCCCTTGAGGGCCTCGAACACCGTGTCGGCCTGCTCGCGCGTGGCGCCCGAGTGCCGTATGGCGCGGGCGATGAACTCCTCGCGGTGTGGCTCGATGTCCTCGAACGCGCCCCAGCCGGAGATCTTCTTGCGGAAGCGGTCGGCCTCCTCCCAGTCCATGCCGGCGAAGTGCACGGCGATGCGCAGCACGTCCTCTTGGAACAGGATGACGCCGTAGCTCTTCGCGAGGATCGGCTCGAGGCTGGGGTGCCAGTAGGTGACCGCCTCTAACCCCTGGCGCCGCCTCAGGTACGGGTGGACGGTGCCGGACTGGATGGGGCCGGGGCGGATGAGGGCCACCTGATGGGCCAGGTCGCGCAGGTTGCGGCTGCGCATGGCGCGGCTCGTGTGCTGTTGGCTCGGGCTCTCGACCTGGAACAGGCCCAGCGTCGAGCCCTCGGCCATGAGGTCCCAGACGCGGGGGTCGTCGGGGAGGTTGCCGAGGTCGAGCCACACGCCGTCCAGGCGCATGACCTCCTCGCGCGCCCAGCCGAGCGCCGCCAGCATGCGCAGGCCGAGGAGGTCGAGCTTGACGAGGCCCAGGTCCTCGGCGTCGTCCTTGTCGAGTTGCAGGAGCTTGGAGCCACCGCTCGAGCGCTCCGTGGGCGAGTAGTGGGAGAGGGGGTAGCGCCCCAACACGACCCCACCGCTATGCGGCGCCAGGTGGCGGGCGTGCCGCGGCTCCATGCTGCCGAGCAGGGTGAGGAGGGCGTGGGCGACGGGGGCATCCCCCAGGGCCTCCAGGAACGCCACGGCGGCCTTGGCGGCCCAACGCGGCCTCAACCACCTGAAGTCGCGGCCCAGGGCCTTGGTGAGGCGGTGGCGGAGTTCTGGGGGCATGCCGAGCGCCCGGCCGAGGTCCTGGATGGCCAGGGGCAGGTGGTAGGTGATCTTGTTGCACACCATGGCGTGGGTGTCGGCGCCGAAGCGCTCTTCCACCCAGTCGAGGACCTCCTGGCGGCGGTCGGACGCGATGTCGACGTCGATGTCCGGCATGGCGCGCATGCCCGTGTGCATGAAGCGCTCGAAGAGCAGGTCGCGCCCGAGCGGCTCCGTCTTGGTGATGCCGAGCAGGTAGCAGACGATGCTGGCCGCCGCCGAGCCGCGGCCGGCCGCCATGATGCCGCGGCGCTGACAGTAATCGGTTATCTCGGCGGTGACGAGGAAGAAGTCGGCCATCCCGAACGCCTTGATGGCCGCTAGCTCCGTCTCGAAGCGCTCCTGCGCCCTGGCGAGGGCGGCGCCGGCGTAGAGCTCGGCCAGCGCCTTGCGGCACCGTTCCTCCAGCCAGTCCTCCGGCGCCTCGCCGCGCGGGAGGCGCGACTTGGGCGGGGTGATGAACCTGCGCCCCGTCTGATCGGCGAGGACGAGCTCGAAGCAGGCGCGTTCGGCCACCCAGGCGGCGTTGAGCGCCGCGTCGGGGAACGGGAGGCGGTCGAGCACGTCAGCGGGGCTGAGCAGGGCCTGGCAGTCGTTCTGGGGCCGGCTCGCGTGAGGCTGTTGAACGGTGATCCCGAGCCGGGCGCACGTGAGGGCGTCGTAGAGGCGGTAGTCGTCGGGCGCGGCGTAGCGGACCTCCGGCGCGCTCACCACCGGCAGGCCGAGGTGCTGCGCGAGGCTCCTGATGGCGCGCGCGCGGCGCGAATCCCAGCGGTAGCGGTCGTGGAAGAGCTGGAGGTAGAAGCGGTCGGGGAACGCAGCGCCCACGCGGCCGAGCAGGTCCTGCAGCTCCGTGACGCGGCGCTGGGCCAGCAGGCGCGCCACGACGCCGTCCCGGGGGCCGGAGAGGAGGATGACGTCGTGGTTGTGCGCCAGTAGTTCCGGCAGGAGCGCGGCGCGCTCCGCCCGCGCCACCGCGGCAGTGATCAGCTCACAGACGGTGGCGTAACCCGCGCGCGACGTGGCGATGAGCACGAACGGGTACGCCTCGGTGCCGACCGTGACGGGCACGGTGGCGCCGATCAGCGCCCGGATGCCGTGCTCCTCGGCCGCCCTGAACAGCTCGACCATGCCGGTGACGTTGAGGTCGTCCGTGAGGGCCAGGTACCGGTAGCCCTGCGCGGCGGCGCGCTCGACCAGCGTGGTGGGGCTGGCCGTGCCGGCGCCGAGGCTGTAGTACGAGTGCACGTTCAGGAGCGCACTCAGTCGCTCACCCTCGCCACCCACCAGCCGTCCCCCTCCCTGAAGAGCTCGAGCTGCGCGCCGTCGTCGAGCTCGAGCAGGTAGTAATGGCGGCGCACCTCGCGCGGCTCCCACCAGTGGCCCGCGTGGCGCCACCGGTCCAGGACGTTGACGACGCGCCTGGGGGGCAGTGGGCGCCTCGGCGCGCGCCTGGCGGGTGCGCCCCTGGCTGGTGCGCCCCGCGGGGCGGGGGAGGGGAGGCCGGCCGGCGCGTCCCACTCGACGGATACGGGCGTCTCGTCGTCGGAGAGTTCGACTCGGGCTTGGGTCATCAGTAGGCGCATAGGAGACCTCGTCTGGTGGGATGGGGCTGGGGCTCTCTTTGCCCCCCGTAAAGATACCCTTGGTAACTAAGGGTAAGAGAGGATAGGGCTAGGGTGGGCCGGTGTCAAGTCGTCGGCTGCGCGTCCGGAGTCCAAGGCTTGTCCCCTCGGTTTCATCCCGGTCACGGCGCCGAAAGTAGACCCTTAACGCTCATGTGATAATCTTGCAATGTCATATGGCAGCAAGGAGGCGCGAGTGGTAACACTGACCTGGGTCCCAGAAGCCGTACCGGAGGCCGGCCCCGCGGGTCGCACCATCGAGCGCCTGCTGCGCAGCAAGGATGTCAGCCTGGGGGCGGCCAGCCGCCGCATCGAGGAGGGGCTGCCGTTCAGGGTCTTCGCCGAGCTGTGCGCGGGCCTGCGCCTGACGCAAGGCGAGTTCGCCACCCTGCTGCAGATGAGCGGGAGCACCCTCTACCGCCGCAAGGGGATCGGGCGCTTCGAGGCCACGGAGAGCGATCGCCTCTGGCGCTACGTCGTCCTCTACGCCCGCGCCATGGACGTGCTGGAGGCGCCCGACGCGGCGGTCGAGTGGTTGCACGCGCCCAACCAGGCGCTGGAGGGCAAGACCCCGCTGGCGAGCACCAAGGACGGCCCCGGCGCCCAAAGGGCCCTAGCCGTGCTCGGCCGCATGGAGCATGGTGTCTTCGGGTGACGAGTGGCTGGCGCATCGTCAAGGAGCGCTTCGCCGCCACGGCGTTCGACGGGGAGGGCGCGCGCCTCTACGGCGGCCGCTGGAACTCGCCGGGCAGGCCGGTCGTCTACCTGGGCTGCACGCCGGCCATCGGGGCGCTCGAGATCCTCGCGTACAACGCCAGGCTGAACCTGCTGGAGGCGAGCTACGTGATCGTCGAGGCGCGCGTGCCGGACGACGCCGTGCTCGACTTAGGTCCAGCCGGGCTACCCGAGGGGTGGAACGACCCCGCCGACCCCGGCGCCGCGGCGCGCGTGGGCGACGCCTGGCTCGATTCCAGGGCGAGCCTCGCGCTGCGGGTGCCGTCCGCCGTCCTGCCGCTGGAGTTCAACCTCGTGCTGAACGTCGGGCACCCGCGGATGGGGGAGGTGGAGGTGGGGGAGCCTTTGCCGTTT
>CAUJFI010000071.1 GCA_963170125.1 Deinococcota bacterium | reverse complement strand
GGGCAGGTCATCGCCAGGTACATGGACGAGGAGGCGTTGGCACGCGCGGAGAGCGACGTAGACACGGCCCGACGGGCGGTCGCCGCGGCCGCGGCCGCGTTGGCGGCTGCGGAGGAGGTGGCCGCCCTAGAGCGAGTTGGGTGGTCACGGGCCGTGGCCGAGGCTCGAGCCGACCTGGCGCGCGTGCGGCGGCTCGTGGTAGTCGGGGCGCGAGCGGGGAGGGAGTTGGTCGAGGCGGAGCGGCGCTTCGTGGACGCGAGCCGGCGGGAGATCGAGGGTTCGACGCGGTGGGTGGGCGAGCGGGGGCGGTTGTTGCGGGCCCTCGTGCGGGCCACCGACGCGCAGTGGGTCAGGGCGGCGGTGGGCGGCGTGGTGATACGAGCCGATCATGCCAGCGGGACGGAGGGGTCGGTGGACGTTCGGTTGGTGATGTTGCGCAAGGGTGAGTAAGGCCGCGTTCGCGCAGGACGAGCAGGTAGAGGGCCTCGGCACCGAGAACGGCGACGAGAGGCTTCGCCGATCGCACGTCCGTGTCGCGACAGCCCTCCGGTCCCACACCGTCACATCGTTACGCCGCGGTCGTCCCGAACCGGATCTCCTCCGCGACGTACCGCCCGATGGCGAGCGCGGCGGTGGCCGCCGGCGACGGTGCGTTCAAGACATGCAACGCGTTCGCCGTCTTGGCGAACGCGAAGTCGTCCACGAGCCGCCCCGCCGCGTCGATCGCTTGGGCGCGCACGCCGGCGGGACCCCTGACCAGGTCCGCCCCTGTGATCGCCGGCACGAGTTGGCGCAGCGAGCGCACGAACGCCGGCTTGCTGAGCGAGCGGTACACCTCGAACGCCCCGACACGCCAGTACTTCGCCGCGAGCCGCCACGCTCCACCGAACGCGACCGTCTCGAACGTGTCCCGCAGGTCGACGGTCGAGAACGTGTAACCCTCGCGGGCGAACGCGAAGACGGCGTTGGGGCCGGCCTCCACCTCGCCCGTCACCATGTTCGTGAAGTGGACGCCGAGGAAGGGCAGGTCGGGGTCGGGCACGGGGTAGACGAGGCCGTTCACGAGCCCTCGACGTTCCGGCTTGATCTTGTAGTACTCCCCGCGGAACGGCACGATCCGCACGCTCGGCGCCGCCCCGCTCAGCCGGGCGACGCGGTCCGAGTGGAGGCCGGCGCAGTTGACGAGGAACGCGGCCTCCAGGTCGAGGCTCGGGCCGCGCACGCGGACCGAGCCTCCGGAGGCGTCGACCGCCGTCACTAGCGCGCCCGTCCGGACCACCGCCCCTCGCGAGCGCAGCAGTTCGACCAGCTTGCGGGCCACGCCCGGGTAGTCCGTGATCGCGGTGGAGGGAGAGTGGATGGCGCCCACGCCCCTGACATGAGGTTCCAGCCTGTGGAGGTCCTCCACGTCGAGCCGGCGCAGCTCGGGCACGCCGTTGACGGTGCCGCGCGAGAGGAGCCTCTCCAACGCGGGCAGCTCGGACTCCACCGTCGCCACGATGACCTTGCCGCGCTCGTCGTACCGGATGCCGTGCTCGCCACAGAAGGCCTTCAGCAGCCCGACGCCCTCCCGGCAGAGCCGCGCCTTCAGGGAGCCGGGGGCGTAGTAGATGCCGGAGTGCACCACGCCGCTGTTCCGGCCGGTCTGGTGGGTAGCGACGTCGCGTTCCTTCTCCAGGACCACCACGCGCTTGTCCGGGTGCCTGCCGGTGAGCGCCCAGGCGGTCGCCAGGCCGACTATCCCGCCGCCGATCACGACGAGGTCGGCGGTCGCCTCGCTGCCCGCCGTCACCATGTGTAGGCTCCGGGAGCCTCGCCCGGCCCCGGGAAGATCTCGTCCAGCCTGGCCAGCACTGCGGCGTCCAGCGTCAGCTCGGTGGCCCTGACGGCGGCCTCGAGCTGCCGTGCCGTGCGCGGGCCGACGATGGGCGCCGTCACCACCGGGTTGTGCAGGAGCCAAGCGAGGGCGACGACGGCCGGCTCCTCCCCGAGTTCTCGGCAGAGCGTCTCATAACGCCCCAGTCTGTCACCGTGCGCGCCCAGCTGCTTCAACCACGTGTCGTCCCGCCTCACGCCCGACCTGCCCTGGCCGGCGAGCAGGCCGCCGCCGAGCGGGCTCCAGGGGACGAAGCCCAGACCGTAGTGGCGGACGGCCGGTATCACCTCGGACTCCACCTGGCGGGTCAGCAGGTTGTAGACGCTCTGCTCGCTCGCCAGTCCGGGCATACCCAGGCGGGAAGCTTCCTGGCACGCCGTCGCGATGTCCCAGCCGGCGAGGTTGCTCGAGCCCACGTAACAGATGTGGCCCTGCTTGGCGAGCACGTCGAAGGCGTACCACAGCTCGTCCCACGGGCACGCGCGGTCCACGTGGTGCAGCTGGTAGAGGTCGATGTGGTCGGTCCGCAGCCGCTTGAGGCTCGCGTGGCAGTGCTTCCTGACCTTGTAGCCCGACAGGCCGCGGGTGTCGCTGTTCGGCTCCGGGCGGGCCGCCGGCGGCCGGACCGGGTTGTAGACCTTGGTGGCGAGGACCACGGCCTCACGCCGGCCCTCGCCGAGCGCGAACCATTCGCCGATCAGGCTCTCCGTGAAGCCCGGCTCCACGCTCCACCCGTACACGTCGGCCGTGTCGAAGAAGTTGATCCCCAGCTCCAAGGCGCGGTCCATGATGGCGAACGCGTCGCCCCGGCTCGTGTGCCAGCCGAAGTTCATCGTGCCGAGGCACAGTTCGCTGACCAGGACCCCGTGTCGTCCAAGGCGTTTATGTCGCACAGCCATCCTCTACCTCCGAGGGCGCGTAGCTGGGGCGCCGGTTGACTTGCGGCGACGCCCTGCTATACTCGCCGCCAACAGTTGAACAAATGTGAGGAGCAAATGTCCATCCTTTCTTCGTCCCAGCGAGAGCGCTTCCTGCACGCCGTAGCGAGCCTCTACTACAACGAAGGCAAGACCCAGGAGGAGGTCGCGGCGCTGCTGGGCGTCTCCCGCTCGAAGGTGCTGCGCGCCCTGCAGGAAGCGCGGTCGGTCGGGATCGTGCAGATCACGATCGTGGACCCGAGCGCCACGAACGAGGCGCTCGCCGCCGAGCTCGAGCGCGCCCTCGGCCTGGCCCGGGCGGTCGTCACGACGGCGCACCCGACCGACGGCAACTTCACGCGCCAGCGCGTCGGCCACGCCGCCGCCACCTACCTGAAGGAGGTCCTCCCGGACGGCGGCACCCTCGGGATCGGCTGGGGCCGCACCCTGTACGACGTCACCCAGACGCTCGAGTTCAGCCGCCGCTACGACACGCAGGTCGTCCCGCTCCTCGGCGGCCTCGGCAAGATCGCGCCGAGCTTCCAGGTCCACGACACGGCCCGCGTCGCCGCCGAGAAGCTCGGCGGCACGTGGCGCGCCTTCTACGTGCCTGCCATCGTCGACAGCGCCGCCGCCTACGAGTCGCTGATGGCGTCGTCGGATGTCGGCCACGTGACGGCGGCCTGGCGCGACCTCGACGTGGCGCTCGTCGGCATCGGCAACGTCGACCTCGGCCAGGACGTGCAGATGCTCTTCGCCGACTACGTCGACGGGCCCACCGCCGACCAGCTCCGGAGCACCGGCGCCGTTGGCGACATCTGCATGCGCTTCTTCGACGTGCACGGGGTGCCGATCGACGGCGCCCTGCAGTACCTGTTCAGCATCGAGCTGCAGCAGCTCGCGGCGATCCCACGCAAGATCGCCGTCGCCAGCGGCGTCGCGAAGGCGGCGGCCATCCTCGGGGCGGCGCGTGGCGGTTACATCAACGCCCTGGTCACGGACAGCGCCGCCGCGACCGAGGTGTTGCGGCTGGCGCAAGACCCGAACGACGGGAGCGAACGATGAACCCTGGCACCGAGATCCGCCTCAACCGCCTCTTCGGCCGCGACGGGAAGAGCGTCGTCGTGGCGATGGACCACGGCCTGGCCGGCATGTTCCCGCTCGGCCACCTCGCCCACCCCGCGTCCCTCCTGGCGGCGATCGCCGAAGGCGGCGCCGACGCCATCCTGACGACCCCCGGCCTGGCCCGGCGCTTCGCCCCGCACATCGGTGGGCTCGGCCTGATCGTCCGCCTCGACGGCGGCGCCACGCCCATCGGGAACGTGCCGCGCGCGTCCAGCCTGATCGCCACGCCGGAGGACGCCCTCCGCCTAGGCGCCGACGCCGTGGCGGTGATGGGCTTCTGCGGCACGGAGGACGAGGCGCGTAGCCTCGCCACCCTCGGCAAGGTCGCCACCGAGTGCCGGGCGCTCGGACTCGCGCTGATGGCGGAGATGCTCCCGCTGGGGTTCGGCGGCGAGCCGACGGGCGAAGAGGTCGCCATGGCCGCGCGGATCGGCGCGGAGATGGGCGCCGACATCGTGAAGACGAAGTACGTGGGGCCGCAGGCGGCCTACCGGCAGGTCACGGAGGCCTGCTTCGCCCCGGTCCTGGTCCTCGGCGGCAGCGAACGCGAACTCGGCGAGCTGACCGGCACCATCGACGAGGCCCTCGGGGCCGGGGCCGCGGGCGTGGCCTACGGGCGCAGCGTGTGGCGCGCCGCGGACGCCCGAGGGGTCGTCGGCGCGATCGTGGGGGCCGTCCACGGGCCGGCCGGGCGCCGGCCGGGCGCCGCCGGGGTGACGCCGGCATGAGCGCCGGGCGGGCCGCAGCGCCCCGTCCCGTCGGCCGGGCGACGAGGGTCGCCCTGGCCGTGAACCCGCGCGCCGGGCTCGGGGCGGAGCGGGGCCTGGCCGCGGCCCGCGCCGTGCTCGACGCCTTGCGCCCCAGTGAGCTGATAACGAACGTGACCGACCTGGCCGGAGGTCCCGCCCGGACCCTCCTCGTCGGCCCGGCGGTCGGCTCGCGCAACCAGACGCACCGCGTCGCCGAGGAGGCGGCGCGCCGTGACGTCGACCTCCTCGTCGTCATCGGCGGCGACGGCACGCTGGCCGACGCCGCCACCACCCTGTTCGCGCAGGGCAGCCAGGTCCCCATCCTGGGCGTAGGGTCGGGGTCCACGAACGCCGGGGCGCTGGTGAGCTGCCTGGCGGCCCGCCTGCCCGAGCTCGCCGTCGACCGCCTCGTCCACGCGCCGCTCACCGCCCTGCGGGTGAGCTACGGCGCGGGCCGGGCGGCCCTGGCGTTCAACGACGTGGTGGTGGCGACCACCATCTGCGGGACCCTCGACGGGGAGTTCACGAACCTCGATGCCGCCTCGCACATGCGCGGCGAGAAGAGGCCGGGCACCCCGAGGCCGGTCGCCGCGCCCACCGCCCGGGTGAGCAAGACGAGCGGCCGTGGCGAGGTGGTCATCGGGTGCGGGGCCGAGGTCGGCAGCGTGGTGGTGGGGTTCTCCAACACCGGCGGGCTGTTCGGCCAAGGGCTGCTCGGTGGGTTGGGCCTCTCCGCGGCGGCCGACGTGCCGGCCGGCTGCCTGGTGGCGACGGCGCCGCTCGTCGTCGCCGGCTTCGACGCCGAGCGACACGCCGCGATGGAGCCCCTGCGCTCGGCCTACGCGGGCCTCAGCCGCGACGAGACGGTCCGCCTCGCCGGCTTCGGAGCAGGAGCGATCCTGTGCGCCGACGGCAACCCGCTCCACGCGCTCGAGCCCCAGGACGTCGCCGAGGTCAGCCTCGTCCCCGAGGCCTGCCGCTCCGTTCGCGTCCTCGGGGAGGCGGCCGCATGACGCCGCCACCGGGCAAGGCCCCCACGCCGGAGCGCCCGTCCTTGGCGTCGCGCGCGGCCGGCATGCTGGCCGGCGTCGCCGTCGGCGACGCGCTCGGCATGCCGAGCGAGTTCCTGAGCCGGGAGACGATACGTGAGTTGTACGGCGGCATAACCGACCTGCGGACGGCCGACGCCCGCCACCCGCACGCGCGACTACCCGCAGGGTCGGTCACCGACGATACCGATCACACGCTGCTGCTCGCCGACCTCCTCCTGGAGGAGGGCAGGATCGAGCCGCTCGCCCTGGCCGGGAGGTTGTCGGCGTGGGGGCGCAGCCCACGCGTGGTGAGCAACCGCTTCGTCGGCCCTTCGACCCTCAAGACGCTCCAGGCCCTGGAAGCCGGCGTGAAGCTGGACGAGGTGCCGCGCGGTGGGACCAGCTGCGGCGCGGCGATGCGGGTGGCGGCGCTAGCCATCGCCCTGCCGGACCGAGCCGAACTGGAAGCCCAGGTCGTCGCCTCGTGCGCTGTCAGCCACTTCACCAAGTCCGCCATCTCCGGCGCGATGGCGATGGCGTTCGCCCTCTCCGAGGCGTTGAGTTCCGAGGGCGACCTCGACCAGATCGCCGCCGCGGCCATCGCCGGCAGCGAACGCGGCCTGCAGCACGGCGCCTGGACGTGGAGCGCACCCCTGGGGAAGCGCGTCGAGCACGTCATGCGCTGGGTCGTCGAGCTTGACGAGGACCGCGTCATCGATAACCTGTACGAGCTGATCGGCGTGGACATGTACGCCGATCAGCTCGTACCGGACGCCATCGCCCTCACCGCCGTCGGCGGGGCGGACCCGAACCGCGCCATGCTCCTCGCCGCGAACCTCGGAGGGGATTCGGACACGTTGGCCTCGCTGGCCGGGTCCCTGTCGGGCGCCGTGAACGGCCTCGAGGCGATCCGCCCGGATTGGTTCGCGACGGTGGAGAGGGTCAACGACCTCGCCCTGGTGCCCCTGGCGGAGCGCCTGCTCGCCATGCGCGCGAGGCGGTCGCGGTGAGCCGGCCGGCCCCCGGACCCGGCTCGCCGACGGTGGCGCGCCGCTCGCGCCTCGGCACCTGGGTCGCGGACCTCGCCCCCTACTTCCGCAAGCCGAACTCGCGGCAGGAGATGCTCATGGCGCTGTCGTTCCTAGCGCCGTCGCTCCTCGTGCTCGTGGCGTTCGTCTACTTCCCGATCGTGTGGGCGTTCGGCATCAGCTTCACGAACTGGCAGGCCGGCGCCGGCACCACCAGCTTCGTCGGCGTCAAGAACTACGTCGACAGCCTCACCTCCGGCGACTTCCAGAACGCGCTCAAGAACTCCCTGTACTTCCTGGTGCTGAAGCTCCCGATCGACATGGCGCTCTCGCTGCTCGTCGCCCTGCTGCTCAACCAGAAGCTCCGCGGCATGAGCGTCTTCCGCGTGGCCCTGTTCATGCCCGTCGTGACCTCGATGGTGGCCGCCGCCGCCATCTGGCGGGTCCTCTACAACCCGAGCAGCGGCTTCTTCAACACGGTGCTTAACAGCCTCGGGTTCCTGAGCCTGCGCTGGCTGCGCGACCCGAACCTCGCCATGCCGTCGGTGGTGCTGGTGGCGCTCTGGAAAGGCTTGGGCTACAACATCGTGATCTTCCTGGCGGGCCTGCAGAGCATCAGCCGCGTCTACTACGAGGCCGCCGAGATCGACGGCGCCACGACTTGGCAGCGCTTCCGCTACATCACCCTGCCCCTGCTGTCGCCCGTCACCTACTTCGTGCTCCTCATCGGGGTCATCAACTCGTTCAAGGTCTTCTCGCTCGTCCACGTGCTGGCGCCCGACGGCGGGCCGCTGAACAGCGTCGAGGTGCTGGTCTTCTACCTCTACCGACTCACGTTCCAACGGTTCAAGTTCGGACAGGGAGCCGCCGTGTCGTTCATCCTCTTCGCGATCGTCCTTGGCCTCACTTTCATCCAGCAGCGCGTGGCGGAGAAGCGGGTGCATTACGAATGACGAGTTACCGCCTCGGCAAGTTCTTCGGGCGCTCCGCCAGCTACGTCCTGCTCATCGTCATGAGCGCCGCGACGGCCTTCCCCTTCGTGTGGATGGTCGGCACGGCCCTGAAGTCGCCCCAGGAGATCCTCGCCTACCCACCCACGCTGTGGCCGCACGAGCTGCGCTGGGAGAACTTCGTCACGGTGTTCAAGAAGGTCCCCTTCCTGCGCTTCTACGTCAACAGCATCATCGTCACCTGCCTGATCACGCTCTGGCAGGTGGTCACGTCCGCCCTGGCCGGCTACGCCTTCGCGCGCCTGCACTTCCCGTTCAAACGGTTCCTCTTCACGGCCTACATCGCCACCCTGATCATCCCGGGCGAGGTCACCATGCTGCCCCTGTTCCTCCTGGTGAGCCGCCTGGGGTGGATCGACACGTACCAGGGGCTCACCGTGCCGTTCCTGGCCAGCGCCTTCGCCGTCTTCTTCCTCAGGCAGTTCTTCCTGACGATCCCTCACGAACTCGAGGAGGCGGCGCGCCTGGACGGGGCCGGGCGCTGGCGCATCCTCCTGCAGATCGTCCTGCCGTTGGCCCGTCCGGCCCTGGCCACGATCACCCTCTTCATCTTCCTGTCCGAGTGGGACAACTACCTGTGGCCGCTGATCGTCACCAACTCGGAGGCGATGCGGACCCTGCCGATCGGGCTGCGCTACTTCGTCGAGGAGAGCGGCAGCCAACTGCACCTGATGATGGCGGGCGCCGTCATGGCGGTCCTGCCCATCCTGCTGCTCTTCTTCCTGGCCCAGAAGCAGTTCATCGAGGGCATCGCCATGACGGGCAGCAAGGGGTGAGCCCTTCAACGCTTCGCGACCGATCGTACGGAGGTGGGAACAGAGACCAGCCGGCGTCACTCCCCTATCGACCCATGAAACCGCAACCGCAGTCAGCCACAGGAGGTAAGAGAAGCATGAAGCGCCAAGTGTCGCGCAATCTCGTCAGGCTCGTCGTGAGCGGCGTGCTCTTCGCCGCGTCTCTAGCGAGCGCCCAAGGAACCTCGATCGACTTCTGGTACGCGATCTCAGGCAAGGCCGGCGAGACGCTCCAGTCGATGATCGGCGAGTTCAACGCCAGCAACGAGTTCGGCATCACCGTGAACGGCACGTTCAGCGGCTCGTACGGCGACACGGCGCAGAAGGTGCTCGCCGCGCTGGCCGCCAACTCGCTTCCCGCGGGTGGCCTCGTGCCGGCCGGGCCCCTCTGGACGTGCCGCGAAGGCAACTACCTGCTCGAGCAGTACATGGCGGGGCCCGAGGGCCTCTCCGAGGACCACTTCTTCCCGGTGCTGCTCGACTACAACCGGTACGAAGGGCACCTCTGCTCACTGCCCTTCAACAACAGCACGATGGTCATGTTCTACAACAAGGACCTGATGGCCCAGGCGGGCCTCGACCCGGCCGCCCCGCCGCAGACCTGGGACGAGCTGCTCGACCAGGCCAAGGCGATCGCCAAGGCCGTGCCTGGCAGCATCGGCGTCGAGGTGCGTGACGAGGCGTGGTGGCTCAAGGGTCTGATCCTCCAGAACGGTGGCGCCATCGTCACCGAGGACCCCACCGGCCCCGCGTTCCAGGAGCCGGCCGGCGTCGCGGCGCTCGAGTACTGGAAGACCCTCGTCGACCAGGGGCTCATGCCGCCTGCCCAACACGACGTGTCCAGGGACCTGTTCGTCGGCGGGCGCGTCGCCTTCCTGATGGCCAGCACCGCGACCCTCGGCACGGTGGCGGACGGCGCCGCGTTCGCGTACGGCACCGACCTACTGCCGGGCAAGGTCGAGCGTGGCTCCACCGTCGGCGGGGCCGCGCTCGTCATGTTCCCCTCCACCCCGGAGAAGGAGCTCGCCACCTGGCGCCTCCTCAAGTGGTTGACCTCGGCGGAGAACAGCGCCCGCTTCACCGAGGCGACGGGCTACGTCCCGACCGGCCCCGAAGCGGCCGCGAGCGAGACCGTCCAGTCGCTCATCCGCGAGCAGCCGGCGTACGCGGCCGGCTTCGACCAGCTCGCCGTCTCCAGCCAGTACCCCCACTTCTTCGAGATGGGGACGATGGACAGCCTGCTGGCGGACGCGATCGAGTTCGTCGAGCTCGGGATCAAGACGCCCCCGCAGGCGCTGGACGACGCCGCCAACGAACTGAACAAGGAGATCGCCGCGAACCAGTAGCACCACATGCCATGACCCCGGTGGCGCGGCGGGCGGCAACGGCCCGCCGCCTCACCGGGGATGCACCAGCTAGCGAAAGGAAACTGAGCGGTGGCTACCTTACCGACCCGGGGTGTGAGCACCTCGGCCTTCTTCCCCCGACCGATCGAAGACACCTTGGCCGTCCTCGCGCAGCAGCCGTGGCGAGGCGTCGAGCTCATGCCGCAGGCGCCGAGCGAATGCCTGCCGGCCTACGGGCGGCGGCTCCTCGAGCTGGGCGCGGGTCGCTTCGACTTCTGCGGCATCCACTTCCCCCAGATCCTGGCGCCGTTCCTCTACAACCCGGACCGCTCCGCGTTCGAGTTCGGTCAGCAGCTGTCGCGCGACCTCGCGCAGCTGGCGGGCGTGATAGGCGCGCGCGCCATCGTCGTGCACGGCCCCTGGGCCAAGATGGGCGAGGGCGCGCACCTGGAAGCGACGCTGGCGAACATGCGCCTGATGTGCGACGTCGGGCTGGAACACGGTGTGACGATCGCGCTCGAGAACACGCCGTCCTCACCCGCCGGCGGCTCGGTGGAGGCCATGGTGCGCTTCGCGGAGCTGGTCGGTCGCGACAACTTCGGCTTCACGTTCGACGTCACGCACACCTACGAGATGGGCCAGGACCTCTGGCGCTACCTCGAGGGCCTCCCGTCGATCGCGCACATCCACGCGTCCGACTTCGACCTGGCGACCCAGCGACGCCACACCGCGCCGGGCGACGGCGACGTCCCCTGGCCGCGGCTGATCGCGGCCCTCGCGGCCCGCGGCTTCACGGGGAACTTCGTGCTCGAGCTGCTGGCGAGCAGCCTGGGGGACGACGCCGCCGACACCCTGCGCCGCAGCGCCGCGCTGCTGGACCCGCTCTTCGACGCGGCCTACGCTCAGGTGGCCTCTTGAGAGTCGCTCGCTACATGGAGCCCGGGCGTCTGGTCGTCGAAGAGATGGACCGGCCGGTCGTAGGCGCCGGCGAGGTCCTGGTCCGCATGGGCGCGTGCGGCGTGTGCGGCACCGACGTCAAGACGTACCAGCGGGGCCACCCCCTCATCCAGCCGGGCAGCGTGCTGGGCCACGAGGTCGCCGGCGAGGTGGTCGAGTCCCACCATCCGCGCTTCGAGGTCGGGGCGCGGGTGGCGGTCGCGCCCTACTCCTCGTGCGGCGCGTGCCCGGAGTGCCGGCGCGGTCATCCGAGCCTCTGCACCGACCGCGGCGAGGCGTTCTTGCAGCCGGGGGGCTTCGCCGAGTACCTGCGCGTCCCGCGGCCGTTGGCCGACGCGGGTCTGCACCGCATCCCCGACCACATCCCCTACGAGGTGGCGAGCCTCGCCGAACCGCTCGCCTGCTGCGTCCACGGCCTGGAGGCCCTCTCCCTCCCCCAGGACGCGTCCCTGCTGATCATCGGTGACGGGCCGATGGGCCTCATGCAGGCCGCCATCGCGCGGTCGTTCGGAGCGGCGCGGATCACGCTCGTCGGCCTCACCCCGCAGCGCCTGGAGTACGCGCGCGGCGTGGCCGACGTGGTCATCGACGGCTCCTTGCAAGACGTCGAGGCGGCGCTGCGCTCGAGCGCGGTGGGCGAGGTCGACGCCGTCATGGTGTCGGTGGCGAGCCTCGACGCGCTCGCCCAGGCCATGAGCGTCGTCGCCAAGGGCGGGACCGTCAACGTCTTCGCCGGCATGCCGAGCGGCGCCACCTACCCGGTCGACCTGAAACGCGTGCACTACGACGAGGTGAGGTTGGTAGGAACGTTCGGCTTCGGGCCTCGGGACTTCGTCCGCGCGCTCGACCTCCTAGGCGACCTCGAACCGCAGCTCCGGCGGCTCATCACCCACCGTGTCGGGCTCGAGCAGGTCGAGGACGCCCTCCAGAACGCCGCGCGCCACGCGGGCGTGAAGACGGTGGTCATGGGACCGGCGCGGGAATGAGGGCGGTTCTCGCTCCGATCCACCGGCCAGCGCGTCCCTCAGCGGCACCGCGAAGCGCCCTGCGGCGCCATGCCCGGTCCGGTCTCGAGAGCCTCAGCCTCCGCCGCCACCTGCGCAGCGACCTCCACGACGTCCACGAGCTTCGCTAGGCCGCGTTGGTCGTTCAACCTCCCGG
>CAUJFI010000070.1 GCA_963170125.1 Deinococcota bacterium | reverse complement strand
GACACGAGCGCCCAGTAGAACGGGAACATCAGGTAGACGAACAGGACGGCGATGAGCAGCCAGAAGAGGGTCTTGCCGACGATCTTGCCGACGATCTTGCCGCGTGGCCGCCGGCCGGAGGCGGTGTTCGCCGCGCCCGTCACTGCGTGTCCACCTTCATGGAGCGGACGTAGAGGATCGCGAAGACGAAGATGATGACGAAGATGGTCACCGATGCCGCCGACGAGAGCCCCATGTCGCGACGACTGATGAGCATGTCCTGGGCGAAGCTCGCCATCGAATAGCGTTGGTTGCCGAGTACCACCTGGAAGATATCGAACACGCGGAGCGAATCGAGGGTGCGGAAGATGAGGGCCACCGCGAGCGTCGGTGTGAGCAGGGGCAGGGTGATGCCGAAGAAGCGCCTCACGACTCCGGCGCCGTCCACCTTGGCGGCCTCCGCGTACTCGCTCGGGATGGTGGAGAGGCCCGCGAGCAGGAGCAGCGCCATGAACGGCGTCGTCTTCCAGACGTCCATCATGATCATGCTCGGGAGCTGCAGCGTGGGGTTGCCGAAGAAGTCGGTGCGGCCGTCGGAGAGCCCCAGGTACGAGCCGAGGGCGTTGAAGAGCCCCGCCCGCGTGGGTTGCAGCATCCACTCCCAGATGCGGGCCGACACGACGGTGATCACTGCCCAGGGCACGAGCATCGCGGCGCGCATCAGACCGCGGCCGCGGAAGTTGCTGGCCAGGGCCAACGCTATGACCATGCCGAGCACCGTCTCGAGCGCGACGGCGATGACCGTGAACACGACCGTGTCCCACACCGCCCTTATGAAGTCGGCGGAGATGGCGCCGAGCACGTAACGCTTGCCTAAGAGCCCGAACTGGAAGACCTGCCGGTAGCGCTGGGGCGAGCGCGGGAGGACGGACACGGCCGACTCGTACTGCACGCGGCCGTCCTGCCGTACGACCTGACCGGCGTCGTCGCGGCGGGCCGGCAGCTCCCGGATGGTGAACGACAGGAGGGTGCGGTAGTTGTCGAGGCCGACGAAGCTCGTGGGTTGCGAGCTGGCGAACTTGGCGTTGGTCAAGCTCGAGTACACGACGCGCCCGAACGGGTAGGCGGCGATGATCGCCAGGATGATGAAGGTGGGGAGCAGGAGGCCGTAGGCCGTCCGCCGCTCCGCTCGCAGCAGGCTCGACGTTCCGCGGTCGCGCCGGTCGCGTGTCCGGCGCGCTCCCGCCTGGCTCTCACCCGTCATGCACTCGAACTCCTCCCTGCCATGCCCGCGCGTTGTGCTAGCTGAGGGACAGGCCTAAAGGTGCGGACGGGGGCCGACCTGGTGGGTCGGCCCCCGCGAACGGCCAGGACACCTCCGCGTGGGTCCGCGGACTCACTTAGGTGCGTAGCGGACCAACGGCCATGAGTTCCGAGCCTGCCGCCTCAGGGCTGCCTCAGGGCTGCCCGGTGGGGAAGCCCGTGACGTCCTCGATGTCGGCCTCGATCTCCGCGACGGCGTCAGCTGCCGTGGCCTGGCCCGTCATCACGCTGTGCACGCCCGTGTAGAAGGCACGGGAGACGGCGGCGTAGTCGGGCGCCGTGGCAGTGGAGGGCCTCGCGACCGCGTTGATGAAGACGTCGTAGAGCGAGCCGAAGAACGGCACGGCCGCGAGGACGTCCTTGTCCTGGTACAGGGCCATGACGGTCGGGTTGTAGCTGCCTTCGACGGCGCGAATCTTCTGCTCGTCGTAGGAGGCGAAGAAGAGCGCCACGTCGGCGGCCGCGGCCGGGTTCTTGCTGTACTTGGAGACGGCGAGTTGCCAGCCGCCGAGGGTCGCGGCAGGCGAGCCGTCAGGACCGGCGGGCAGCGGGCTGACGTCGAACTTGCCAGCGATCACGCTGTCCGAGGCGTTGCCGAGCGAGTAGGCGTACGGCCAGTTGCGCATGAACGCGGCGTTGCCGGCCTGGAACATGTTACGGGCGGACTCCTCGTCGAAGCTCGTCACGCCGTTCGGGGCGATGGTGCCCACCCACGACGCGGCGGTCTCGAGGGCGGCCACGGCCTTCGGGTTGTTGATCGTGATGACCCCGGCCGGGCTGACGATCGAACCACCGCCGAAGGAGGAGACCCACTCGAGGGCGTCGCACGTCAGGCCCTCGTACGAGTTGCCCTGGAAGACGAAGCCCCAGAAGTCGGGGTTGCCGCCGGCGCGCTCACCGTCCTGGATCGTCTTGGCCATGCTCGTCAACTCGCTCCACGTGGCGGGCGGGCCGGCGAAGCCGTACTTGGCGAGGAGGTCGGTCCGGTAGTAGAGGAGGCCGGCGTCCGTGAACCAAGGGATGCCGACCAGGTGGCCGTCGACCGTGTTGTTCTCGATGATGGCGGGGAAGTGCTGGTCCGCGACTTCCCTGGCGCCGTAGTCGTAGAGGTCGACGAAGTGCTCGGCCATGTCGCCGGGCCAGATGACGTCGATCTGGAACACGTCGACGTCAGAGGACTGCGCCTCGAACATCTGCAGGTAGAGCGCCTGGCGGTTGTCCGTCAGATCGGGGGTCTCGAGGACGTTGACGGTCACGTCCGGGTGGAGCGCCATGTAGCGCGCCGCAGCGGCCCTGCTCAGCTCGAGCTCTTGGCCGACGGCGCCGGTGGCCACCGTCACCACCGTCTGCGCTTGCGCGGCCGCCAGCGCCACCGCGGCGAGTGCGAGTATCAGGATCTTACGCACGGTTCTCACCTCTCTGCTTCCCTTGAGAAGCCGCCACACGACCGGTCGGGCGGTGACGGCCCGGATACTTGCGAACGCGTACGCCCGGGCCGCGCTGCTTACGACTCTCGTCGCGTGCCGGGCGCCCCATGAGCTGATTTTTGACGCGTCGCGTTCGGTCGTAGGATACCGCCGCTTACTCGGCCGTGCGTGGGCAGGCGTCACGCGAGGCGGGTCCGGGCAATGTTAGGTGCCCAGCTTCCACGCCGACGGCGCGGTCCCGGGAGGCACCGGGTCGCTCAGGACGACCCGATCGGCCCGCGCCTTCCGAGGAGCTGCGCCACCTCGTTCTGCAGCTCGAGCTCCTGGAACGGCTTCACGAGCCATTCGGCCCTCGGGAGGCGACGGAAGAGGCCGGCCCGCGGCGGTTCGTCTACGAGGACGAGCACGGGCAGGTGGGCCTGGGCGCCGCCCTTGCGCAGCTCACGGACCAGCTCCCACGCGCGCCCCTCGTCGACGTCGACCAGCAGGGCGCGCGGATCGTGCTCGGAGATGCCGGCGACCACGTCAGCGTACTCAGTAGTGGCCGTGCGCAGCCCCCCGCGCTGCAGCGCGAGCATGATGAGCCGCCTCAGCGCCTGGCTCGCCCCGACCACGAGGACGAGGGGTTCGTCCGCCAGGTACGGCGAGCGCTCGACGACCCGGAGTCGCTCCAACTGCCCGAGCACGTGGTAGACGCGCTGCTCGCCCATATCCAACTCGGCCGCTATCGCCCTGGCTGAGCTCTTGGCGTCGACCTGGGAGAGCACTTCCCACGCGCCGGGTGGTAGGTCCGCCTTGGTAGGGTCGCCGGAGCGCGAGAAGACGGCCTCGGGGGGGACGCTGACCTCGCGCACCTCCTCGCCGCTCTGGATGACGCGCATGAGCAAGACGAGGGCGTCGACGCC
This sequence comes from Deinococcota bacterium, assembly GCA_963170125.1. Lineage (GTDB taxonomy): Bacteria > Deinococcota > Deinococci > Deinococcales > Trueperaceae > JAAYYF01. The sequence goes on along the minus strand of CAUJFI010000070.1, from coordinate 27,104 downwards.
GTGGCCGTACGGGACCTGCGAGGCGTTCGCGTCGACGTCGTGGAACTCGAAGGCGCCGTCCGACCACGTGAGCACCTCGCCGACGACGTCGAACGCCTGGCGTTCGATGGCGCGCGCGAGGTCGTCCTCGGCGAGGATGCCCCGTTCCACCGCCATGCGCCCCAGCAATGTGCCCGGGCTCTCACGCCGCTGCGTCATGAGGATCTCTTGCACCTCGAGCGCGGTGACGAGGTCCATGCGCACGAGCACCTCGCCGAGGTGGGCGCCCGAGCGCATGTGCGCGTAAGCGACCCTGCCCTGGGTGAAGTAGATGCGCGCGTGCTTGTCCTTACGCTCCACCGTGAGGATGCCCGACTTCTGGCTGAGCGCGATGAGCTGGAAGACGTCGGACAGGGGGGCGCTCTTCAGGCTGCCCTTCAGCATGGCGCCCCCACTGGGCCTGGCGGAGCGAGGCGCCTCCCACGGCCGCCAGGCATACGGGGGTTCACGCCCGGCTCTCCGGCTCGCCGGAGAAGAGGGGCGCGGCCTGGCTTGGCGGTGCGCTCAGGCCGAGGTGGTGGTACGTGGCGGGCGTGGCCATACGGCCGCGCGGCGTGCGGACCAGCAGGCCCCGTTGGATGAGGAACGGTTCGTAGACCTCCTCGAGCGTCGCCCGGTCCTCCGACACGGCCGTCGCCAGTGTGTCGAGGCCGACCGGCCCACCGGCGAAGCGCTCCACGAGCGCGCCAAGGATAGCCCTGTCGCGCCGGTCGAGGCCGGCGTCGTCGATGTCGAGCGCGTCGAGGGCGAGCTTGGCCCGGCTGGCGTCTATCGCCTCTTCGCCGGCCATCTGGGCGTAGTCGCGCACGCGCCTGAGCAGGCGCTTCGCGATGCGCATCGTCCCCCGCGAGCGCCGGCCTATCTCCAGGGCGGCCTCGGCGCTCAGCCCGTAGCCGAGCTCCCTGGCGTCCACCGTGACCGACTGCGCGAGGTCGGCATCGGAGTAGTAGTCGAGGTGCTCGATGATGCCGAAGCGGCTGCGCAGGGGGCCCGTGATGAGGCCAGGGCGCGTCGTCGCGCCGACCAGCGTGAAGCGCGGGAGCTCCAGGCGGATGGAACGCGCCGCCGGTCCCTGGCCCAGCACGATGTCGATCTTGAAGTCCTCCATGGCGGGGTAGAGGTGCTCCTCCGCGACCCGGCCGAGGCGATGGATCTCGTCTATGAAGAGGACGTCGCCCGGCTCGAGCGAGTTCGTGAGGATGGCCGCCAGGTCACCGGGCTTCTCGATGGCGGGCCCGGACGTGACGCGGATGCCGACTCCGAGCTCAGCGGCGATGATGTGGGCCAAGGTGGTCTTGCCGAGCCCGGGGGGACCGTACAGGAGCACGTGGTCGAGGGCCTCGCCGCGGTCGCGGGCAGCGCCGAGGTACACCTCGAGCTTGCGTTTCAGCCGCCGCTGGCCGACGTAGTCGGCCAAAGACGCCGGCCGCAGGCGCACCTCGTCCACGCGGGCAAGCCTACCACGCACCCCGTGAGCGCCATGGAGGCCGGTGCGCGCCGGGAAGCGGAAGCGGCCGTGCGCCGATGCGGTAACGTGCTTGAATGGCGGACGGGAGCTGGCCCTGGCCGGCTCGGGAGGCTCAACCATGCTCACTCATCATGTGCGCGTCGGAGACCAGGAGCGTGACCTCAAGGTCGTGAACGTCGGCGCCGTCTCGGTGGCGCTGCTCAACCTGCTCGGCGACACGGCGCTGACCGAGGCCGCCGCCGAGGAACTCGTGAAGCGCTTGCCGCACGGCGTGCAGACGCTCGTGACACCAGAAGTGAAGGCGGTGCCGCTCGCCCACGCGATGAGCGTGCGGAGCGGCCTGCCGTACGTCGTGGCGCGCAAGACCGAGAAGCCGTACATGGTGGACGCCTATAAGAAGAGCGTCATCAGCATCACGACCGGCAAGCCGCAACTCCTGGTCATCGACGGGGAGGACGTCGGCAAGCTGCGCGGCAAGCGCGTGGCCATCGTCGACGACGTCGTCTCCACCGGAGGCACACTCACGGGGCTCGTGGAGATCCTCCAGGAGATCGGCGCGGACGTGGCCGCCACCATGGTCGTGTTCACGGAGGGCGACGAGCGCGACGACGTGGTGGCCCTCGGCCACCTGCCCCTGTACCCGGACGCCTGAGGGCGCGGACTACCCCAGCTCGCTCGGCCTCGGCTTAACCTGCAGTCACTTGGGCGGCGCCCGACCGCCTAGGAGCCCGACCCACCATGGCCGACGCCAAGGACCTCATCAAGGAACGCCTCAACATCGCCGACGTCATCGGCGAGGTCGTGGCACTCAAGCCGGCCGGGCGTGGCCAGCTCAAGGGGCTGTGCCCGTTCCACGGCGAGAAGACACCGAGCTTCCACGTCCACGTCGACCGCGGCTACTTCTACTGCTTCGGGTGCCACGCCAAGGGCGACGTCTTCGACTTCGTGATGCGGACGCAGGCGCTCACGTTCACGGACGCGCTGCGCCTGCTGGGCGAGCGGGCCGGCGTCGCGGTGAGCGTCGGCGGGCACGAGCCCCACAAGCGCGACCTATTCGACGTCAACCAGCTCGCGCTCGACTACTTCAGGTCGCACCTGCGCGGACCTGCGCTCGAGTACCTGATCGGCCGCGGGTTGGAGGAGGCCACCGTAGGCGCGTTCGAGCTCGGCTACGCCCCGGCCGGCTGGGACGGCCTTCTGCGGCACGCTCTTGCCAAGGGCGTGCGCGAGGCCGACCTCGTCGGCCTTGGGCTCGTCGTCGAGAACGAGCAGGGGAGGCGGTACGACCGTTTCCGCGAGCGCGTGATGTTCCCCATCCGCGACGGCCTCTCGCGCCTCGTCGGCTTCGCCGGCCGGGTGCTCGACGCCGGCTTGCCCAAGTACATGAACAGCCCCGAGTCGGAGCTGTTCCGCAAGGGGGAGCTGCTCTACGCTCTGGACAAGGCGCGCCCCGAGATCAGGCGCACGGGCGAGGTCGTCGTGGTCGAGGGGTACATGGACGTCATCGCCCTGCACCAGGTCGGGATCACCAACGCCGTGGCCGCCCTCGGGGCCGCCCTGACGGCCGAGCAGGGCGACGCCCTCGCGCGCCTCGACGCCCGGGCCGTGAAGCTCGCGTTCGACAGGGACGAGGCCGGCCAGCGGGCGGTGCTGGCGGGGCTCGACCAGGCGGTGGGCCGGCGGTTCATGGTAAGCGCCATCGGTGTCCCACACGGTAAGGACCCGGCCGAGGCGGTGCTCGAGGGTCATCTGGAAGACTTCCGCGCTGCGTTGAGCCACGGGCTCAGCGAGGTCGAGTTCCGCTTCAAGCGGGTGAGCGAGCGCTACGACGTGCGCACGGTCGATGGCCAGCGGGCCGTGCTCGAGGAGCTGCAGGGAGTGCTGCGTCCGCGGGACGTCTTCGACCCGGTGGCGGCCGAGATGCGCCGGCTCGTGATCGAGCACCTGGGCATAGACGCGGCGCGGCTGGACGAGTGGTTGACGTCCAAGGCGCGCAGGGCGCCGAGTCAGACGGAGATGCGCGGCATGAGCAGGCAGCGCATGGAGCTCGGCCAGGTCAGGCGGCTGGAGCTGGAGATCGTCGCCCTCCTGCTCCTCGAACCGCAACACCTGCGGAGGCGGCTGGCCGTGGCCGTCGACGGCCTCCCCGACGCCGACGGCGACTCGGCCCTCCTGGAGCTGCGGCGGCACTGCTCCGAACGCGGGTACGACGCAGACGCCGTGCTGAGCGTCTACCGTCAGCGGGACGACGGGGCGGTCGTTCTCGAGCGCCTCCTGGCCGGCGACGACGGCGGCGAAGCGCGCATGGACGTCGACGGGCAGCTCGCCAAGGCGCTGTCCCGCCTGCGGGAGCTGCGCCTCGAGGCTCAGAAGGAGGAGGGGGCGGCCCGCCTCCTCGCCCGTCGCGCCGAGCTCGCCCAGCGCCTGGCCAGCGCCGAGGCTAGTGACGCCGGCCTGGCCGCGCTCTACCTCGAGCTCCAGGAGATCCAGGACGTGTTGGCGGCGCGCGACGCGGAGCGGAGGTTGCGCGTGCCCGCGGCGTACGCCAGACAGCGCAAGAAGCGTGGCTGAACCGGGGCGGCGGGACGCCCCTCCGGGACGTTTGTCCTTGATTGACACCCCCAGGACACCCTGATATGTTTGGAGAGAAATGCGTCAGCGGCGCTGTTCGCCACAACGTCGCGTTTTTTTGTGCGTACTACTAACCGAGGACGACACCGACAACATCCGGGCCGGCTCATCGGCGCCGGTGTTGGCGTGACGGAAGGAGGGCCGCTTGGAAGCACAAGGTGAACGACTGCTCCAAGACCTGGTGACCCAGGAGAAGAACCTGGTGCGCAAGGTCGAGGAGGCCAAGGCCAGCGCCAAAGCCGGCGTCGAGGCAGCGGTGGCCGAGGCCGCCAAGGTGGTCGGGGACGCCAAGGCCAAGGCCGAGGCGGCCGCCAAGCGCGAACTCGAGGCCGCCACCAAAGAGGCCGAGGCCGCGCGCGAGGCCATCGTCAAGGCCGCCCGCGAGAGCGCCGAAGCACTCAACGCGAAGGCGTCCGCCAACGGCGGCAAGGCGCTGACGGTCGTGCTGGAGAAGGTCCTGCCATGATCGCGACGATGGACCAGGTGGTGGTGGTCGGGAGGCGCAGCCGCGCCAAGGACGTCCTGACGAGCCTCCAGAGCCTGGGTGTCGTGCAAGTCGACGCTCTCGATCCCGGTGAGAAGCAAGACGCCATCAAGCGCCTCAAGCTCGCCGGAGCCGACCTGGAGGCGAAGGAGAGCTGGGACCGCATCGTCGCCCGTTCCTCCTCGCTCGTCGCCGTCCTGGGTGTCCAGGCCGACGCCCAAGCGCGCGTGGAGACCGGTTCCGACCCGGCCGCCATAGAGCGCGACCTCGCCCAGGTCGGCGCGCAGGTCGACCGTCTCGTCGCCGAGCGCGGCGAGATCACGGACGAGCTCGAGCTCATCGGCACGTACCAACCGCTCCTGCGCGACCTGGCTCCGCTGCAGGGCCCGCTCGACGACTCCAAGTACCTTGGCGCCAGCGCGTTCCTCGTGGAGCAGGATGGCCTCGACAAGATCAAGGAGAAGGTCGGCGAGCCCATGGGCGGCGCGGTGGCGTTCGCGGCACGCCCGTACAAGGGCGGGCTGCTCGCCCTCGCCGTCACCTTGCGCTCACGTCTCGCCGAGCTGCGCAGCGCGCTCGGCCGCCTCGGCGTGGCGGAGGTGGCGTTGCCGGAGAGTTACGCCGGCCAGGGCGTCGCCAAGGCAGCGCACATGATGGAGGAGCGCGCCAGGGTGCTGCCTCAGCGCCTCGAGTCCATCCGCACGGACCTCGCCAAGCTGGCGTCGCAGCACGGCCCGCGCTTGGCGGCCATCGACCGCGTCGCCCACAACAGCCGTGAGCGTTACGCGCGCCTCGAGGACCTCGCCGAAGGCCGCTACGGCTTCGCCCTGCAAGGTTGGGTGCCGAGCGCCCAGCGCGAGGGCGTCGTGGCGTCCCTGGGCACGCAGTTCGGGGGCGACGTGGTGATCTCCACGCGCGAGGCCGACGCCCATCACGACAAGAACGTCCCCGTCAAGTTCGAGAACCCCGCGTGGGTGAGGCCGTTCACCGGCCTGCTCGCCCTGTTCGCGCCGCCCAAGTACGGTAGCTTCGATCCGTCCTGGACCCTCGCCGTGTTCTTCCCGCTCTACTTCGGCCTCGTGGTCGGCGACATGGGCTTCGGCATCCTCTTCGCCGCCATCGCCTTCTGGCTCCGCAAGCGCGGCGAAGCCGGCAAGAAGCTCGACCTCGGTCCCCTCAACATCGTCGTGCCGCCGGGCGCCCTCAAGCCGATCAGCACCGTCATCCTCTGGTGCGCGGCCTGGAGCACGGTGTGGGGCTTCATGTTCGGCGAGTTCTTCGGCAACTTCCTTGAGCACTTCCCGGCCGGCCGGCCCGTGTTCTACACGACGCTGCACCACCACGAGGGCTACGGCCTCATCAACGTGCCGCTCTTCCGTGTCGAGGTCTTCACTCCGCTGCTGCTCCTCAGCATCGGCTTCGGGGTGCTGCAGGTCGTCGGCGGCTGGGTGATCAGGGTCATCTACGGCGTCAAGCATCACGACATGAAGCACGTCTTCGAGGGCGTCGGCATGGCTGCCGGCCTGGTCGCGATCGTGCTCTTTGCCTGGGCGTACCTGAGCGGCGGCATGAGCCCGCTCGTCACGGCCGTGGTCGCCATCGGGTTCGTCGTCTTCGTCGCCTGCGTGGTGCTGGCCAAGATGCCGCTCATGCTGGTCGAGCTGATCTCGAACTCAGGCAACATCCTCAGCTACCTCCGACTCTTCGCGGTCGGGCTGTCCGCGGCCCTCGTGGCGAACCTCGCCACGGACCTCGGGTTCGCCCTGTCCGGCACCCTCCCGGTGCTCGGACCCATCCTGGGTATCGTCGTCGGCCTCGTGGTCCATCTGACGGCGATCACCCTTACGATCATCGGGCATACGCTGCAGCCCTTGAGGTTGCAGTATGTCGAGTTCTTCACCAAGTTCGGCTTCTACGACGAAAGCGGCCGACCGTATAGACCGTTCAAACTCCTAGGAGGAAAGTCATGAGCAAGGCAGTCAGGGTTCTCTCCACCATCTCCCTCTTCACCATCTTCGGCGCCGTCGCCTTCGCCCAGGCGGCCGGCGGGCCCAGCGTCGGCGCTGGCCTCATCGCCCTCGGTGCCGGCCTCGCCATCGGCCTGGCCGCCATCGCCGTAGGTATCGCCCAGGCCGCCATCGGTAGCGCCGGCGCCGGGCTCCTCGCCGAGCGCCCCGAGGCCTTCGGTCAGGTCCTGATCTACCTCGTCATCCCCGAGACGCTCATCATCTTCGGCTTCGTCATCGCGTTCTTCCTCAACAACCAGATCGGCGGGTAAGCGTGGCTGATCTTTCGGCTCTGCTCGAGAAAGAGGCGAGCACCGAGATCGAGGCCATCCGCTCCGAGGCGCAAGGCCGCGCCTCGGAGATCGTTGCGGGCGCGCGCGCGGAGGCCGAGAGCATCGAGGCCGCCCGCGCCCGCGCCAGCAAGGCGCAGGGTGAAGCGATGTTGGTGCGCGCCAAGTCGGCGGCGCAGCTCGAAGCGGCATCGTTGCGCCTCAAGGCGCAGTACGAGGGCGTCGAGAGCGTGTTCGCGGCCGCCAAGGCCAAACTCGACACGCTGCTCGCCGACGAGGCGGCCTACGCCCCCGTCTTCGGCAAGCTGCTCGCCGAGGCGCTCGCCGGCGCGGGCACCCAGACCGTCAAGTCCGTCGTCGTGGCGGCGCGCGACCGCGCCCTCGCGGAGAAGGCGGTCACCGCGGCCGGCCTCACGGCCCCGGTCGAGGTGGCCGAGGACGTCAAGGGTGGGGTGCGCCTGCGGACGGTCGACAACAGCATCATCGAGAACACGCTCCACGGCCGCCTGGTCGCGCTGCGTGGCGAGCTCGCGTCGGAGGTCTCGGCGGCGCTCTTCGGCGCCAAGGCGGGTTGACGAGGCATGTCTAGCGATTACGGCTACATCAACGCCCGCGTCAAGGGCATGAAGGCCAAGCTCCTCGGGCAGGCGTTCTACCAGACCGCTCTCGACGCGAGCGACTTCAAGACCTTCACGGCCGGCCTCATGCAGACCCCGTACATGCGGGAGCTGGAGGAGGCTCAGGCGCGCGTGAGCGGCCTCGGCGCCGTGGATCAGGCCGTGGCGCGCAACGTCTATCACACTGCCCACGGTCTCCTGACCTTCTCGGACGGTCAGGCGCGCGAGCTCATCGGCATGCTACTGATGCGCTTCGACCTCGCGAACGTCAAGGCGATCGCCAGGGGTAAGCACGCCGGCAAGGGCCTCGAAGAGATCCAGGGGTCACTCTTCCCGGCTGGTGAGCTCAAGCCGAGCCTGCTCGAGCAGGCTGCGGTGGCCTCGGACATGGCCGCGGCCGCACAGGTGCTCGCCTTGGCGAGAACCGAAGTGACGTCGGCCTTCCTACGGGCCGCGCGACGTTACCAGAACGAGCCGGACCTCTACACGCTCGAAGTCACTCTCGACCAGGCGTACTACGCCGGCATGCTGGAGCGGGCCGACGGGGCCAAGGCGCCCGCCGCTCTGAAGCGCCACCTCCAGCTCGAGATCGACGCGGCCAACCTGCGCACCGCCCTGAAGGTCAGGGGCATGGGCGCCGGCGCCGCCCGCGAGCTGTTCGTCCGCGGGGGTCGCGAGCTCAGACGCGACACGTTCGACGCCCTGATCGGCGACCAGGAAGGCGCGCTGTCCGTCCTTGCCGGTGGCACGTTCGCGGCCGTCGCGACGGCCGCCCAGGGCGACGGGGGCCTCGGCGCCGCGGAGGCCGAGATCCGCAAGGTCCTGGACGATGACGCCAAGCGCATCTCCTACGCTCCCCTCGAGATCGGCGTCGTGGCCGATTACCTGCGGCGCAAGGAGGCCGAAGCGGCGCAGCTCAGGCTGCTCGCCCGCGGTAAGTTCTACGGCGTGCCGCGCGCCGCTCTCGAACGGGAGCTGACCCATGCCTAAGCTGCTCGTCCTCACCGACGCGGAGACGGCCATCGGCTACCGCTTGGCGGGCGTCGAGGTGCGCGAGAGCGTCCCGAGCGAGGCCGTCCACGCGCTCGAAGAGATCATCCACTCCGACGAGTACGGGCTCGTGGTCGTCGACGAGGGCCTCATCCACGACCCGGCCAAGGCCGGCGAGCGCGCCATGCGCGGCCGCGACCTTCCCGTGCTGCTAAGCGTCCCGAGCCTCGGGGCCGCGTTCGGCGAAGGCGACGACGCCGTCACCTACATGAAGGACTTGGTGCGAAGCGCCATCGGCTTCGACATCAAGTTGGAATAGCGGGAGATACTGACAATGGCCATCGAAGGCAAGATCCAACGCATCTCCGGTCCCGCCGTCATCGCCGAAGGCATGATGGGCGCGCGCATGTTCGACATCGTGCGCGTGGGCAAGGAGAACCTGATCGGCGAGATCATCCGCCTGGACGGTGAGACGGCGTTCGTGCAGGTGTACGAGGACACGGCGGGCCTCAGCGTGGGCGAACCCGTGATCTCGACCGGCCTGCCGCTCGCAGTCGAGATGGGCCCCGGGATGCTGAACGGCATCTTCGACGGCATCCAGCGCCCCCTCGACAAGATCCGCGAGGCGTCCGGCACGTACATCGACCGCGGCATCACGGTCAACTCGCTCGCGCGCGACAAGCGCTGGGCGTTCACCCCGACCGTCAAGCCGGGCGCCAAGGTCTCGGGCGGCACCGTCATCGGCACCGTCCCCGAGTACCAGTTCACTCACAAGATCCTCGTGCCGCCGACCGTCTCGGGCACCGTGAAGAGCGTCGTCGCCGCCGGCGATTACACGATCGACACTGTCTTGGTCACGTTGGAGGACGGCACCGAGCTGAAGATGTTCCACCCGTGGCCCGTGCGCCAGCCGCGCCCCGTCGCCAAGAAACTCGACCCCGTCACGCCGTTCCTCACGGGCATGCGCATCCTCGACGTGCTCTTCCCACTCACCATGGGCGGCACGGCCGCCATCCCGGGCCCGTTCGGTTCGGGTAAGACCGTGACGCAGCAGTCGATCGCGAAGTTCGGCAACGCCGACATCGTCGTCTACGTCGGCTGCGGCGAGCGCGGCAACGAGATGACGGACGTGCTCGTCGAGTTCCCCGAGCTCGTGGACCCGAAGAGCGGCGACCCGCTCATGCAGCGCACGGTGCTCATCGCCAACACGTCCAACATGCCGGTGGCTGCCCGCGAGGCGTCCATCTACACTGGTATCACTCTGGCCGAGTACTTCCGCGACCAGGGCTACTCCGTCTCGATCATGGCCGACTCCACAAGCCGCTGGGCTGAGGCCCTGCGCGAGATCTCCTCGCGCCTCGAGGAGATGCCGGCCGAAGAAGGCTACCCGCCGTACCTGGCCTCGCGCCTCGCGGCGTTCTACGAACGCGGCGGCCGCGTGACGACGTTGGCCGGCGACGAGGCCGCCGTCTCGATCATCGGCGCCGTGAGCCCGGCCGGCGGGGACTTCTCCGAGCCCGTCACGCAGGCCACGCTCCGCATCACGGGCTGCTTCTGGGCGCTCGACGCCTCGCTCGCCCGGCGGCGGCACTTCCCGGCCATCAACTGGAACCGCTCGTACTCGCTGTTCACGCCCATCATCGAGGACTGGTACCGCGCCAACGTCGCCCAGGACTACCCCGAGCTCCGTGACCGGGCCGTCACCCTCCTGCAGCAGGAGAGCGACCTCCAGGAAGTCGTGCAGCTCGTCGGTCCGGACGCCCTCCAGGACCAGGAGCGCCTCGTCATCGAGGCCGGCCGTGTCCTGCGCCAGGACTTCCTCCAGCAGAACGGCTACGACCCCGTCGACGCCTCCTGCTCCATGAAGAAGGCCTACGGCATGCTCACGATGATGCTGCGCTTCTACGAGCAGGCCAAGGCCGCCCTGGACGCCGGCGGCACGGTCGACGAGATTCTCAAGAACCCGGTGATCGAGAAGATCCAGCGCGCGCGCTATGTCGCGGAGGACAAGTTCCCCGCGTACCAGGGCGACGTGATGGCCGAGCTCGACAAGGGCTTCGCGGTCGCCGCGTGAGGCTAGGAGAGAGATGAGCAGCAACCTACTCAAGAAGGTATACAGCGAGGTCAGCTACGTTTCCGGGCCGCTCTTGTTCCTCCAGAACGCGCCGGACCTCTCCTACAACGCCATCGTCCAGATCAAGGACGGCGCGGGCCGCGTGCGCGGCGGCCAGGTCATCGAGGTGTCGAAGGAGTACACGGTCCTCCAGGTCTTCGAGGAGACCTCGGGCATCGACCTCTCCAGCACCACGGTCAGCCTCGTCGACAACGTCGCCCGCCTCGGCGTGGCGCGCGAGATGATCGGCCGCCGCTTCAACGGCGCCGGTGAGCCCATCGACGGCCTGCCCCCAGTCGTGGCCGACAAGCGCCTCCCCATCGGCGGCGCGCCCATCAACCCGGTGGCGCGTCAGAAGCCCGAGGAGTTCATCCAGACGGGCATCTCGACGATCGACACGCTCATCAGTCTCGTCAGGGGCCAGAAGCTGCCGATCTTCTCCGGCTCGGGCCTTCCGGCCAACGAGCTGGCCGCGCAGATCGCGCGCCAGGCGACGGTGATCGGCGAGGACACGGAGTTCGCCGTCGTGTTCGCGGCCATGGGCGTCACGCAGCGCGAGTTGACGTTCTTCACGCAGGAGTTCGAGCGCACTGGCGCCCTCGCGCGCTCCGTGCTCTTCCTCAACAAGGCCGACGACCCCGCCGTCGAGCGCCTCCTCACGCCGAAGATGGCCCTCACGGCCGCCGAGTACCTCGCGTTCGAGCTGGGCTATCACGTGCTCGTCATCCTCACGGACATGACGAACTACTGCGAGGCCCTGCGCGAGATCGGCGGCGCCCGCGAGGAGATCCCCGGCCGCCGCGGCTATCCCGGCTACATGTACACCGACCTCGCGTCCATCTACGAGCGCGCCGGCGTGGTGGAGGGCCTCAAGGGCTCGATCACCCAGCTCCCGATCCTCACGATGCCCGACGACGATGTCACGCACCCCATCCCCGACTTGACCGGTTACATCACGGAAGGCCAGATCTACCTGGCGCGCGCCCTGCACAACAAGGGCGTCTACCCGCCCATCAACCCCGGCCCGTCCCTCTCGCGCCTGATGAACAACGGCATCGGCGAGGGCAAGACGCGCAAGGACCACAAGAACGTGGCCGACCAGCTCCAGGCCGCGTACGCCAACGGCCTCGACCTCAGGCGCCTCGTCGCCATCACGGGCGAGGACGCCCTCTCCGAGAACGACAAGCTCTACCTCAAGTTCGCGGACGAGTTCGAACGCCACTTCGTGAGCCAGGGCAGCGCCGACCGCTCCGTCGAGGAGTCCCTGTCCATCGCATGGGCCATCCTGTCGCAGCTGCCGAAGAGCGAGCTCACGAGGCTCTCCAACGACCAGATCGACAAGTACTACGGCGCCAAGATGGACGAGCTCTGGGGCGCCATCCGCCAAGACCGGCTCTAGAGACGGGGAGGTAGGCAATGGCAGAGAACATCGCCCCGACTAGATCGAACCTCCTTCAGAGGCGCGACCAGGTCAAACTCGCCATCCGTGGCGCCGACCTGCTGAAGCGCAAGCGTGACGCCCTGGTCGGCGAGTTCTTCGCGCTCGTCAAGTCCTCGCTCGAGGCGCGGCGCGAGCTCTCGCGCGCGAGCCGCGACGCGTACTTCGCCCTCTTCCTCGCCAACGCCTGGGACGGCCCCGAGGCCGTCGGCAGCCTCGCGCTCGCCGAGGAGCGCACCCTCGAGATTGGGCTGAAGATGGAGAACATCTTCGGCGTCAAGGTCCCGCAGGTGCAGCCGCCCACGTTCGACGACGCCCTGCCGTTCTCGCCCGTCGGCGCCGGCGCCTCCACCCTGGAGGCCGCCAGGCAGTTCCGCAAGCTCGTAGAGGCCATCACCAAGGTGGCCGCCACCGAGACGAGGCTGCGGCGCATCGGCGAGGAGATCAAGAAGACGAACCGGCGCGTCAACGCGCTGGAGCAGCTCGTGATCCCGGGCATCAACTACGAGATCAGGAGCATCCGCAGCGTCCTCGACCAGCGGGCGCTCGAGGAAGTGACCACGCTCAAGCGCATCAAGGCCAAGCTGGAGGCGCGCGAGAAGGTCGGCTGACCGCTCGCGGCCCTGACCGCCCCCAACGACGCGACATCACAGCGGAAGGCGCCCCCAGCGGGGCGCCTTTGCTTGGTCCGGTCGGGCGGACGTACCGGTCCCTCCACCTGCGCCAGCCTGCCGTATGACGCGCTTAGCGTCGTGGTGGACGCTACGACTCGCCTGCCAACGCGCTGGCACGTGTGACGCACGCTTTGACAGGGGGGCGAGCTACCGGATAAAGTCCCGTAGACCCCTTTCTTGCTCCCTTGGAGGGGAGTCGACAATCCATTTCCATGCGTCACGCAGGAAGGTGAACCAATGACCCGATACTTCCGGTTCCTCGTAGCGCTGGCTCTAGTCGTTAGTGCCGGCACCGTATTCGCTCAAGGCCGACTCCAGGCCATCAAGGACCGCGGCGAGCTCCGCTGCGGCGTCAACGCCAACCTCCCGGGCTTCGGCGTTCCCGACGCCTCCGGCGCCTACACGGGCTTCGACATCGATTTCTGCAAGGCGATCGCGGCCGCCGTCTTCGGCGACGCCTCCAAGGTCGTCTACCGGCCCCTGACGGCCGGCGAGCGCCCCACGGCCCTCCAGTCCGGCGAGATCGACGTACTCATCCGCAACACCACCCGCACCAGCATCCGCGAGACCGACTGGGGCGCGAACTTCGCCCCCACCACGTACTACGATGGCCAGGGCTTCATGGTGCGCAAGGACTCCGGCATCAACAGCCTGCGCGACTTCGAGGGCCGCTCCATCTGCGTGCAGTCCGGCACCACGACGGAGACGAACCTCGGCACCACGCTCGCCGGCCTCGGCGTTCAGTTCACTCCGGTCATCTTCGAGACGGCGCCCGTGCTGATAGCCGCCTACGACGACGGCCAGTGCGACGGTTGGACGACGGACGGCTCCGGCCTCGTCTCCTACCAGACCCAGCTCCGCGTGCCAAGCGACCACAAGATCCTCCCGGTCATCATCTCCAAGGAGCCGCTCGGCCCCGCCGTCTTGCACGGTGACGACCAGTGGTACGACGTCGTCTCCTGGACCGTCTACGCCCTGTTCGACGCCGAAGAGTACGGCGTGACGCAGGCGAACGTCGACGACATGCTCGTCAGCGCCGCCGACCCGCAGGTGAAGCGCCTCCTCGGCGCCCCCGGCTCCGAGTCCTACGTCGAAGCCTTCGGCCTCAGCGCCGACGCCTTCTACCAGGCGATCAAGGCGGTCGGCAACTACGGCGAGATCTTCGAGCGCAACCTCGGCTCCGGCTCCGTGTTCGGCCTCGAGCGCGGCATCAACGCCCAGTACTACGACGGTGGCCTCATCTACGGGTACCCGTTCAACTGAGCGCGGCCTGAACTAAGGGCAGCGGCGCCCATCGGGGCAACACCCGAAGGGCGCCGCTCTTCTCTCGCTCGTGGGAGCGACCCGACCGCTCGACTCCAAGGACGGCAGGTCCGGCGAAGGAGACCATGACGACCGACTGCCAAAGAACGGGACCTTGAGGACGCATGCAGCCAGGTAAGCCGAACGTGAGCGCGTCGACGGCCGTCGTGCCTTTCTGGCGCAACGTCAAGATCATCGGCGTCATCGCCCAGTTCGTGTTCGTCATCGCGCTAGTCGCGGGTGTCGGCATCCTCGTCAACAACGTCGTCACGGCTTTGGCGAAGGCCAACCTGCCGGCCGACTTCTCCTTCCTCGGCAAGCCGGCTGGCATCCCCATCGCCGAGCGGGCCATCCCGTACCAGGTGACCGACACCTACGCTCGAGCCCTTCTCATCGGGTTCCTCAACACGCTCAAGGTCGCCATCGTCGGGGTGGTTCTAGCCACGGTCATCGGCGTCCTCATGGGCGTCATGCGGTTATCTAGCAACTGGCTCGTCCGGACCATGGCGAGCGTATATGTGGAAGTCTTGCGCAACATCCCGCTCGCCGTGCAGATCGTCTTCTGGTACTCCGCGGTGCTGCTCCCGTTCCCGCCGCGCATCAGCGATCCCATAGCGTTGCCCGGTGGTTTGATCATGTCCAACGTCGGCTTGGCCTTCCCGTTCCTGTACCCCACCTACCGGTTCGCGGTATGGGTGCCGTACCTGGTCGCGGCCGCGGTGCTCGCGGGCGTCGCGTGGTGGTGGCGGAGGCGGACACTCGCCAAGGCCGACAGGGTCGGAAGCGTCTGGCCGTTCCCGGTCGTCACGTTCCTGGTGGTCGCCGGGATGGGCCTCGGCCTGTCGTACGTGGGTCGGTCGGTTCCGAGCGACCTCACGTTCACGTTCGAGGCCGACCGTGGCAGGGGCACGACGGCGTTCGTGGTCGACGGCAAGTCGCGGCCCGCGGCCTTCGTACCAGTGACCATCGAGATCGAGAAGGCCAGCCTCACCGTCAGCAGCCAGAACCTCGTCGAGTCCCGTCAGGACGTCAGGGGCAGCGTGCGGTTCCCGCTCATGCGCGAGAACGAGGCGGACGCCTTCGAGTTCGCCTTCGCGGACGCCGAGGCCGCTGAGGAACGCGGCTTGCAGCTGAGCTTCGACAAGTACCCATCGGTCGCGACGATCTACGTCGATCGCAACGGCAACGGCAGGTTCGATGCCGGAGAGGACGTCGACCCGGCGACGAACCGAGGCTACGGTGGGGTGGACGTCGTCATGACGGTCACGAACTTCAGGCGTACCCTCGTGTCCGACCGCGATGGTCAGGTTCGCACGCCCACCTTCAAGCACGCCGATGACGTCGCGGCCGCGGCGGTGGAGGAGAGCGCCGCGCCACGAGCAGGCACGCGCTTCTCTGCCTTCGGGCAGGCGGCAACCGCCACCGTCTCGGAATCCGCCCTCTCGGCCAAGACCGCGATCCAACCCGTCGGCGCCTTGGTCTTGAGCCGCGCTTACGTGCCCGTCTCCAACTACGAGGGCGGCATGCGCCTGACGGTCAACTACCTGGCACTCCTACTCGCGTTGGTCGTCTACACCTCGGCGTTCATCGCGGAGATCGTGCGCGGCGGCATCCTGGCAGTGCCCAAGGGCCAACGGGAGGCGGCGCGGGCCATCGGTCTATCCGGCACGCAGACGTTCTCCCTCATCATCTTCCCCCAGGCCATGCGGATCGTCCTCCCCCCGATGATCAGCCAGTACCTCAATCTCACCAAGAACTCGTCGCTCGCATCGCTCGCCGGGTACGCGGAACTGTTCGTCATCGCCAGCGTGGTCAGCAACCAGACGGGCGCCGCCATCCCGATCGCCCTGCTGCTCATCGGCTCTTATCTCGTCATCAGCCTCGCGTTCTCGCTGGTCCTCAACCAGGTGAACGCGCGCCTGGCACTAGTGGAGCGTTGACATGATCCAGCCGCGCCCCGCCCCTGTGAAGGCTCACGGCTTCAGGTTCTGGCTGCGTAAGAACCTCTTCAACGGTCCGTTCAACACCGTGCTGACCTTCGTGGCGGCGGTAGTGGTGGCCTGGTCGCTGTACAACCTTGCCACCTTCATCTTCGTCGAAGGCTCGTGGGGGCAGGTCTGGCGCAACATGCGCCTCTTCGGCGTCTACCGCTACCCCCCCGAGTACCTCTGGCGCCCACTCCTCGCCCTCGGCATCATGCTGGGCCTGATGGGGGTCATGGCCGGCGCTGGTGGTCGGAAGTCGATCGTGGCCGGCGCGTTCCTGCCGATCCAGGGCTTCGTCGCCGTCGTCTCGGTCGTCGCCATCCTGTTCTGGCCCTCCGTGCGCTTCCTCTGGCCCGGCGCCCTCGCCCTCGGCTTCCTCGGCTACTTCATCGGCAGCCGCTGGCCGCGCTCGATCAAGTACCTGCCCTGGGGCTGGGGCGTCTGGCTCGTCGTCGGCTACCTGCTCCTCAGCGGGCTGACGACCGGCGGCACGCTCGGCAAGGTGCCCGTGCGCGATTGGGGCGGCTTCCTCCTCACCCTGATCCTGTTCACGGGCATCATCCCGAGCTTCCCGATCGGCATCGCGCTGGCGCTCGGACGCAACAGCAAGCTACCCGCCATCAAGTACTTCTGCATCGGCTTCATCGAGGTGGTGCGCGGGGCGCCGCTCATCATGTGGCTCTTCATCGCCTCGCTGCTCCTGCCTCTCATCCTCAACGTCGACGCCAACTCTCTGCCGGCCATCATGCGGGCCTACGTGGCTATCACGCTCTTCTCGGCCGCGTACATGGCGGAGAACGTCCGCGGTGGGCTCCAGGCGGTCCCACGTGGCCAGGGCGAGGCGGCCCGCGCCCTCGGCCTCTCCGCGTGGCAGACGACCCTGCTCATCGTGCTGCCGCAGGCGCTGCGGGCCGTCATCCCAGCCATCGTCGGGCAGGCGATCGGCCTGTTCAAGGACACGTCGCTCGTCTTCATCGTCGGCCTGGTGGACTTCTTCAAGGTCGGTGACATCGTGTCGGTGCAGCCGGAAGCCCTGCTCGTGACGGGCGGCGTCAAGCTCGAGGTCTTCCTCTTCATCGCCGTCATCTACTTCTTCTTCGCCTACCGGATGTCCATCGCCAGCCGGCAACTGGAGAAGCGCCTAGGGGTGGGGGAGAGATGAGCCGCATCGCCAGCTTCAACTACGGAGGTTACACGTGAGTGACGCGGCCAGCGCGCCCGCCCCTATCAGAGCAGACGCCCCGCCGACGGGCCAGCGGATCATCGAGATCGAGGGCCTCAACAAGTGGTACGGGGAGTTCCACGTCCTGCGCGACATCAACCTGTCCGTCAACCGGGGCGAGGTCGTCGTCGTCATCGGCCCGTCCGGCTCGGGCAAGTCGACGCTCATCCGGTGCATCAACCGCCTCGAGGAGCACCAGCAGGGCAAGATCGTCGTCGACGGCGTCGAGCTGACCGACGACGTGCGCGCCATCGACCAGATCAGGCGAGAGACCGGCATGGTGTTCCAGTCGTTCAACCTCTTCCCGCACCTCACGGTGCTCGACAACATCACGCTCGCCCCGACGCGCGTGCGCAGGTGGAAGAAGTCGAAGGCCGAGGAGCGCGCCCGCTTCTTCCTGGAGAAGGTCGGCATCCCCGAGCAGGCGCACAAGTACCCGGGCCAGCTCTCTGGCGGGCAGCAGCAGCGCGTGGCGATCGCGCGCTCGCTCACGATGGAGCCCAAGGTCATGCTCTTCGACGAACCTACGAGCGCCCTCGACCCCGAGGTCATCGGCGAGGTGTTGCAAGTGATGGTGAACCTCGCCAAGGAGGGCATGACCATGGTCGTGGTCACCCACGAGATGGGGTTCGCGCGCGAGGTCGGCGACAGGGTCGTGTTCATGGACGCCGGTCAGATCGTCGAGGTCGGCAGCCCCGAGCACTTCTTCACGAACCCGAAGGAGGCGCGCACGCGCTCGTTCCTGTCCAAGATCTTGTGAGCGCCGGCGTACCGACGCTGGGCGCGGCGCAGCCGACGACCGGCGTGCGCCCCACGAACTCGGCCCCGCCCCGCGCGGAATGTCACATGAGCGCCGCGCCGGCGAGCCTAGACTAGCGACATGAGCGATAGCTCCTCCGGGAGGGAAGGCATATGAGCGACGCCGGCGGCGGTCGTGGCATACGGATCGCGGACGTGCTGCGCAACATCGTCGCCAAGGGCGCGTCCGACATCCACCTCCAGGCGGGGGCGCCGCCCTACATGCGCGTGGACGGCGAGCTGTACCCGTTCGAGGGCGTGCCGACGCTGACGCCGGAGCAGACGGAGCAGATCGCCCTCGCGATGATGAGCGAGTCGCAGCGCGAGGTCTTCAGGCACAGGCACGAGGTCGACTTCGCGTTCACCATCCCCAACATCGCCCGCTTCCGCTGCAACGTGCTGCGGCAGCGGGGCTCCGTCGGGGTGGTGATGCGCGTCATCCGCGACGCCATCCCCAGCTTCGAGTCACTCGGCCTCCCGACCGGCGTGGTCACGGAGCTCGTCAGCCAGCCGCGTGGCCTCGTCCTCGTCACGGGTCCGACCGGCTCGGGGAAGACGACGACGCTGGCCGCGATGATCGACTTCATCAACCGGCGCTTCGCTCGCAACATCATCACCATCGAGGACCCGATAGAGATCCTTCACCGGAACCAGAAGAGCCTGGTCATCCAGCGCGAGATCGGCCTCGACACGGCAGACTTCGTCGGCGCCCTCAAGTTCGCCATGCGCCAAGACCCGGACGTGATCATGGTCGGCGAGATGCGCGACAAGGAGACGGTCGAGGCGGCCATCTCTGCGGCCCAGACGGGTCACCTTGTGTTCAGCACGCTGCACACCCTCGATGCCATCCGCACGGTGAACCGCATCATCGACTTCTTCCCGCCGCACGAGCGCGACCAGATCCGCATCCTGTTGGCCGAGTCGCTCCTCGGGATCTTCAGCCAGCGCCTCCTGGCGCGGGCCGACGAGGGGGGCCGCGTGCTGGCGCTCGAACTGCTCATCAACACGCCGCTCATCCGCGATTACATCAAGGACGAGGAGAAGACGCCGCTCATCAAGGAAGCGCTCATGCAGGACAACCTGCGCGGCATGCAGACGTTCGACCAGCACCTCGTCGAGCTCTACCTGGCCGGGCGCATCACGATGGAGGACGCGACCTTCACCGCTACCAGCCCGCACGAGTTCAGGCTCATGGTCACCCAGCGGCAAGGCGGCGTCGGCTCCGACGAGCTTCGCGACGTCACGGGCGCGGGCCTGCACCCTTCGCGAGGCGGTCTGCGCTGACCCCCGCGCGTCGAGATTCGGTCCGGCGCGCCCTCTTGGAAGTCGCGGAACCGGGGCGAGGGCTCAGCGGCTTTCCGCGTCGCCTACGTGGCCGGCGCCGGCGGGGGTCCACGTCCGGCCTCCCAGCACGGCGGGGCGCCACGCCGGTTGCTCGACCACCGAGCCTCGCAAGTCGTAGGCGTCGGCCCCTGTCACCCTCACCTTGACGAGGTCGCCGATCTTGACGGTACCGTCGGAGTCGGCGAAGACGTTGCCGTCGATGCCAGGCGCGTCGCCCTTGGAGCGGCAGACGAGCTCGCCCGGGGCGTTGCCGTAGTCGTCGACGATGGCGTCGACCACGGTGCCGACCTGCGCCTGCAGCTTCTCCGCCGAGATCGCCTGCTGCAGCTCCATGAGCCGCGCGTAGCGCTCCTGCTTGACCTCTTCAGGCACCGCGTCAGGCAGGCCGTTGGCGTCGGCCTCCGGCACGTCGCTGTAGGTGAACGCCCCGACGCGGTCTAGGCGCGCCTGCGCGAGGAAGTCGAGGAGCTCCGCGAACTCGCTCTCCGTTTCGCCGGGGAACCCGACTATGAAGGTCGAGCGGAGCGTGAGGTCCGGGCAGACGGCGCGCCAGGCCTCGATGGTCTCCAGGTGGCTCCGCGCGCCGCCGGGGCGGCGCATGGCGCGCAGGATGCGCGGGCTCGCGTGCTGTAGGGGGACGTCGAGGTAGGGCAGGAGCTTGCCTTCCGCCATGAGCGGGATGAGGTCGCGCACGTGCGGGTAAGGGTAGACGTAGTGGAGCCTGACCCAGGCGCCCAGCTCGCCGAGCTCCTTGACCAGGTCTACGAGGTGGGCGCGCACGGCGCGCCCTTGGAACTCGCTCGTCCGGTGGCGCAGGTCGTTGCCGTAGGCGCTGGAGTCCTGGGCGATGACCATGAGCTCCTTGGTGCCGGTGGCGACCAGGCGCGTGGCCTCGTAGAGGACTTCGCCGGCATCGCGTGACGCGAGGCCGCCGCGGAGCTTGGGGATGATGCAGAAGCTGCAGCGGTGATCGCACCCTTCGGCGATCTTCAGGTACGAGTAGTGGCGCGGTGTCAGCTTGACGAACGCCGCGTCGGCGACGGCCCCACGCGGGCCCGCCACCGGCAGGAGGGAGGTGAAGGGGTCGTGCGCCCTCGGCAGGGCGGCGTGCACCGCGCTCATGACGCCGCCGACGTCCGCCTGGCCCGTGATCGCGAGTACCTTCGGGTGGCGCTGGCGTATCGTCTCGGGGCGCTCGCCGAGGCAGCCGGTGACGATGACCTTGCCGTTCTCCCTGAGTGCCTCGCCGATCGCGTCCAGCGACTCCTCGACGGCCGGGGTTATGAAGCCGCATGTGTTGACGACCACCACGTCGGCCTCGTTGTAGCCGGGCACGACTGCGTAGCCCTCCACCCGAAGCTGGCTGAGGATGCGTTCCGAGTCGACGAGCGCCTTCGGGCAGCCGAGGCTGACGAAGCCGACGCGGCCCGGTCCGGTGGCGGCGTCCGCCGCTATGCGAGATGCAGCTACGAGGTCCTGGGTGGTCGTCATACCGCCGCCGAGTGTAACAGTCGGCCCGTCGTCAGCGGCTCGTCGCGGCGGGCAGCTCCCATGGGTCCGGCAGGCGTTCGCTGAGCCGCGTGAGCAGCGGCCGCACTAGCCCGGCGAGGTAGAGCGACCCGGCCACGAGCAGGAGCGGGGCACCGGTGGCGCGCGCGGCCGCCGTGGCCGCGTCGAGGGCGGCGGCGGTGTCCGCCACCACGTTCGCGCCGGGCCACGCCGCCGTCGGCGGCTCGCCGCGGGCCGCCTCGGTGACGATCACGGCAGCCGCGCGGGGTGCGAGCGTGTCGAGCACCCGTTGGCCCTGCTTGCGGGCGAGGGCCCCGAAGAGGAGGGTGTAGCCGGGGGTCACCTCCGCCGCCAGCCTCGCCGCGGCGGCCGGGTCGTGCGCGCCATCGAGGACCACGAGTAGGTCACCGCCGTGGTCGTCATGAAGCAGGTAACGTTCGAAGCGGGCGGGGAGGGCCGGGGCGCGGAGGCCGACGGTGACGGCCGGCTCCGGAACGGCGAGGAGGCGTAGCGCGGCCGCGGCCAGGCGCGAGTTGGCCCGCCGGTTGGCGTTGGCGCCGGCGAGGACCCCGGACAGCGCGCCCGTCGGCGGCGCCGCGAGGTCCTCCGCGACGGCGCGGGGGAGCTCGAACAGCCCATCGGCCCCACCCGGAGCGCCGGCGCGTTGCGCCGCCTCGGAGACGAACGGGTCGAGGTGGAAAGGCGCGCCGAGCGCGGCTGCCTGCGCCGCGGCGACCGCGACCACCTCGGGCTGGGAGGCGCCGCACACGACGGGGACGCCCTCGCGGAAGGCACCGACCTTGTCGGAGGCGATGGCGGTGAGCGTGGTGCCGAGCGTGTCCATATGGTCGAGGTCCACGTTCGTGAGCACGACGACGGCGACGGGTCCTACGGCGCGTGTGGCGTCGTGCAGGCCGCCGACGCCAGCCTCGAGCACGCAGGCGTCCGCGCTCGTCGCGAACCGCTCGAGGGCGAAGGCGAGCGTCCACTCGAAGAACGCTGGCCGCAGGCCCTCGGCGTACGGCCAGCCGCCGTCGAGGCGCCTGGCGCGTTCGACGAACGCCACGAGCGCGGCCTCCGAGACGGGCACGCCGTCCACGGCGATGCGCTCGCGGAACTCCTCGACGTGTGGTGAGAGGAACCGGCCCGTGCGTGCGCCGGAGGCGGTCAGGCCGCGCGCCAGCATGGTCGAGACGGTGCCCTTGCCGTTGGTGCCCACCACCACGGCCGTCGGCGCCGGTGGCTTCAGACCGAGCTCGCGCAGGAGCGTGGCCGCCCTCGCGCTGGTGCGCCTGCCACCGGAGCGGGTCCTGGCGTAGAGCCACTGGAGCGCCTCGGCGTAGGCGGTGATCGCCACGGCGGGGCCGGACGTCATGTCGTGGTGGTCAAGCGCGCCTGCGGCGGCGCGGCCTACGGCGGGGTCCGCGCGGCTCGCCCTTGTCCTGAGCCTTGCCGCCATTGTTCCCACCGCGAGCGCCGCCGCCGCGCCTGCGGCCGCCGCGGACGGGCGTCTCGCCGAACGCCTCGAGCGCTCCTTCGCTGGCGACCTTGACGAGGAGGGCGTCGAGATGCCCGTCCGCGAGGCGTTGGGTGAGCTTGAGGATGTGATGCGGCGCTTGGGTGTCGACGTAGACGACGCTCTGCCCGGGGTGGATGACGTACGCGCGCGCCCGGCGCTGGCCCAACGGGCCGTCAAGGTCGAGCTCCCCGCCGTACTGGACGCTGACAGTCTTGCCGAGGAGGGGGATGAGCACCGGCTCGGAGCGTTCACCGATGGTCCTGAGCTCGTGCAGCAACGAGAGGGGGTCGCGGTAGGACACGAGGTACGGGACGCTGGCCTGGTCCTTCTGGCCTTTGACGGCGGAGACGAGCCCCGTCTGAGGGTCGAACGTCACGTCGAAGCTGCGCGCCTCGTTGCGTTCCTGCGTCTCCTCGAGGTAGCGCAGGGAGAAGAACCGCTCGGCGCTGCAGCGGCTGCGTTGCACCACCGTGGCGCTGCCGAGCGCACCCTGGAACTGCGCCTTACCTTCCAGCTGCGTGTGGCGACCCTTGAGCTCCGTCTTGATGACCTGCGTGCCGGCTGGCTTGCCGCGGTAGGTGTACCGGAAGCTCATGACCTCGACCGACATGGGTCGAAGCCTACCACCTGCCCAAGCAGTATGGCGCCCGGTAGGCGTTCAGAACGGCAGGTCGCCGTCGCTCAGCTGGCTTAGTTCCTGGGTGCTCCTGCCCTGGCGCAGCACGTTCATGAGGAGCGCCACGATGGCGGGGTCGAGCGTCTTGCCGGCCCTGGCGTCGAGCGCCTTCTCGACGTCGCGCATGGGCAACGCCTCGCCGCGTTCGCTGCTCAGGAGGTCGAACGCGTCCGCGACCGCGACGATGCGCGCCAGGAGCGGGATGTCCTCCTTGCGCAGGCCGTCCGGGAAGCCGGAGCCGTCCCACGCCTCGTGGTGGTGGCGGATGCCCTCGGCGGCCGGTGCGAGCAGGTCGCTGGCCGCGACCATGTTGGCGCCGCGCTGCGGGTGGTCGAGGTCCTCGATCTTCTGGTCGAGCCCGTTGCCGAGCTTCCCGATATCGTGGAGCATGGCGGCGAAGTAGAGGTCGGCCAGCTGCGCCCGGGTCGAGCCCATGGCGCGGCCGAGGGCGAGGGCGTACGCCGTCACGCGTTCGGCGTGGCCCAGCTGGGCGAAGTCGACGGCCTCGAACGCCTGCACGAAGGCGCGCGTGAACTGCACGAGGCTCAGCTTGGCCATGCGCAGCTCGGTGGCGCGGTCGTGGGCCTCGCCGAGGACGGCGCCCCAGCGCGTCGCCAGCTTCACGTCCTCATCGGTGAAGCCGGGTTGGCCGTGCCGATGCAGCACTAGGGCGCCGTGGCGCTCGTAGCGACCGGCCACGGGCACGACCAGCGCGCTCGTGGCCTCGCGTAGCCCGAGGTTGCCGTAGTCGGAACGGATGCCGGCCTCGTTGCTCGTGAAGAGCTCTGCGACCAGGTTCGGCACCAGGCGCGGGCCGACGCTGCGCCACGGGCCGTTCAGGGCCGGCAGGCGGAGCAAGGCCTCGTCGTACCCGAGTTGGGCCTCGAACCTGTAGCCGCGACCAGTGTCCTCGCCGACCACGTAACCGCGCACGTCGCCCGGGAGGTAGCCCGTGAGGGCCTTCAGCACCTCGGTGCTCCGCTCCTGGGCGCTCCTCGCATGCAGGAGCCCCTCGCACGTGGCGATGGCCTCCGGCGCGCGGGTGGTGGTGTCGTTCGCGAAGATGCGTCTGAACACGTCGAAACCGCCTCGGCCCGGGCTCGTGGACGCGGCCGGGTCAGGGGGAGCATACTCGCTGACCCGGACGGCCCGCTGCGAGGAACTGGGCATCTGCCCCAGGGTGGACCGATGGCACGTAGAGCGCGGCGCGTAGGGAGACGGGCACCCTGGCTTGCCCCCGGGTGCGGCGGCACCCGGCGGGCCCAGCCCGGCGCGCGGCGTCGTTATGATGACCGCCATGCTCGACCTGCGCTTCATCCGCGAGAACATCGCCGCCGTCAGGCGCGCCATCTCAGACAAACAGATGCCGGACGCCCTTGAGAAGCTCGACCAGCTGCTGCTCGTCGACGAGGAGCACCGGCTCCTCAAACGCGACCTCGAGGTGAAGCAGGCCGAACGCAACGCCAACGCCCGGCTCGTCGGGCAGCTGAAGCGCGAGGGCGCGGACGCCGGCGAGCTCATGGCTGCCATGGCTGGCCTGTCGGACGAGGTCAAGCGGCTGGAGGACCGGGAGCGCTCGCTTCAGACGCAGTTGGACGCGCGCCTCCTCGAGGTGCCTAACCTGCCGCACGCGAGCGTGCCGTACGGGGTGAGCGAGCACGACAACGTCGTGGCCAAGGAGTGGGGCGAGAGGCCGGCGTTAGCGTTCGAGCCGCGCCCCCACTGGGAGCTCATGGCGGCGCGGGGTTGGGTGGACTTCGAGGTGGGTGTCAAGCTCACCGGCGCCGGGTTCCCGGTCTTCAAAGGTGCAGGCTCGCGGCTGGTCCGCGCCCTGCGCAACTACTTCCTGGACCGCCTGGCCGAGGCCGGCTACGTGGAGATCGTCCCGCCGCTGATGGTCAACGCGGCCTCGGCGACCGCGACTGGCCAGCTGCCCGACAAGGAAGGCCAGATGTACGAAGTCACGGACGGCTTCTTCCTGATCCCGACCTCGGAGGTGCCCGTCACCAACGTGCATAGGGACGAGATCCTCGCGCTGGAGGAGCTGCCCATCAAGTACGCGGCGTTCACGCCGTGCTTCCGCCGCGAGGCGGGTAGCCACGGCAAGGACGTGCGCGGTCTCAACCGCGTCCATCAGTTCGACAAGGTCGAGATGGTGCAGTTCTGCGCGCCAGAGAGCTCGTATGCGGCCCTGGAGGAGATGACGAGGATCGCCGAGGGTTTCCTGGAGGAGCTGGGCCTCGCCTACCGGCGCCTACTCATGTGCACGGGTGACCTCGGCTTCACCCAGGCGAAGAAGTACGACCTGGAGGTCTGGAGTCCGGGCCAGGGGCGTTGGCTCGAGGTCTCGAGCGTCAGCAACATGGAGGCGTTCCAGGCGAGCCGCTTGCGGACGCGCGCTCGGCCCGGCGGGGTGACTGGCAAGGGGAAGACGGAGACCGTGCACACCCTGAACGGCAGCGCGCTGGCCTTCCCGCGCACGATCGCTGCCCTCGTCGAGACGTACCAGGAGGCCGACGGCGCCGTGCGCGTGCCAGAGGTGCTGCGGGGTTACCTGGGAGCGGCCAGGTTGGAGTGAGCGGTCGCGTGCCGGCCCTCGGTCAGGGCTCGAGAGCTCGTGCCCTCACGCGTCCTCGAGCGTGCGCGGCACCTCGAAGAAGCCGTCCTTAGCGGCGGGAGCGAGCGCCAGGGCCATGGCGCTGGGCAGGGGCGACGCCAGGACGTCGGCTCGCATGGTGGTGGCGGGTGCTAGGGGCGGCCGCCACTCGTCCTCCCCCTCGACGTCGGCGGCTTGCAGCCGAGCAAGGTAGTCCAGGAGCGTGCCCAGGTCGGCCGCGAACTCGGCGGCCTCTTCGGGCGCGAGTTCCAGCCTGGCGAGGCGTTGGAGGTGCTCCAGGCGGTCGTCTGCCTGCGTCATCCG
This sequence comes from Deinococcota bacterium, assembly GCA_963170125.1. Taxonomy (GTDB): domain Bacteria; phylum Deinococcota; class Deinococci; order Deinococcales; family Trueperaceae; genus JAAYYF01. The sequence continues at coordinate 1,079 of CAUJFI010000070.1, read as the reverse complement.
CGGCATGCTAGCACGCCTCCACGAGGGCGCGGTCGGGCTCGGCGGTCCCTCCCGGCCCAGCTTGGGCCTTCTGCGACGGCGCTGGGGCTCGGGGTCAGCGCCCCAGGATCAGTCCGGCCACCCAGTAGAAGAGCACCGCCAGCGGCAGAGCGGGCAGCATGGCGGCCACCCGGACGCGCTTGACGTCGAGTAGCCCGAGGCCGAGCGCGACGATCATGAGCCCGCCCACGCCGTTGACGAGCAGCACCCGCGGGTCGCCGGCAGGGTCGGGTATCAGGCCCGAGAACGCCCCGGCCGCCAGGGACAGGCCCCCTTGGTAGACGAGCACGACGAGGGCGGAGGCGAGGACGCCGAAGCCGAAGCTGGCGGCGAGCGCGAGGGCGGAGAAGCCGTCGAGCGCCGACTTGAGGACGAGGAAGCCCGCCTCGCCAGATAGACCGTTCTGGATACTCCCGATAAGCGTCAAGGGACCGACGCAGAAGAGGAGCGAGGCCGCGACGAACCCTTCCGTGAACCGCCCCCTGCCCTTCAGGCGCGCCTTGAGGAGCGTGCCCAACCGGTCGAGTCCGGCCTCGATGCGCCACCATTCGCCGAGCGATCCGCCGATGGCGAGTGCCATGAGGCCGACGATCACGCCGGGCGGGTCGTTGACCTTGGCCAGGTCGAGGGCGTTCGCGATGCCGACGTAAAGCGTCACGAGCCCGATGCCCTGCATGACGGTCTCGGTGACCCTAGGGGGCAGCTTTCCGCTCACCGCCAGACCGATGCCGGCTCCCGCGACGACGGTCGCCACGTTCAGCCAGGTACCCCAGGTCTGGTCGACGAAGCTCACCCGGCCTCGGCCTCCGGTGGGGCCCTGCGCAAGACGAGGACCGTGACGCCGGCGCCGACGGCGAGGGGGATCCCGACCAGCCAGATCAGCCAGGTTGACAGCGAGCGCGGGGCGACGGGCGTCGGCGGCAACACGAACGGGATCGTCCCGTTCGGAGCGCCGCCGACTGCGAGCGGCACGTTGGCGATCGCCTCCTCGTTCAAGAAGGTAGTGTCGCGCACGCTGAGCGTGTACCTGCCGGCGGCTG
>CAUJFI010000069.1 GCA_963170125.1 Deinococcota bacterium | reverse complement strand
CCGAGACCGCGCCGAGGTCGAGGACCGCCGCGAGCCGGCCATCGGCCACCAGCAGGTTCTCGGCGACCAGGTCGCCGTGGAACCAGCGGTCGGGGCCGGGCTCGGCGGCGCCCGGCAACGCGAGCGCCTTCTCCCACATGGCCTCGGCCTTGTCCAGGTCCAGATCGAGGCCGCGGATGCCGCGGCAGAGGGCAAGGTAGTGGCGCACCGAGACGTCGAAGTCATTTAGGGCGCCGCCCCGGTACCAGCGCAGCTCGCCGTCCACCGGCTCCGGCACGTCGACCTCGCGCAGCGCGCGAACCACATCGGCCAGGTCCTCGGCTAGGGCCAGGCGCTCGGGCGCCGCTCTCCGGCCCAGCCCGGCGCAGGTCGGATGCTCCCCTGCGAGCCACCGGGTCACCGACCAGTGCTCCGGGTACCCGAAACCCGGGCCGCCGACAGCAACGACCTCCGGCACCGCGACGGGCAGGGCCGCCGCCAGCAGCGGCGCCAGGCGGGCCTCCTTGAGGATGCTCTCGCCACCGCCGGGCTGCCTCGGCAGCCGGACGAGCAGGTCGTCCCCGAGGCGGAACAGGGCGTTCGTAGAGCCGGCTGCACGTAGCGGTGCCAGCGGCAGGCCCGCGTGCTCGGGCAGGTCGCGGTCGAGCAGCGCACGCACCAGCGCGCCATCGATCGGTAGCTCGTCGGCGTGCAGTGGCGCGTGAGAGCCGGCGCTCTTGGAGTTCGCCATGACCCCATTATCGGTCACTCAAAGCGCCCGCCTGGGATCTGTCTGCCATTTGATAATCCAGTTGGGCGTATAATCTGGAGTATGAACCCTCGGAAGCTTTCGGTATCCGTTCCAGAGACGATCGCGAGCTTCGTCGAGGCGTACAAACGCGACCACGCGCTCAAGACCAAGTCCGAGGTCGTCGAGCGCGCCCTGACCCTGCTCAGGGAGCAGGAGCTCGAGAAGGCTTACGCGGAAGCGGCGAGCGAGATCGACCCGGCCTGGGACAGCACTCTGGCCGACGGCCTCCCGGAAGAGACTTGGTAGTGAAGCGCGGAGACATCTACTGGGTCGACCTCGAACCGACCCGCGGCTCCGAAGCCAACAAGCTCAGGCCCTGCGTGATCGTCTCGCGAGACGCGAGCAACCGGGTCGCCCCCATCCTCACCGTCGTACCGATCACCTCCAACATCGGCAAGGTCTACCCCTTCGACGTTGCGTTGCCGGCCACGCTCGACCGCCCGTCCAAAGCCCAGGCCAATCAAGTGCGAACCGTCAGCAAGGACCGCCTCTCGGGCTCGGTGATCGCGCGACTCTCGCCCGAGGAGACGCTGGCGTTGGAAGCCGCCCTCAGGCTCCACCTCGCGCTCTAGGCGCGTCGCGGGGCACCCTCGACTAGGGCCTGAGGGAGCATCTCCACCTCGAACTCGTTGATAGGCCCGAGCGTCAATATACCCATAGGGGTATAATATCGTGCGGCTGGCAAGCCGAGCGGGTCCGTCACGCCCGACGCGCCAGGTCCGACACGAGCACTTCGAAAAGAGGAGACCAGCATGAGCATCCTAGACTTCCTCGCCTCACCGGCCGGCCGCTGGACGCGGATGATCGCCGGAGCAGCCCTGATCGTGCTGGGCGTCGTCAACGGCGGGTGGCTGTGGCTCCTCGCCGCCCTCGGCGCCGTGTTCGTCCTGGTCGGCGCGCTCGATGTCTGCCTGTTGGCGCCGATCGTCGGGAGGCCGATGAAAGGCGAGGCGTTCAGGGCGGCCAAGGGGCGTTGACGGCCAGAAGCGACCGCAACCCAAGCGGTAGAACACTGTCGGCGCGAGCCGCGCCACGACCGGGCCAGCTACCATGCTACTGAAGACTTGCCAGTATCGTGCTACATTGCCGGTATGGAACGGTCGCGGGTAAGGCTCGGCTCGAATGGCAGGCTCGTCATCCCTGCCGAGTACCGCAAGGGCCTTGGCGTGAGCGAAGGCGATGACCTCTTCATCCGGCTCGAGGGGGGTGAGTTGCGCATAAGCACCGCCGCGGTCGGCATCCGACACGCACAGGCGCTCGTGAGGCAGTACGTGCCGAAGGAAGCCAAGCTGGTCGACGAGCTCATCGCCGAACGGCGCGAGGAAGCGGCCAAGGCCTCATGAGCGTGCTGGACGCCTCGGCCGTCCTGGCGCTCCTGAACGACGAGCCAGGAGCGGAGTCGGTAGCGCGCCATCTGGAGGGCGGCGCCAGTATCAGCAGCGTCAACTACGCCGAGGTCGTCAGCAAGCTCTCTGACTACGGCATGCCGGCAGACGCCATCCAGGATGCGCTGGCCGGACTAGGCTTGCAGGTCGCCCCCTTCACGGAAGACCAGGCACGCATCTGCGGCTACCTCCGTGTACCGACCCGCGAAGCCGGTCTCTCCCTCGGCGATCGCGCCTGCCTCGCGTTAGCGACGGTCGATGGAGCCGTAGCCGTCACCGCCGACCGCGGTTGGAGCGGACTGGCCGGCATCGCAGTGGAGATCGAGCTCGTCCGCTGAACGGCGCCGGCACGGGTCTTTAGCGACCGACGACCCGTGCTAGCTTGGTCCCACCTCAGGTGTAGGAGGCGGACCATGCCTTGGTCGAAACTAGCGCTCGCACTCATCCTGACGCTCCCGTGGCTGGCACCGAGCGCCTCGGCGCAAGGCTCCACCATCCCCGAGCGTTACGCCACCACGGTGTCGGACACCGACTACCCCGGCAACGACATCGCCTCGCTCTTCGACGTGACGCTGGAGCAGTGCCAGGCCAACTGCCTGCGCGAGGGCGGGTGCGTGGCCTTCACGTTCAACGTTCGCCAGGGCGCCTGCTTCCTCAAGGAGAACCTCGGCGAGCCGGTGCCGTTCGTCGGCGCGCTCTCCGGCGTTATCACCGGACAACCGGCGGACGCGCTGCAACGGGCCGAGGCCGCCGCCGCGACGCTCACCTTCCTGGACACGAGCGACCTCACCGCCGCCCGCGAGCAGGCTGAGACGCTGGCCGAGAGCTACCAAGCAGAAGGGCGGACGGAGGCAGACTGGCTGGCCGCCGCCCAGGCTCAGGAGCCCGCCGACGCCGTGGCCGCGACCGGCGCCGCCGTGACCGTGGCGGACAGCGGCCCGGCTTGGCTCGCGCACGCCCGCGCCCTCGCAGCTCAGGCCGCCAAGGACCCGGACAGGCGTTACACGCTGAACCGCCGCGCCTTCCTGGCCGCGCTCAACGCCACGCTGCGCCTGCCCGAGTCGGACCGCGCGGCCGCGCTTGTCGTGCTCTCGCAGACCCTGGAGGCGACCTTCCGCGGCCAGGCCGCGCTGGAGGCCATGCGCCTGGCCGACCGTCTCACCCCGGGCGTCGCCCCCGAGGAGCTCGCGCGCCTGCGCGAGGCGTTCGGCTTCCGCGTCCTCTCGCACGACGTCGACGCCAGCACCGCCGCGCCGCGCATCTGCGTGACGTTCTCCGAGGACCTCTCACCGGCCCGCGACTACGCGCCCTTCGTGCGCCGCACGGCGACCGCGCTGGCGCTCGAGGTCGAGGGGCAGCAACTCTGCGTCACCGGCGCGGTCTACGGCAAGACCTACGACCTCACGCTGCGCGCCGGCCTGCCGAGCGCCGGCGGCGACTCCCTGGCACGCGACGTGCCGCTGACCGTCTACGTGCGCGACCGCGAACCGACGGTGCGCTTCCCCGGCCGGACCTACGTGCTGCCCGCCGCCGGCCCCCGCGCGCTACCGGTGGAGACCGTCAACGCCGACCGCCTGGAGCTGCGCCTCCTACGCGTGTCGGACCGGAACGTCGTCACCGCCATCCGGCAGGGCAGCTTCCTCCAGGCACTGAGCGCCTGGGACGGCGCGCGCTTCGAGGACCTGCTGACTGAGCCCGTCTGGGACGGCGAGGCGCAGCTGATCGGCGACCTGAACAACACCACGACGTCCCTACTGCCGCTCGACGACGTCGGGGCGCTCGCCCCCGGCGTCTACGTGCTGCGCGCGAGCGTGCCCGGCGCGGACCCGTACGACACCCCGCCCGCCACGCAGTGGTTCCTCGTCTCCGACCTGGGCGTTACCACCCTGGCCGGTACGGACGGCCTGCACGTGGTCGTGCAGCGCCTGTCGGACGGCCGGCCGGTCGAGGGCCTGCGCGTCGAGCTGGTGGCGCGCTCGAACCGCGTGTTGGGCGAAGCGGCGACCGACGCCGAGGGGCACGCGATGTTCCCGGCCGGCCTGGCGCGGGGCACGGGCAACGCCGCCCCGGCCCTCGTGCTCGTCGAGGGCGCCGACGACCTGGCGGTGCTGTCGCTCGAGGAGCCGGAGTTCGACCTCTCGGACCGGGGCGTCGCCGGGCGCGTCTCCCCCGGCCCGCTCGACGCGTTCCTGACCACCGACCGTGGCGCCTACCGCCCCGGCGAGACCGTCCACCTCACGGCCCTCGTGCGCGACGCGGGCGCGCGCGCCGTCAGCGGCCTGCCGCTCACGGTGCGGCTCCTCAGGCCGGACGGCGTCGAGCACGCGCGCGTCGTCACGGACGGCGGCGTGGCGGGCGGGCACGTCGTGGCGTTCGCGCTCGGGAGCGATGTGCCGCGCGGCGTGTGGCGCCTAGAGACCTACGCCGATCCCGACGCTCCGGCCCTGGCGGCCAGGACCGTGCTGGTCGAAGACTTCCTACCGGAGCGCAGCGACTTCACGCTGACGCTCGGCGACGGCGCGCCGGTTGACGTCTCTGCCCCGCCCGACCTCAGCCTGGAAGCCCGCTACCTCTTCGGCGCGCCGGCCGCCGGCCTGACCCTGTCGGGCAGCGTCGGCGTGGCGACGGCCTCCGAGCTGGCCGACTGGCCCGGCTACTTCTTCGGGCGCCACGACCAGCGCGCCGACACGCAGCGGCGCGTGTTCCCCGCGGGCCTGACGACCGACGCCGCCGGGCGGCTGGCAGCGCCGTTGCCCCTCGCCGGCCTCGAGCTCGACGCCCGTCCCTACACGTTGACCGTCCAGGCCCTGCTCCTAGACGGCTCCTCCCGCCCCGTCGAGCGCGACCTAACGCTCCCCTTGCGCCCGACCGGCCCAGTCGTCGGCATCCGCCCGAGCTTCGACGGCGCCGTGCCGGAGAACGGCGCGGCGGGCTTCGACCTGGTGCTGGTGGCGCCGGACGGCGCCGCGCTGGACGGCGAGTTGCGCTGGCAGGCGGATCGCGTGCTGACCCGCTACCAGTGGTACGCGGTCGACGGACGCTGGTTCTGGGAACCGGTCACCGAGCGCCAGCGCGTCGGCGAGGGCGCGGTGAGCGTGGCCGGCGGCCCCGCTCACGTCTCCGTGCCCGTCACGTGGGGTCAGTACGAGCTGCGCGCCACCTACGACGGCGGCGCCTCCGCCGGTCGGCCCGCGGCGTCCACCCGTCAGGCGGGGGGCTTCGCGACCGCCTCCGTGGCCTTCTCCGCCGGTTGGTACGGCGTCGACGCTACGCGCGACACGCCCGACCTGCTCGAGGTGTCGCTCGACGCGGCCAGTTACGCTCCCGGCGACGTCGCGCGCCTGCGCATCGTGCCGGAAGGCGCCGGCACCGCGCTGGTGGCAGTGCTCTCCGATCGGGTGGTCGACCTGCGCCTAGTCGAGGTGGACGGCGAGACGACCGTCGACCTGATCGTGACGGAGGAGTGGGGCACGGGCGCCTACGTGGTCGCCAGCCTCGTGCGCCCGAGCGGCGCCGCGGGCCAGGTGCCCGCGCGGAGCCTGGGCGTGGCGCACGCGGCGGTGGCAGCGGGCGAGCGCGCGCTCGACGTGACCCTCACCGCGCCTGCAGCCGCCGACCCGCGCGGGCGGTTGAACGTGGCGCTGAGCGTGCCCGACGTGCCGGACGGCCAGGCGTTCGCCACGGTCGCGGCGGTAGACGTCGGGGTGCTCAACCTCACGGGCTTCGCCGCCCCCGACCCGCAGGCCCACTACTTCGGCCAGCGCCGCCTCGGCGTGGCCGTCCGCGACCTCTACGGGCGCCTGATCGACGCGAGCCAGGGGGCGCTCGGCCAGGTGCGCTCCGGCGGCGGCGCCGAGGCCGAGGCCGCCAACGCCGGTCCGGCGCCGGCCGAGGAGCTGTTGGCGCTGTTCTCCGGCCCCGTCACGCTGGTGGACGGGCGCGCGGAGCTCGGCTTCGACCTGCCGGCCTTCAACGGCACCGTGCGCCTGATGGCCGTGGTGTGGAGCGAGACGGCCGTCGGGCAGGCGCAGGCCGACGTGCTCGTCCGCGATCCCGTCGTGGTGCAGCCGAGCCTGCCGCGCTTCATGGCGCCCGGCGATGCGAGCCGCCTGCGCATCGAGCTCACTCACGCGAGCGGACCAGCCGGTGAGATGGGCCTCAGCGTCGAGGGGTACGGCCTGGGCGAGGCGCCTGCCGCCGTCACGCTGGCCCCCGGCGGGCGCGCCGTCGTGGATGTGCCGCTGCAGCCGGCGGAGGCGGGCGAGTACACGTACCGCATCGCCCTCACCACGCCCGACGGGCGCGTGCTCGAGCGCGAGGTGCGCTTGAGCGTCCGCCATACCGACCCGGAGACGGCGCGCACCGAGCAGTTCGTGCTGGCGCCCGGCAAGACGTTCCTCTTCGACGAGGCGGCGCTCGCCGGCTTCCGGCCCGGCACCGCGAGCGCGACCCTGTTCGCCGGCGCCGGCGCGGCGCTCGACCAGCCCGGTCTCGTGCAGCGCCTGCTCGCCTACCCGTACGGCTGCACGGAGCAGCTCGCCTCCACACTCGTGCCCCTCCTGTGGGCGCCCGGCATGGTGAGCGAGTTGGGGCTCCTCGCGGACTCCGAGGCGCGGAACAGGGCGCAAGACGCCGTCGACCGCATCCTCACGCGCCAGGGGCGCACGGGGAGCTTCGGCCTGTGGGGTGTCGGCGGCTACGACTACGACCTATGGCTGGACGCCTACACCACCGATGTGCTGCTGCGCGCCGAGGCGCAAGGGCTGAGCGTGCCCGCTACGCCCATGCGCATGGCGCTCGACAGCCTGCGCAACGAGGTGGCGCAGGCCGGGACCCTGCAAGGCGGCGCCGCCGGCTACGCCTACGCTTTCTACGTGCTGGCGCGCGCCGGCGAGGCCGCCATCGGCGACCTCCGCTACTACGCCGACACCCTCGCGGAACGCTTCGACACGCCCCTGGCGGCGGCGCACCTGGGCGCCGCGCTGGCGGCCTACGGCGAGGTCGCGCGCTCCGAGGCGTTGTTCGCCCGCGCGCAAGACCTAGCGCTCGCCCCTAGCGACGACGGCGGCTGGCGGGCCGACTACGGCACGACGCTGCGCGACCGCGCCGGGCTCCTGACGCTGGCGGTCGAGGCCGGCAGCAAGGTCGTCGACCGCGCGCGGCTCGCCAACCTCGTCGCCCACGGTGCCCCCGTCAACTGGCTCTCCACGCAGGAGGCGGCGTGGGCGTTGCGGGCCGCGGTCGCGCTCGGCGCGCAGAGCCAAGGGCTCGTCGTGGACGAGCGGCCCGCGGCGGGCAACGTCGTGCGGCTCTACGCCGGCGCGCCCACCACCCTGCGCAACGCCGGCGCCGAGGACGTGCTGGTCACGCTCACGACCTTCGGGGTGCCAGAGGTGGCGCCGGAGGCCGGTGGCGTGGGCTACACCATCGCTCGCAGCCACTACACCCCGGACGGCGCGCCGGCCGACCTCGGCGCCGTGAAGGTGGGCGACCGCCTCGTCGTCGTCCTGGAGGTGCGCCCGGACCGCGGCGTGGCCGGCGGGCGGCTGATGATCGACGACGCCCTGGCGGCCGGCTTCGAGATCGACAACGCCAACCTCCTGCGCGAGGGCGACATCCGCGCCCTCGACTGGCTGAACGTGTCGTTCGCCACCGACATGACCGAGGCGCGTTCCGAGCGCTTCCTGGCGGTGGGGACGTGGACGTCCGACGCCCCGCTACGGCTCGCGTACGTCATGCGCGCCGTCTCGCCCGGCACGTTCAGCTACCCGGCCGCGAAGGTCGAGGACATGTACCGGCCGGGCAACTACGCGCTCAGCGCCACGGACGTCGTGACGATCCGACCGTGAGCCCGCGGGCGCGCCTCGGCTTCGCGGCACTGGCCGCGCTGGGGCTCGCCCTCGGCGGCTGGCTCGCCTTCGACAGGTGGGTGGCGACCACCGACCTGCCGCCGTTGCCGGTCCCCACCTCCGTCGAGGTGCTGGCGCGCGACGGCAGGCTGCTGCGCGCCTTCACCGTCGCCGACGGGCGGTGGCGGCTGGGGGTGGCGCCTGAGCAAGTGGACCAGCGCTACCTGGCCATGCTGGTCGGCTACGAGGACCGCCGCTTCTACCAGCACCACGGGGTGGACCTGCGCTCCGCGGCGCGCGCCGCCGTCCAGATCGTGCTTTACGGGCACGTGGTCTCTGGCGGCTCGACCCTAACGATGCAGGTCGCGCGCCTGCTCGAGGACGGCGCCACAGGCTCGTGGGGCGGCAAGCTGCGACAGGTGCGCGTGGCGCTGGCGCTGGAGCGGGTGTTGTCCAAGGACCAGATCCTCGCCCTCTACCTGCAGTTGGCGCCGATGGGAGGCAACCTGGAGGGCGTGCGCGCCGGCAGCCTCGCCTGGTTCGGGAAGGAGCCCGAGCGCCTGACGGAGGCCCAGGCGGCGCTGCTGATAGCGCTGCCGCAGGCGCCCGGCCTCCGCGCGCCGGACGAACACCCGGATGCCGCCGCGGCGGCGCGCGACCGGGTGCTGGCGCGGGTCGCCACGCTCGGCATCGTCTCACAGGAGGCTGCCGCGGCGGCGGCTCGTGAGGCGCTTCCGACGGCGCGCCGGCCGTTCCCGACCCTCGCCCCGCACCTGGCGGACCGGCTGCGCGCCGCCCGGCCCGACGAGCAGGTGCACCTGACGACGCTGGACGCCGACCTGCAAGCCGCGCTCGAGGAGGTCGCCGTCACGGCGCTGCGCGACCTGCCGGCGCAGGCGACGCTCGCGCTGCTCGTCGCCGACCCCGACAGCGGGGCCATCCTCGCCAGTGTCGGCTCGGCCGACTACACGAGCGAGGAGCGCCGCGGCTTCGTGGACATGACGCAGGCGCTGCGCTCGCCCGGCTCCACCCTCAAGCCGCTCGTGTACGGGCTGGCGTTCTCGGACGGGATCTTGCACCCCGAGACGCTCCTCGACGACCGGCCGGAGGACTACGGCGGCTACGCGCCGCAGAACTTCGACGGCACCTTCCGGGGGCCGGTCAGTGCCCGCGAGGCGCTGCGAGCCTCGCTGAACCTCCCGGTGGTGGCGCTGGCCGAGGCGTTGGGCCCGGCGCGCGTGCTGGCGGCGCTGCGCCAGGCGGGCATAGAGGCGGTCGTGCCCGGGGGCACGCCCGGCCTGGCCATCACCCTCGGCGGCATCGGCGTCAGCCTGCAGGGTCTGGTGCAGCTCTACGCCACGATCGCGCGTGGCGGCGAGGCGGTGGCGCTCCACGCCACGCCCAGTGTGATGCCGCGGACCGCGGGTTCCCTCGCCACGACCGACCCGGGGCCTCAGGTGCCCGGTGCCATCGCGGTCGCCGCAGCACCAGGGGCGGCCGCGCGGCTACTCACGCCGCAGGCCGCCTGGCAGGTGGCCGACATCCTGGCGGGCATACGCCGGGCCGCGCCCCTGCCCGATTGGCAGTTGGCCATCAAGACGGGCACGTCGAGTGGGCACCGGGACGCCCTCGCCCTCGGCTTCGACGGCGCGCACGTCGTCGGCGTGTGGGTGGGCCGCGCGGACGGCACGCCGGTGCCGGCCATCACGGGGGCGGACGTGGCCACGCCCGTGCTGTTCGAGGTCTTCGCGCGCCTGGGAACGAAGTCGCAGCCGCTGCCGCCTGCCCCTCCCGGGACGCTCGTCGTGGCGTCTAACGGCGAGCTACCACCGCCCCTGCGGCAGTTCGGGGCGCGGCTGGTCGCGGTCGACGACGCTCCTAAGCTCGTCTTCCCGCCAGACGGGGCCGCCGTAGTCCCCTTGGCGGGCGGCGTCCTGGCGCGCGTCGAACGCGGCCGCGCGCCGTTCACGTGGTTCGCCGACGGTGCGCCCATGGCGGTCGGCAGCTACGAGCGCGAGACCCGCCTG
>CAUJFI010000068.1 GCA_963170125.1 Deinococcota bacterium | reverse complement strand
CCGGGAGGCGGGAGGGCGCGGCTCGACACCTAGGAGCGCCATGGCCCCCCGTACCCGCTCGGCCGTGCCGGAGTCCAGCTTTCGCAACGCACGCACGGCCGCCGCCTTCAACTCCAGACGGTACATCAGGTCCAGCCGAGTTCGGCCTTGACCTCGTCCCAGGGTATGTTCGGGCCCTCCTCCGCCATGGCCTCGTCGAACGCCATGACATCGTCTAACTCCTCCAGAGCAGCCAGGAACTGCTTATGCCGCTCGGGGCTGATGAGGACACCGGCAGGCTTGCCATACCGCTCGATCACCACGTCTCCCTCGCGGGAGGCGTCCAGAACTTCCGCTAGGCTGGCGCGGGCTGTGCTGACATCGATCGCCTTCACGCCGATATGATACAAGACAGCCGAGGTCTTGTACATGTTCTAGCCGACTTGGCTATCTTCCAGCCGGCTTGGCTATCCTGCGTCCGGCCCCACCGGCAGGAACCTGAACATGCCGTAGTGCGCCTCGGCCAGGGTCTCGTCGCCGGTGTCCTTGACCCAGCGCCACATGCGCCGCGCCATGTCCTCCAGCACGGGCCGTTTCGAAGGATCGCCGGCCAGGTTGCGCAGTTCGTGAGGGTCATTAGCCAGATCGTAGAGCTCGTCCTGGTCGAAGCCGTTCATGACGTACTTCCAGTCGCCGCGCCATAGGACGCGCTGCGTGTAACGGAAGCGCTGGCCGTGGAACTCGGCGAAGGCCTCGCCGGGGGCGCCGGCGCCAGCGCCCGAAGCGAGGACCGCAGGGGCACTCGCAGTAGCACCCGGAGCGGCGCTAGCCGGGACCCCCTCCCCCGTCAGCCACCCCGTCAACTCCCCACCCTGACAGTCGAACTCCTCACCGAGGAGCAGCCGCACGAGCGTGCGCGGTAGGTCGAGGAGGCTGACGGGGCCGGAGACGCTCACGCCGGCCGCGACCCCCGGCCCGCGCATGACGAGCGGCACGCGGTACGCCTCCTCGAAGGCGGGCACGCCCTTGAAGAGCAGGCCGTGGGCGCCCAAGTAGTCGCCGTGGTCGGACGTGAAGACGACGAGCGTGTCGTCGGCCTGGCCCGTGGCATCGAGCGCGGCGAGGAGGCGACCGACCTGGTCGTCGAGCATGCTGCATAGCGCGCGGTAGCAAGCGGTCGCGAAGGCGAAGTCGTCCCACGCGAGACCCTGCCACGCCTCGCGGATGCTGCGGTAGATGGCGGGCTTGTCCGTCATGGGGTCGGCGAAGCTCGGCGGCTCGGGGATGGCGGCCGGGTCGTAACGTTCGAAGTACTCGCGCGGCGCGATGTACGGGTCGTGCGGCGCCTCGGTGCTCAAGACGAGCGCCCACGGCTCGCCCGGCGTGGCGCGCTCGATGAACTCGACCCCCCTGCTTACGAGCGCGTGCTCGCGCGTCTGGTCGGCGCGCGCCTCCGTGACGCCGGCCACGAGGAGGTCGCGGTAGCCCGGCTGCGAGACCCTGAGGGAGCGCGCGAGCTCGCCGCGGTGCTCCTGCACCCCGACGAGCCGCAGCTCCGTCTCGTACTCCTGGAAGCCGTACTCCTCGAGGCGCTCGGTGCGCTCCACGTGCCACTTGCCGAAGTAACCGGTGCGATACCCGGCGCGCGCCAGCTCGCGCGACCAGAACGGCATGCCGGGGCGCAGCTCCGCCTCCGGCGCCGGCACGGCGTGGGTCACGTCCGTCACCCCGTGGCTGTGGGGCAGGTGGCCGGTGAAGAGGCTCGCGCGCGAGGGCGAGCAGATGGGGTTCGCGGCGTAGCAGCGCTCGAAGCGCGCGCCCTCGGCCGCCAGGCGTTGGAGGTTGGGCGTGAGGCAGGGGCCGCCGGGCATCACCGTGTCGGCGCGCTGCTGGTCCGTTATGACGAGGAGGAGGTTGGGGCGCTTGGGCGTCATCTGGCTGGGCTCCGTTCTGGCCCGGCGCCCAGTGGCGGGAACTCGGGAAGCTCGCGTGTCATCGGGCGACACCCCGCCGCAACCCGGCGCGCAGGAGCGGCCGGCTGCGGTGCCGAAGCCAGACCGCCTGGGCGACGAACGCGAGCGAGAACGCCACGATGCCGACGTAGATGCCGGCCACCCGGGTGAAGGTGCCGCCGAGGTACAGCCCGGCGACGCCCACGGCGAGGAAGATGAGGATGGACTCCATGATGGAGCGCGTCTGCTCGCTGTACATGATGACCCCCTGGAACCAGCTGATGAGGATGCGCAGCCCCGGCAGGAGCGCGCCGAACCAGAGCGCATGGCCCGCCAGCTCCGCCAGCTCCGGCTGGAGGCCGGAGACGGTCATGAACCAGACGCGTGCAAGGGGCGTCGCGGCCACGGCCAGCAGCGTCAGCGTGAACGCCGCGGCCGACCAGAGCGCGAAGCGCCGCAACAGGGCGGTCGCGCCAGGCCGTCGGACGAGGCTGATGACGACCTCGGTGAACGCCATGCCGGGGCTCTGCCACAGCATCAGGAAGCCCCAGAGGACGGGCCACACGGCGAGCGACTCCAGCGAGAGGGGCAGGCGCGCGAGCGCGACGGACACGAACGACTGCACGAGCATGGTGAGGACCGTCATGACCATCAGCGGCCAGACGAACCGCGCGAAGCGCCCGAACGTCATGGCGGCGCCCACGGCCTGGCGCTGCAACGGGCCGGCCAGGACGGGCACGACCTTGACCTGCGTGAACAGCGCCTCGACCAGCACCCCGACGATGACGGCGGCCGAGGCCGCGACGACGCCGGACACGGTGCCGGTCAGAGCCGAGACGGTGAGGACCAGCGTCAGGCACAAGATCCGCAGGATGGAGCCCCACACGACGACGCGCGCGTCGCCGTAACGGATGAGCACGCCCTGCTGGAAGCGCCTGAAGCCGGTGCCGAAGGCGTACGGCACCATCAGGAGCACGCCGAGGCGGGCGATGTCGACGATCTCCTGCTGCGCCCCGATGCCGCGCATGACGACGTGGTAGAGCGGCGTGACGGCGACCAGGAGCTGCACGCCCGTGAGCGCGAGGAGCAGGCGCATGGCGTACTTGCGCAGGCGCGCGTACGCGGCCGCGTCCGAGGCGAGGGCGGCGCCGGTCGGGAGGAGCGTCTGAGCGGTCGCCTGGATGGTCACCGAGATCGCGAACACGATCCCCCAGGCCGCCAGGTTGAGCTCCGGGCTCGCCATGCGCGCCACGAACGCGGCAGCTATGACGAGCTCGGACGTCATGATGATCCAGCTCAGCGCCAGCGGCAACCACGTGCCGACGACGGTCTTCGGGGTGATGGGTGAGGCTGCCTCTGCGATGCTCACGCGCGTGGAGCGTCTGCCTCGTGGGTCAGGCGGCTCAGCCCTCCACTACTTCGGCCATGTCCCAGCCGTTCTCGTGGCACACCGTCGCGACGTGCGAGTCCCACGTCGGCTCGACGGTGGGCCGGCCGCCGGGGAAGCAGTCGACGACGAGGTAGGCGAGCGGCACGCTAGAGGTGCAATGCACGCGGTGGAGCGTGCTCGGCGGGATGCGCACCAGGTCGCCCGGCACCAGGTCGGCCACGAAGCGCGCCTCCGGCCCGATCTCGAGGCGGCCCTCGCCCTCCAGGACGTAGAAGACCTGCTCCGTGTCGTCGTGTTTGTGGAGCGGCGGCGCCTCACCCGGCTCCATCACGCTGATGAAGCTCTCGCTCGTGGTCGCCTCGGCCCGGTCCATCACCAGGAGGTTGGTGTGGGTCGGGAAGCGGTAGCGCTTGGGGTTGGAGGTCTTGAAGACGTAGTTCATGGCTTGCCGTCCTTCCTGCGCCAGCTGAACGCGGGCGTCATGGAGCCGTTTCCCACCCTGCGAGGAGTGATCGCAGCTCGTCGATCACGGGTCCCACGCTGAGACCGGGGCCGAGGCCATCCGCCGGGTCGCGAGCGAGGCCGCCCGCCAGGTTGCGGTGCTCCAGCGGGTCGGCGACGAGGTCGTAGAGCTCGTCCAGATCGCCCAACGGGTCGGTGACGTACTTCCACCGCGCGGTGCGGACCATGCGCCGCGCTCCCTCCGCCTCGCGCCGCTCGAGGCTCGCGCGCACGGCCTCCAGGCCGTGGGTAGTGCCGACGGTCCTCCCCACCGCCTCGAGGTCCGCGAGGGTGAAGGCCGGCCCACCGGCGCCGTACTCGGAGAAGGCGGCGGCGCGTGGCGCGGCGTCCGTGAGGGTGGGCAGGGGCGCGCCCTGCATGCCCGGCGGCACGGGCAGGCCTTGCAGCGTCAGGAGCGTCGGCACGACGTCTACGAGGTTCGCCATGGAGCCGTCGACCACGCCGGCCGGGCAGGTGCCGCGCCACGACACCACGAGCGGCACGCGCGTCAGGCAGTCGTAGAACGCGCCGCCCTTGCGCGCCATGCCGTGCTCGAGCGCGAAGTCGCCGTGGTCCGAGAGGAACACGACGATGGTGCGCTCGCGCAGGCCGGTCCGCTCGAGCGCGTCCAGGACGGTGCCGACCCCGTCATCCACGAAGCGCGTCATGGCCCGGTACGTGAGGAGCAGCCGCTCCTGGTCGACCCTGGGCACACCGGACACGTCGAGGAGCCGGCGCAGGACGCGCGTGCGCTCCGGCGCCCCCGACATGTCGGGCGGCTCGGCTGGCGGCAGCTCGGCCCCCTCCGCCGCGGCCGCCTCGAAGTAGGTGCGCGGCGCCTCGTACGGCGTGTGCGGGTCGGGGAACGACACCCACAGGGCGAACGGCTCGTCCGGGTTGGCGGCGCGCTCCTCGAGGTAACGGGCGGTCTGGCCGGCAACCAGGCCCGTCGAGTAGTCCTCGAGCGGGTAGTCGGTGAGCGCGTACGCCACGGCGGGCGCCTGGCGCGGCATGGCGCGCCGCACCGCGTGCGCGGCCCGCACGCCCTCTTCGGGGCGGAACCAGGGCATGCCGCGCGCGGGCCGCGCGGCGGGGAGGCCCTCGTGGCCGATCTCGCACCACACGTCGAAGAGCGCCTGGTCCTCTGGCGCCTCGAAGCAGTGGTCCTTGCCGATCAGCGCGGTGGCGAAACCGGCCTCGCGCCACACCTTGAACGCGTGGGCGGCCCCGGCGGGCATGGGCGTCTGGTTGTCGCGCGAGCCGTGCGTGTGCGGGTACTGGCCGGTCCAGAGCGACACGCGCGCAGGCACGCACAGCGGATGGGGCGTGACGGCGTTCTCGTACAGCACGCCCTCGGCCGCCAGCCGCGCGAGGGCCGGCGTGGCCGTGCCCGTGGGCGAGTAGAGGCGGCTGGCCGTCGCCTTCAGTTGGTCGGCCATGATGACGACCACGTTCGGCGGGCGACCGTGCTCGTCATGCGCTCGCTCTGGCCCGGCGGACAGCTGCCCATGCTCGTCCGTCGGCCACCGAGCCCCGCCAGCCAACGGCGCCGCGCTGCGTGCGCCGGGCGACGCGTCCTCGTGGCCGGTCGTCGTCAACCCTCGGCCCGCGAGGTGCCGAGGCTCGGGGTGCCCCGCTCCACGCCCGGCAGGTCGAGCTCCTCCGCGCGGTGGCACGCGACGAAGTGCCCGGGCCGCACCTCGCGCAGCAGCGGCGTCTCGGCCTTGCACTGCGCCGTCGCGAACGGGCAGCGCGGGTGGAAGTAGCAGCCGCTCGGGGGCTTGGCGGGGTTGGCTACCTCGCCCTCGAGCCGGATCATCTCGCTGCGCCGGCGCGGGTCGGCCTGCGGCACGGCCGCCATGAGGGCCGACGTGTACGGGTGGAGCGGCGCGTGGAACAGGGGGTCCGTAGGCGCCGTCTCGACGATCTTGCCGACGTACATGACGGCCACGCGGTGGCTGATGTGCTTGACGATGCTGAGGTCGTGCGCCACGAACAGGTACGAGAGCCCGAGCCGCTCCTGCAACTCCAGGAGGAGGTTGAGGATCTGCGCCTGCACGGAGACGTCGAGGGCGGAGACGGCCTCGTCGGCCACGACGAGCTTGGGGTTGAGCGCGAGTGCACGGGCGATCACGACGCGCTGGCGCTGCCCGCCGCTGAACGCGTGCGGGTAGCGGTGCATGTACTCGGGCCTCAAGCCCACGAGGCCGAGCAGCTCAGCCACCCGGTCCATGCGTTCCTGGCGGCTCTTCACGCCGTTGACGAGCAGGGGCTCGCCGATGATGTCGAAGAGGTTCTTGCGCGGGTTGAGCGACCCGAACGGGTCCTGGAAGATCATCTGCATGTTGCGCCACAGGGGGCGCAGCTCGCGGTCGCTCAGCTTGGCGACGTCGATGACCTCGTCGTCGCCGATCCGGAAGAGGATCTCGCCCGACGTGGGGTTGACGGCCCGCAACACGCAGCGCGACGTGGTCGTCTTGCCGCAGCCGCTCTCACCGACGAGGCTGAGGATCTCGCCAGTGTCGACGTGGAGGTTCACGTCGTCCACGGCCTTCACGGCGCCGACAGTGCTGCCGAAGAACCCGCCCTTGATGGGGAAGTACTTCTTGAGGTGGCGGACGTCGAGCAGGCGCTCCGGGGGGAGCGCATGTGCGACGGCGCGTGTCCGCTCGCCCGCACGGACGGGCGTGGCCGCTTCGGTAGCGGCCTGGTGCGTGGTCACGGCACCCGCCTCACTCACCCTCGACCTCCCGGTGGTAGAGGAAGCAGGCGACGGGCTGATCGGAGTCGACGGGCCGCAGCGCGGGAACCTTGACGTCGCAGAGGCCGGGGATGGCGTCCGGGCAGCGCGGGTGGAACGGGCAGCCGGTCGGCTTGTGCAGCGGGTGCGGGATGGAGCCCTCGACGGTCGGCAGGGCCACGCGCGGCTCCGTATCCATGTTCGGCACGGAGCGCAGGAGCGCCTTCGTGTACGGGTGCTTCGGGGCGTGGAAGATGTCGTCGACGGGGCCGCGCTCCATGACGCGCCCCAGGTACATGACGACGACGCGATCGGCGACCTGCGCTATCACGCCCAGGTCGTGGGTGATGAAGATGATGGAGGAGCCGTGCTCGGCTTGCAGCTCGCGGAGGAGCGCCAGCACCTGCGCCTGGGTGGTGACGTCGATGGCCGTCGTCGGCTCGTCGGCCACGAGCAGCTTCGGGTGGCAGGACAGTGCCATGGCGATGATGGCGCGCTGCCGCAGCCCGCCGGAGAGCTGCCAGGAGTAGGCGCCGACGCGCTGCTCGGGGCTCGGCACGCCGACCTCGCGCAACCTCTCGATGGCCATGGCGCGCGCCTCCTTCTTGGAGACGTCCTGGTGCAGCCGGATGGCCTCGATGATCTGCTCGCCGATGGTGTGCAGCGGGCTGAACGACGCCATCGGCTCCTGCGGGATGAGGGCGATCTCACCCCCGCGGATGTTGCGCATGCGGCGGCCGTCCTTGCGGAGCTTGGTCAGGTCGATCTCAGCGCCGCCTCCGCCCGCTCGGCCCACCGGGTCGGGGCGGTAGAGGATCTCGCCGCCGACGATGCGGCCGGGCTTGGCGACGAGCCTCAGGATCGACTTCATGGTGATGCTCTTGCCGCAGCCGCTCTCCCCCACGATGCCGAGGACCTCGCCGGGCATGACGTCGAAGCTAACGCCGTCGACGGCGCGCACCGTGCCCTCGTCGAGCTCGAAGTACGTCTTCAGGCCGCGGACGGAGAGCAGTGGCCGCCTGTCGGCGCCCTTGCGCGTGGCCTCAGTGGCTGTAGGGGTCTGCGGCATCGCGTAAGCCGTCTCCTAGGATGTTGAGGGCGAGGACGGTGATGATCACGAACACGCCGGGGATGAGCAGCCACGGGGCGTTCACGACCGATTGGAGGTTCTGCGCCTCCTGCAGCATGACGCCCCAGCTGATGGCGGGCGGGCGCATGCCGAGGCCGAGGAAGCTCAGGAACGTCTCGTTCAGGATCATCAGCGGCACGGCCAGGGTGACGGCGGCGATGATGTGGCTAGCGAACGACGGCACCATGTGCGAGAAGATGATGCGGCCCTGGCTGGCGCCGACGAGCCGGGCGGCCGTGACGAAGTCCTCCTCGCGCAGGCTGAGGAACCGGCCGCGCACCTCGCGCGCCAGGCGCGTCCAGCCGAGCAGGGCGAGGATGACCGTGATGGCGAAGTAGACCCACGTGACGGGCCACGTCCGCGGCAGCGCGGCGGAGAGCGCCAGCCACACGGGGATGGCGGGGATGGCCTGGAGCAGGTCGATGAGGCGCTGGATGAGGTTGTCGACCCAGCCGCCGAAGTAGCCGGAGATCCCGCCGAGCACGATGCCGAGGACGGTGCTGATCAGCACGGCGACGAGGCCGATGGAGAGCGAGATGCGCGTGCCGTACATGAGGCGCGACCACTGGTCGCGGCCCAGGCGGTCCGTGCCGAGGATGTTGGCCGTCACCGGTTGCTCGGCCGTGCCGAAGCCGAAGAGGTGCCTGTCCGTCGGGATGACGCCGAACAGCCTGTAGGCGTAGCCGCGCGGGAACAGGCGCAAGGGCAGGACGACGTCGGTGTCCTGCACCCACTCCATCTTCAGCGTGCGCTGGTTGCGCTGCCCCTCCACGCCGTAGACGAACGGCCTGACGAGGTGGCCGTCGCGGATGATCCGCACGGGCTGCGGCGGGATGTAGGCGAGCCGCGCGCTCGTCACGTTGGGGTCGGCCGCGCTGAAGAACTCGGGCATGAGGGCCATCAGCGTGATGAGCACGACGATCCAGAGGCACACGACGCCGAGCTTGTGCTTCGTGAAGCGCAGCCACGTGAGCTTCCAGGCCGGGGTGACGTAGACCGAGGGCTCCTTGGCCCGGTCGGCGACGGGCAGCGCGACGTCGCTCATGCGCTCTCCAGCTTGATGCGCGGGTCGAGGACCACGAGGAGGATGTCTGAGACGAGCGCGCCGAGGACGGCGAGCATGCAGAAGATGAGGATGATGGTGCCGGCGAGGTACATGTCCTGGCCGACGAGCGCGCGCAGGAGCAGCGGGCCGATGGTCGGCAGGCTCATCACGACGGAGACCACGAGGCCGCCCGACAGGAGCTGCGGGAAGTACCAGCCGAGGGTGCTGACGACCGGCGCGATCGCGACGCGCGTGGGGTACTTGATGACGAGGCGCCACTCGGGCAGGCCCTTGGCGCGCGCCATCTCCGTGTACGGCTTGCTGAGCTCGTCGAGCAGGTTGGCGCGCACGACGCGGGCGATCTGGGCCGTGCCCGCCACGCCGAGGACGATCATCGGCAACCAGATGTGGCTGAGCAGGTCGCCGACGCGCGCCCACGACCAGGCGGCGTCGAGGTACTGGGGTGAGAAGAGGCCGGTGACCGTGACCCCGAACTTGTCGAACGCCACCCACATCAACACGAGGGCGAGCATGAAGTTGGGCGTGGCCAACCCGATGTAGTTGAGGATCGTGAACACGTAGTCGAGCAGAGAATACTGGCGTGTCGCAGAGAAGATACCTATGGGGATGGCCACTGCCCAGGTGAACAGGAGCGAGAACGTGGTGAGGATGAGGGTGAGCACCAGGCGCTCACCGATGAGCTCGCTGTTCGGCCTCCGCCATTCGAGGGAGACGCCGAGGTCGCCACGAAGCAGGTTGCCCACCCACCTGCCGTACTGGACGTATATGGGTTGATCGAGGCCGTAGCGCGTGCGGAGCGCCTCTATCTCGGCCTGGTCGATGGACGTGCCGCCGGCCGCCAGCTCGGCGACGTAGCTCGTGAGGAAATCGCCGGGCGGGGCCTGGATGAGCGCGAAAGAGACGATCGAGAAGATCAGGAGCAGGAACGGGAGCAGCAGTAGTCGCTTGATGATGAACCAATGCAAGAGACGCTCTCCTAAGCGGTCCGTGCTCGTTACTTCGGCAGTGCTTCGTTCGGCAGCGCCTTGTTCGGTGTAGCTCCGGTCGACGGAGCCTTGGTCGTCGCACCCCCAGGTCGGTCACTGTTCGCTGACCATCATGCCCCAAAGGCGGGCGGGGTGCCAAAGCTGGGCCGGTCGGGCGCCCGTCGTAAGGGGCGCCCGACCGGGATAATCGATCAGTTCGTCTTGTAGAAGAACTGCTCGGGGCGGGAGTCGCCCGGAGTGCGGAGCGGCCAGTCGTTCGCGACGACGGCCGGGACGTTCATGAGGTCGTCGTTGACGACGACGACGCCCTGGACCATCGGCGTGAGGCCGACGAGGCCGAAGCCGTACAGCTCGTCGACGGCGTGGCGGAAGAGCTCCTTCGC
Source organism: Deinococcota bacterium (assembly GCA_963170125.1). Classification (GTDB taxonomy): domain Bacteria; phylum Deinococcota; class Deinococci; order Deinococcales; family Trueperaceae; genus JAAYYF01. The sequence goes on along the minus strand of CAUJFI010000068.1, from coordinate 23,714 downwards.
CAGCTCGATCTGCTGCTCGACACCGACGGTCTTGGCCTCTTCGATGATGTCGACGATGCGGGCGATGCCCGGAGCGGGCTCCCTGCCGGCGGTGCCGCCGGACTCGTACCAGCGGCGCGACTCGACGGCGAAGATGGTCGCCGGGTTGCTACGCGGGTCGATCTTGGGGTTGCCCGTGAAGGGGAACGCCGTGGTGTCCTCGTTCCAGATCTCGACCTGGAGCTCGTTGGCGTCGCGCATGGTGAAGTGGGCGTTGCGCTCGCGCACCTGCACGTCGGTCGGAACGCCTACCGCGGCCCAGTCGGCGGCCACGAGCTGCGCCACGTCCGGCCACGGGCCGAACGCCGGCACGACGGAGAGCTCCACGCGCAGCGGCTTGCCGCTCGGCATGAGGCGGTTGCCGTTGGCGTCCTTCGTGAGGCCGATGGCATCTAGCATCTGGTTGGCGAGGTCAGGGTTGTACTCCGTGTACTTCTGGGCGTACTCGTCGCCCGGGTAGTACGGATGCCACGGCGCCGGGACGTTCTGACGGATGTCGCCGAGGCCGAGGAACGCGGATTCGCGGATCTCGTCGCGGTTGGTGGCGTACGAGAGGGCCACGCGGAAGTCGTGGTTGGCGAGGATGCTTCCGAGTTCCGGATCGATCTCGTACTCCTGGTTGAACCAGACGGCGGCGTCTGCGCCACCGAAGCTCGGCCACAGCATGACGCGGTAGTTGGAGCGGTCGGAGTTCTCGACCAGCACGGGGTAGTTGGGCATCTGGATGTGGCGGGCCTGGAAGTCGAGCTCGCCCGCGACGGCCGCGAAGTTCAGGGCCTGCACGTCGGCGAAGTAGCGGAACTGCACTTCGTCGATGTACGGGAGCTGGTTACCGGCCGGGTCGACGCCGATGTAGTACGGGTTGCGGCGCAGCGTGAAGACCTGATCGGAGACCGTCGAGTTGTAGGGCACCCAGGCGGCCATGGTCGGACGCTCGGGGTTCTCGGTCGGCATGGCCTTCGTCATGAACAGGTCGGTCCAGGTCGAGAGGCCGGCGGCCTTGACCTTGGCATCGAGCTCTTCGGCGGTCTGGAAGTCGGGGTGGAACTGCTGCAGGTAGTGGCCTGGGAGGAACGCGGCCAGGGTCCTGTCGCCGCCGTCGCGGAACGTGAGCTCCGTGAGGAACAGCGTGTTCGGGAAGTCGAACGTGATGCGGACCGTGTAGTCGTCGACGGCCTCGAGCTTGGCGGCCGTGCCGTCGCGGTTGGCGAACCAGGCGGGCACGCTCGGGGTCAGGTCCTTGTTGAGGATGACGCGCGTGTACCAGAACGTGAGGGCGCTGGCGTTGAACGGCGCGCCGTCCGACCAGTGGGCGCCGTCGCGCAGGTGGAGGGTCCAGCTATGGAAGTCGTCCGAGGCTTCCCACGACTCGACGATGTGCGGGACGATCTCGGAGCCGTCGGTGCTGAAGCGGACGAGGCTGTCGTAGACGACGCGCACATAGTTGTTGGAGTCGGCCGGGCCGGTGAAGGCGCGGCGCAGGACCCCGCCGTACGTGCCGATCTCGTCGACGACGTTGACGACGAGCGGGTTCTTGGGCAGGCGCTCTTCGACGGGCGGGAGCTGCCCTGCGGCCACGAGTTCCGCCAAGGCGGGGGCCTCGTGGTACGTCTGGGCCGACGCGATCCCCCAGATGAGGGCGGCCAGGACGAGAAGCAGCGGCCGCTTCCACCCCGCGCGCCTATGAGTGCTCGACGTGAAGCTGTTGGTCATTTGAACTCCTTCCGGTCTCTAGCTGCGCGCCATCCGAAGCGCTCCCTCCGTTTGCGGAGGGACACCCTCGTTCCGAGGGGTTCTGCCCAGGAGATCGCCCTCTTTGGCCCGGCGCCGTGCCATTTCGTCACTCTCGCCGGTTGCGTTAGCGATAACGCGAATTGCTAGTGGTAGGAGGCTAGCACGCGTCGGGAGGGTGGTCAAGGCTTGACGCGGGCGCCCGCCTACGCGCCCGAGACGCGCGCCTCGACCCCACCCTGCAAGAGTTCGACGAGAACCATCAGGTTGCGGTTCAAGTGGTACGGGTCCTTGACGGGCAGGCCGACCACCTTGTCGAGCGGCGCGCCCTTGCGGTCGCGGATCTGGACCCACTCCCCCACGCTCGCGTCTGGGTGCGGGAACGTCTTGAAGACGTAGTCGAACGTGCGGTCGTGGACGGCGCGGAGCTCGGCGTCGCCGGTCAGGACGTGGCCGAGGAGCGCGCCGTACAGCGTCTCGGAGTGCGGCCACCAGATCTTCGTGTCCCACGTGTCGAGGATCAGCTTCTCGAAGGGGCCGTTCGCCTTACCCGTAGGCGGCCTGCCGTCACCGCCGACGTAGCGGAAGATGCCGCCGTGCTCCGGGTCCCAGCCGGCCTCGAACGAGCGCCTCAGCACGCGGGCGGCCCTCTCCACCGCGGCCGTCCGCCCGTGCCTCGCCGCCTCCTCCATCACGAACCACATGGACTCGATGGCGTGGCCCGGGGTCACGTGGGTGGTCAACAGGCCGTCGCCGCCCTGGGCGCACCGCACTTCCTGCACGAGGCCGTCCGGACGGACGAAGGTGTCGAGGATCGCGTCCATGTGCGCGAGCGCACGAGCGACCATGTCATCGGCGCGCGCGTCGCCACGCTGTCTAAGCGCGAGCTCAAGCTCCTGCGCCACGTTGAGGAGGATCATCGGCTCGGCGTGCGCGCGGCAGCCGGCGGGCAGCGGGTAGGGCTCGCTGCGGGCCGTGCCGGCGGCGAGGCGCGCCACCACGCGCTCGTACGCGGCCACGGCCTCGTCGAGGTAGCGCCACTTCCCCGTGGCGCGCGCCGTCTCGCTCAAGGCCAGCGCTATGAAGCAGTCGGCGAAGTAGCTGATGTCGTGGCCCTTGCCGGGGATGAACTCCTTCTTGCGGCCGTCGGCCGTGAGCAGGTAGGCGGCGGAGCCGTCCTCGAGGAAGGCGTTGGCGCGCAGGAACTCGACCGTCTCGATGGCGCGCGCGGCCAGGTCGTCCGCGTCGCCCGTCAGGAGCCCGGCCCGAACGAGGCGCGCCGCGTGTGCCATCAGCCACGCGAACCGCCCCTGGGACCACACGAACTTGTCGTCGCTGACGCGCTTACCCGTGTAGTTGTCGATGCAGGTTAACACGCCGCCGTGCACGCGGTCGCTCGGCTCGCCCAGCCAGAACGGCAGCACGTCCTCCTCGAGGTGACGGCGGTAGAAGGCGCCGAGCTCGGCCAGCTCGAACGTGGACGACGGTGGGAGGTTGACGGTCGACTGGCTCATCGGGTAGCTCCTCTTGGGGCCGTGGGCTTTCTCGGCGGCCCGGTGACGATGTGGCATGGCATATCCCCAGCCTCGTGGACCTGTCGATGCCCGCTCGCGCGAGCGTACACGGTTCGGCTGAACTCCTAGCGCTCCGGCTACGCAAGTCGCCGCCGAGTATGGATGTCGGCACCGGCTGAGCTCATGCGCATGGGCAAACCTCGCAGCGCGCCGCGCACGCCGTCTGCTACCTTGGCAGCGCCGACCCGAAGGCGCGTACGCCCGCGAGCCAGCGACACCTCGACACTCGCGGCGCATGGCGCGGAACCTCCAGGCGGCGTAACGAGGTGGAGAGTGCGCACACTTCTGACTCGCTCGTTGACGGCCTGTCTGAGCGTCGGGCTGCTCGCCGGCCCGGTCGGGCTGCCGGGCGCCGCGGCGCTTGCCGCCACGAGGCCGACCCCGTCCGTCGCCGAGACGGACCGCCTGCTCAGCGCCCTGGCGACCGCGCGCGGCGAACTGCCGCAGGACACCTTCGACACCTTCTCCGCCCTCGACCAGACGGACTTCACGGCCGAGGGTGTCTTCGCCTGGGTGCGCGACGCCACCCGGCTCGTGCCCTACCAGGGCGCCCTACGCGGGGCGCGGGGCGTGCTCATGGACCGCGAGGGCAACAGCTTGGATCGCGCGTTGCTCCTCCAGGACCTGCTCGACGCGCTCGGCTACGACACGCGGCTGGCGCGCGGCAGGCTGAGCGACGAGGCGGCGGCCGAGGTGCTGGTGAGCGTGCGGCAGCGCGATTGGCGGCGCACGGCCCAGGACGACCTCGGAGCGCCGACCTCGCCGTCCGAGCTCGTCGCGCGCTTCGGCGTCGACGAGAGCCTCGTCTCGGAAGCGACCGAGCTGGTGGCAGAACGCGCGGCGACCCTGGCCGACGCCATGGCCGATCGCACGGCCGCGCAGACCGCGCTGCTGAGCGCCAAGGTGAGTGCGCTGGCAGACCCGGCTGCGGACGCCTCTCACGAACGCGCCCTACTTGACGCGTTGACCGAGCACTGGTGGGTGCAGTACCAGGACGAGGCCGGCGGGTGGGTCGACCTCGACCCGACCTTCCCGGAAAGCGAGCCCGGTGGCGCGTTGACGAGCGCCGAGCAGACCGTGGGCGCCTTCGGCGTGGCCGAGCTGCCCGCCGAGCTGACCCACCGGGTGAGCCTCGCGGTCGTGCTCGAGTGCGTGGTGGGCGACGCCTTGAGCGAGACGACGCTGGTAGCCACGGAGCCGCTACCCCCCTCGCAGCTCCTCGGCCGACGCTTGTCCGTGACGGTCCTGGCGGGCGGCATGACCGACGAGATCGCCGCGGACCCAGAGGCCTTGGCCGAGGCGCTCATGCGCGAGCAGCACTGGTTCCCGACCATCAACGTGGGCGACGTGAGCTTCACGGACCTGGAGTTCTCGCCGGCGTGCGAGACGAGCACGTTCTCGCCGCCGTGGCTCGGCGGGGCGGTCTCCGACGCCCTCTTCGGGGCAATGGACGCCCTGTTCGGTACCGAGCCGGCCGATGACGCAGTGAGCGCGCTACGTCTGGAGTTCCGTCTGCAGCACCCGGGGGCGGACGACGTCGTACTCGAGCGCGACCTCTTCGACGCACTCGGCGCCGCCAAGCGCGCGGCAGGCGAGCTGCGGCCCAGCCAGGACGACGAGGCGCGCCTCGCCTGGCGCCTCAGGGCGTTGGGTGAGACGGAAGTACTTGTGACGTCTGGCGGTGTGAGCCGCGCGTTCGCGGCCGACCTCGTCGCGCGGGCGCTACTGGCCGGCAGGGACGGGCTCGTGGCGCTCGCCTCGGGCTCCGACGAGCAGCCGGCGGCCGCTCCGGAGGCCGTCGCGCCGAGCGCGCTGCTGGCGCTGGTGCTCGAGCGCCAGCAGGCGCAGCCGGCGACCCTCTACCAGGCGGAGACCAACGTCTTCCTCCGCCACACGTGGCTCGAGCGGGACGAGCGGGGGCTGGCGCGGCACCAGGCGTTCGACCTGCTCGAGGCGGACCTGGCGTCCTACTCGGACGCCGCCGCTGCGCGCGCGGAGCGTCTGGTCCAGGGGGTGGCCGACACGAACGCCGAGGCGCTCCTCGTGCGGCAGCTGTGCCTGGACGACGCGACCGCCGAGTACTGCCTCCCCTACGGCAACGCGGCGGACCGGATGGCGGCCGCGCCTTCTCCCGACTCCTGGCTGGTGCTCACCGCCCCGGAGGGGCTGGAGACGGCCCTGCCCGGTTGGTCGGCGGACGCACGCGCGAGCCTGGCGGCGGACCTGCACGCCGGTTACGCCGCCGTGGCGCCCGCCACGCTCGAGCCGACCGACGGCCCCGCGAGCTGGTGGCGCGTCGACACGAACACGGGCGCCGTGCTCGGCGTGAGCGAGAGCGGCCGCGGCGACGCGGCGGTGGAGTACGGCATGCTCGTCAACTTCGTCGGTTTCGCGTTCTGCATGGCCGGCGTCATCGGCGCGGGCGTTCCGCCCGGCGCCGTCGTGCTATGCACGTTCGGCTTGGCGACGGGCACTGCAGCGCTGATCGGCTCCGCCAGCGGCGTGAGCCACTTGGTGGGCGCACTGATGCTCGCGTCGGCCGTGGCCTACGGTCTAGGGGGTATGGGTATACCCGGGAACCCGTGAGGTCCTGCGGCGGGCTCGTCTCGTCAGTGGGCGCTGCCGGCGCGCGTGGGCCTGGACGGTTATCCCTGTCGACGCGCGCGTGCCCTTGGGCTCCGAGACCGTCGACCTGGTCGGGTTAGGCGCCACCCTCGACGGCGTTCGGTACTTGCGACCTAGCGCTCCGCGGAGCGTCTAGCGTCCTGCCCGACCACCGACCTTGCCACCCGGAACCCCATGTGGCCGGTCGTGCTGTCGGGTGTGTTGAAGGTGCGGGCGGCCACGCGGTAGCGGTTGCAGTAGGAGGCATGGCAGAGGTAAGAGCCGCCCTTCACGACGCGGCCGGGGCCGTGGCGGGGGCCCTGCGGGTCCGTGATCGGTCCGAGGTCGTGACGGGCGGCCGAGCGCGGATCCGCGTGAGCGTTCCGCCGGTCTCGTGGAGCGCCGTCCCAGGCGTCCCTCGCCCGGCCGTCACCCAAGCCCTTGGCGACGCCGAACCAGTCGGCGCACCACTCCCAGACGTTGCCGGAGACGTCGTGAAGGCCGTGACCGTTGGGGGCGTACGTGCCCACCGGCGACGTGCCGACCCAACCGTCCTCCCCCGTGTTGCGTACGGGGAACTCGCCCTGCCAGATGTTGCAGCGGTGCTCGGAGCCGGGCCGCAAGGTGTCGCCCCACGGGTAGCGTTTGCCTTCCAGGCCGCCGCGCGCCGCGCACTCCCACTCGGCCTCCGTAGGCAGGCGCGCTCCGGCCCAGGCGCAGTAGGCGACCGCGTCGTTCCACGACACGTGGACCACGGGGTGGTCGGCCCGCTCGTCCACCCCACTGCCGGGGCCTTCCGGTCGGCACCACGTCGCACCGTGCACCTGGCGCCACCAGGGGGCGGCAGGCACCGAGCGGTAAGCCTTCGGGTCGGCCAGGAAGAGCTGGAAGACGAAAGACCAGCCGAAGCGTTCGGCCTCGGTCACGTAGCCGGTCGCGGCGACGAAGGCGGCGAAGTCCGCGTTGGTGACGGGGTACTTGTCGATGGCGTACTCGGCGAGGCGTACCGCGCGTACCGGGCCTTCGCCGTCGGCGGGGAAGCCCTCGCCTTCCGAGCCCATGAGGAACGTTGTGGCGGGGATGTGGACGAGGCGGTGCGCGTGGCGGTCGTGCGCGGGTGCGTCTACCCACGAACCGTTCGGAACGGTGGCGACTGAAGGGGCGGCGACCTGAGCCGTGGCGTCGGCCATGCCGGAGGCCGTTCCTCTAGCCTGCGCCCCTTCGGGCGTGAGGCTAGGCGCCGGACAACAGCAACTGGGCTCGGGTCTCTCCACGCTCCGCCTCCCGAGGCCTAGCCTAGGACATGAAGCGACCCCAACCGGGCAAGGGGCAGGAAGAGGCGACAAACACGTATATGTCCACTTATACTGGGCAGCCCCAGGGAGGGGCCTCGATGAGCCAGATAACCATCTACCTCGAGCCGGACCTCGCGAAGCGCATGCGCGAGGCGGCGGAATCCGAAGGCATCTCTCAGAGCAAGTGGATGGCGCGGCTCGTCGAGGAGCGGCTCGCCGACATGTGGCCGCCCGAGGTCATCCGTCTCGCGGGTTCGATGCCTGACTTCCCCTCCATAGAGGAGATCCGGGCCTTCGAAGGCGAAGACCTACCGCGCGACTCCTTCTGATGTTCGCGCTTGATACGAACACCGTCATCCACTTCCTCAAGGAGGGTGGCATGGTGTTGGCCAATCTCGCGCGCGTCCCACGCTCCCAGGTCGCCATACCCAGCACCGTGGTGTACGAGCTGGAAGTCGGAACCCTGCGGTCGACCAACGGCGATGCTCGGCGAGTGCGGATCGACGCGCTCCTGCGAACGGTGACGATCCTGCCTTTCGGACGGGAGGAGGCGGAAGCCGCCGCCCGAGTGCAGGCGGCACTCGAGGCAAGCGGTCAAGTTATCGGGCCCCGCGACACCCTCATAGCCGGTACCTGCTTGGCGGCGAACGCGACGCTCGTGACCCGCAACACCCGCGAGTTCGGGCGGGTCCAGGGGCTCAAGGTCGTCAGTTGGTACGAATGACGTGGTGGCTTCCACCCTCCGCGCATGATGCGGAACGCAGAGCAACGACCGGCCTCGGAGTCTGAAACTGGCACTACCGGCATCACCGGCTTGGACTCTCGGAGCCCGGCGAAGTACCTCCCATGCCGGTACGGCCGTTCGAGAGAGGCGGCCTCAGGTCAAACGTCTCGAACAGCGATCAATCCCCAGCCAACAGCGCGCGCACACCCTCGCCCAGCCGGCGCGCGCCCTCTGCCAGCTCCTCCGGCGCGTAATGGCTGAACGACAGCCGCAGGTAGTCCGAGAAGCCGCCACCCACGGAGAACGCCGCGCCGGGCGCGTAGTCGGCGCCCGCCTCGCCCGTGAGGGAGCGCAGCCGCTCAGCTCCGGCGCCCGGTAGCCGGGCCCAGATGAAGTAGCCGCCCCGAGGGTCTTCGAAGAGTAGCTCCGGGGCGTGCTCGCGGAGCGCGGCCCCGAGCGCCCCTGCGCGCCCCTCGTACATCCGCCGCAGGTGTCGCACGTGGTCGGAGAACCGTCCGTCGGCGAGCAGCTCGCCCACGAGCGCCGCGACGACCGGGTTCAGGCCGCCACCGCTCCTTAGGAACCCGCTCGCGCGTACGCGGCCGATGATCGCTTCGGGGCCGCTGAACCAACCGAGCCGCAGGCCGGGCCCGAGCGTCTTGGAGAACGAGTTGAGCGAGACCACGTGTTCGTGCCCCTCGCCCGCCAGGCTCGCGGGCGGCAGGCCACCAAACTGGAGGAGCCGGTAGACCTCGTCGGCTACGACGAGCGTGCCGGTGCCGGCGGTGAGGTCGACGACGGCCGCGCGTCGCTCGGGCGTCAGCGTCACGCCTGTAGGGTTGCCGAAGATCGGCACGAGGTAGAAGAGCGCAGGCCGATGCGACGCGAGCGCCGCCTCGAGCGCGGCCGGCAGCGGGCCGCGCTCGTCGCACGCCACGGGCACGACGTGAAGGCCGCGGTCGGCGAACAGCTTGAGCGCGAGGAAGTAGGTCGGTTCGGCCACCAGCACGGTCTGGCCGGGCCGCGTGTACAGGGTGCAGAGGATGTCGAGCGCCTGCGACGCGCCCCCGGTGACGAACAGCCCGTCCGGGTCGGTGGCGCTGCCCGTCTCGGCCTCGAGCGCGGCCGCGAGCTGGTGCCTGAACCGCAGGGGACCCTGCTCGGCACCGTATTGGAGGATGGAGGGGTCGCGGGCCAAGGCGCCCTGCGCCGCCGAACGCAGCAGTCCCAGGGGCAGCAGGTCGGTGGACGGATGGCCGGGGCCGAGGTCGATGACCCCGGGTCGCCAGGTGGCCGTGATCGTCGCTGCGCTGTCTGCAGTGGGGTCCACGTGGCCTAAGGATATTACCGGGGCAGCGTCTCCGGGCGGCCCGTGTGGCGCACGTGCCGCACCTCCCCGCTGGGAGCTGCCCGACCCGCTGCCCATACTGCGGCGCCGAGCGACCGGCTATGACCCACGTCACGGCCAGATGGGAGCCGACGGGCGTTGAATCAACTGTCAGACTCGTATGCGGGCACCGGCCGCGGTTTGGCGCGCGTGGAGGCGCTAGAGCATGACTGACAACCCAACCGTCCTCGTCCCAAGACGCTCCCTGACTGTGCAGAAGTCCAAGGTCCAGCCGGTGGCCGATACCGACACGGCCTGGACGCGCTTGATCTTCTCCTACGCGTCGTCGGCCACCGTGTGGCTAATCTGGGGCACCCTGATAGGGCTCTACCTTAGCATCAAGTTCGCCGCGCCCGATGTCGAGCATGTCGCGTGGCTGTCCTACGGCCGCCTCAGGCCCGTTCACACCAACACGGTCTTCTGGGGCTGGTCGTCCCTCGCTATGATCGCCGCCGCCCTGTACGTGGTGCCGCGCACGAGCCAGCGGCGACTCTGGTCGTTCCCGCTCGCGTGGCTGAGCCTCTGGCTCATCAACGTCTCGGTCCTCGTCGGCGACATCCTCTTGATGGCCGGCATCAACAACGGCGCCCAGGAGTACCGCGAGTACATCTGGCCCGTGCAGGCCGTGTTCGCCATCGGCGTGATCCTCGTCGCTTACAACCTCATACGCACCATCGCCGACCGCGGGATCGAAGAGATCTACATCTCCAACTGGTACATCATGGGAGCGTTCCTCTGGACCATCCCGCTCGTGATCATCGCGTACATCCCGACCTACCAGCAGACGGCGATCAGCGAGACGGTCATCCAGGGCTACTACATGCACATGGGCGTCGGCATGTGGTTCACGCCGATGGTGCTCGGACTGACGTATTACGTGCTACCCAAGCTCCTGAACAAACCCATCTACTCGTACTCGCTCGGCGTGCTCGCGTTCTGGACACAGATGGTCTTCTACACGATGATCGGGGCGCACCACTTCATCTTCGCGCCGACCCCGTGGTGGCTGCAGACGGTAGCGATCATCTTCAGCGTGGGCATGATCATCACGCTGGCGGCAGGCACGGGTAACTTCCTCCTCACCATGCGCGGCGAGGGGCGGGCCATCGCCCGCTCGTACAGCCTGCCCTTCATCCTCGCGGGCGTCATCTCCTACTTCCTCTTCTCCGCCCAAGGCTCGCTCGAGGCGCTCCGCAGCCTGCAAGCCGTGTGGCACTTCACGAACTACACCGTGGCGCACTCGCACCTGACGATGTACGGCTTCGTAGTGCTGCTCATCTGGGGCGCCATCTACGGCATCCTGCCCAGGTTGACAGGACACGAACCGCCACAGTTCTGGGTAGGCGTGCACTTCTGGTTCGCGGTCGTCGGCCTCGTGCTCTACTCGGCCGCCCTGACCATCGGCGGTACCGTCCAGGGCCTCAGTTGGATGAGCGGCTCCCCGTTCATCGAGTCTGTCAAGGCCATGGCGTCGTTCTGGCTGTGGCGCGCCGTGGGCGGCACGTTGATGTTCCTCAGCCACGTCATCTTCGCTTTCAACATGTGGAGCATGCGGCCACGAAGTGCGAGCCGCGCCAGCAGCGCCCCCGCGCAGGGGGGACAGGCGCCCACCGGACCCGAGGCGACGCGATGAACTTTCACAAGAACCACTGGCTGCTGTTCGGGGTTACGTTCTTCGGGTTCGTGGGCCTATCCCTCATCGTCGGCATCCTGCCGGCCATCTGGGTACAGAACAACGCCGAGCCGCTGCCCGGCGCCGAACCACTCACGACCCTGCAGCGCGAGGGCCTCGGAGTGTACGTCAGCGAGGGGTGCGTGGCGTGCCACACACAGCAGGTACGCCCCCTGGCCGTCGACCAGGCGTGGGGCCGGCCGGCGACAGCTGGTGATTACGCTTACGTGACACCGCTCGGGCCGCTCGTCCCGTACGCGCCCGCCGTGCTCGGGAGCGAGCGCACCGGGCCCGACCTCACGAACGTCGGCGCCCGCCAGGCGTCAGACGTTTGGCAGTACATTCACCTCTACAACCCGCGCTCGGTAGTGCCCGACTCGGTCATGCCCGCCTACCCCTGGCTCTTCGACGAGGTCACGGTCGCGGCGGCCGGGCAGACGGTCGTCCCGGTCCCCGCGGCCTTCGCGCCGAAGAACGGGTCGCAGGTCGTTCCGAACGCGCGCGGTATGGCGCTGGTGGCGTACCTACTGTCGCTCAAGCAGACGCCGCTCGGCGCAGCGACCGCGACGCCTCCCGGCGCGGACACGGCGGCCCAGGCCCCGACGCAACCCGTGGCGGACACGGCGGCCCAGACCGCGGCGCCAGCGGCGGCGCCCGTCCTCGCCTGGGACGAGTCCCTGGGTGCGTCGACGTACACGGGCACGTGCGCTGCCTGCCACCAAGCCAACGGCCAGGGGCTGCCCGGTGCGTTCCCTCCCTTGGCGGGCGACCCGGTGGTGACCGCTGACGACCCGACGGAACACATCACCGTGGTGCTCGCCGGCAAGCAGGGCGGCGAGATAGGCGGCACGACCTACGCCTCCCCCATGCCGGCCCAGGCCCAGCTCTCCGACGAGCAGGTAGCTGCGGTCATCAACCATGAGCGCACGAGTTGGGGTAACGCGGCTACGCTCGTGACGCCGGAGGAAGTCGCGGCCGTGCGCGGGGGCCTGCAGTGAGGGCGCTGCTCGAGCTGGCCATCACCCTCCAGCAGAGCACGCTGGCGGAGCCTGACCACCAGCGGAGCTTCTCGGCGATGCCCGCCGGTCACCACATGCTGGAGCGCAGCGGCGCGTACGAGACCGTGATCGTGGCGGTCGGCATCGCCATCACCGTGCTCGTGCTGGTCATGACCGTGAGGTACTTCGTGCGCCCGGGCGAAGCGGGAGCCAACCACGTCAAACGCCGCGTGCTGCGCGACGACATGCGGAGGCCGCTATGAACGACGCTGAGAGAGCAGCACCGGCGGCTGCCAGCGAAGGAGTTGGCAGCGCCGCGATCCTCAACCGTATCGACGTCTACCTCGACGCCGACGAGACCCCGATCGTCAGCTTCCGACCACCCGTCACCTTCGAGCTCGACTCCACGCAACTCGAGGACGGCGAGCACGTATTGCGCGTCGAGGCGTTCGACTCGGTCGGCGTCAAGGGCGTGCGGACCGTGCCGTTCACGGTGCGCAACGGACCCGGCATCGCAATCCACGGCGTGACGCCAGGCGACGTGCTCGACGGCAAGGTATCCGTCCTAGTCAACGCGTACGGCGGCGCCACCGAGAAGCACTGGGAGCCCTCGCGCGCTGAGACGCCGGCACCCGTTCCCACCTGGACCTGGGTGCTGGTCCTGTTCATCGTCGCCTTCGGGGTGTTCTACGGCGTAAGGCACTGGAACCCGTCGCCCGACTTCGCGGCCACTCCGACGTTCGGGTCGAGCACGGCTCAGACAAGCCCGGCGCCCGCGGTGGCCGGCGGAGCTGCCGGCGCGCCGACGGGCGCCTCCAACGCCCAGGGCGGCGCCCTCTACGCCAACCTGTGCGCCGCATGCCACCAATCCGAGGGTCAGGGGTTGCCGGGCGTGTTCCCGCCCCTCGCGCACGACCCCGTCGTTACCGACATCGACCCCAGTGAGCACATCCGCACGGTGCTGCACGGCAAACACGGTTCTACGATCGCCGGGGTGACCTACGCCTCCGCCATGCCCGCCTTCGCGACTCAGCTGACGGACGACGAGGTAGCGGCGGTGATCAACCACGAACGCACGAGCTGGGGTAACGCCGCGCCGACCGTCACGGCGGCCAACGTGGCCGCGCTGAGGTAGGGCGACGCGTCGCCCATCTTGACAGCCACAGGCACCCCTACCTATCCTTGGCACCAGTCGAGCAGCTTGCGTTAGCGGTAACCTAGCGTGTCGAACAGGGGTCGCGATGGCGGCTCACACACTCGCCCGGGCCGGGTTCCGCGGGCACGGGCCGTCGTAGGGACCACACCGGGACGGCCGACGGCGAGCGAAAGGATGTCCGCATGCCAGGCGCACCAGTACCAGTACGCGAACTCACGGTCGACTCCCTCCCGGTCGCCGTCTACGGCAGCACCGAGGCCATGGGGTTGGCCGCGGCGCTCGCGGCCCGCGAGGCGCTCACGGCCGCCATCGCCGAACGCGGCGAGGCGAACGTCATCCTCGCGACGGGCAACTCGCAGCTGGCCTTCCTCCACGCGCTGCGCGCGCTGGACGGCATCGACTGGCGACGCGTGCGGGCGTTCCACATGGACGAGTACCTCGGCCTGCCGGCCGGCCACACGGCGAGCTTCCCACGCTTCCTGCACGAGCACTTCCTGGACCACGTACCACTCGGCGAGTTCCACCCGGTTCCCGGCGATCAGGACAGGGCCGAGGAGAACTGCCGCGCCTACGAGGCTCAGCTGCGCGCCCACCCGGCTGACATCGTGGCGCTCGGCTGGGGCGAGAACGGGCACCTCGCGTTCAACGACCCGCCTTACGCGTTCTTCGACGACCCGCACTGGGTGAAGGTGATCGAGCTGGCCGAGGCGAGCCGCAAGCAACAGGTCGGTGAGGGGCACTTCCCCACCCTAGCCTCGGTGCCGACCCACGCCGTCACCCTCACCATCCCTGCGCTGCTGGCCGCCAAGCAGGTCCTTTGCATCGTGCCGGAGGCGCGTAAGGTCCCCGCCGTGCAGGCCTGCCTCTACGGGCCGGTCAGCGAGGACCACCCCGGCTCGATCTTGCGCACCGTGCGGCACGCGCGGCTCTACCTGGACCCGGCGTCCGCGGCGGGGTTGCGATGAACGACGGCCCCGCGACTGCCTCCGCCGGCAGCCCTCCCGTTAGCGCCGAACCCGCCGCGAGCGGCTCCCCCGCGGCCACCTTCGGCCGCTTCGACCTCACGGGCCGCGTGGCACTCGTCACGGGCGCCACAGGCGTCCTGGGGGGCGAGATGGCGCGCGGCCTGGCGGCGCATGGCGCGAAGGTCGCCGTGCTCGGCAGGAACGCGGAGCGTGCGGAGGAACTCGCCGCCGGCCTCGTCTCCGAAGGGTACGCGGCGCTGGCGACGCCGGCCGACGTCCTCGACCGCCCCTCGCTCGAGCGCGCGCGCGAAGCGATCATGCAGCGCTTCGGGCGCGTCGACATCCTCGTGAACGCGGCTGGTGGCAACATGCCTGGCGCCACCCTGTCACCCGGCGCCAGCTTCCTCGACCTGGGCGAGGAGCCCATGCGCGGCGTGATCGACCTCAACTACATGGGCACCGTCCTGCCGATCCAAGTGTTCGGGGCGGAACTCGCCAAGGGCGGCCACGGCAGCATCGTCAACATCTCCTCCATGGCGGCGCTGCGCGCCATCACGCGCGTCGTGGGTTACTCGGCGGCCAAGGCCGCCATCGACAACCTGACGCGCTGGCTCGCCATGGAGTTCGGTCGCCAGTACGGTGGCGGCCTGCGCGTCAACGCCATGGCGCCGGGCTTCTTCATCGGCAACCAGAACCGCCGCTTGCTGCTCGAGGAGGACGGCTCGCTGACGGCACGGGGGCGCACTATCATCGACCACACACCCCTGGGGCGCTTCGGCGAGCCCGAGGAGCTCGTAGGCACGCTCGTATGGCTGTGCTCTGACGCCAGTCGCTTCGTAACGGGCGTCGTGGTGCCCGTGGACGGCGGCTTCGCCGTTACTAGCGGGGTGTGAGCGGAAGGTGACCGTCCGCTCCGGACGACGCGGCGAGGGTTCCAGGCCGAGGACCGTCACGAACGCCGATGTCGCGGCGGCCGCCGGCGTGTCGACCATGACCGTATCGCGCGTCGTGAACGGCACGGGCAGGGTCAGCGAGGCGACGCGCCAGCGCGTCCGCAAGGCGATCGACGATCTAGGGTACCAGCCGAACCAGCTCGCGCGCTCACTCACTCAGGGCCGCACGCGCACCATAGGCATAGTCGTCCCGGACATCACGAACCCCTTCTTCCCCGAGATCGTCCGCGGGGCGGAGGACGCCGCCTGGGCGGCCGGCTACACGGTGGCCCTCGCCAACGCCGTCGAGGACCAGGCTCGCGAACGCGCCGCCCTGCGCAACCTCGCCGGTCACAGGGTGGACGGGGTGATCGTCTGCAGCCCCCGCCTCCCCGATCACGAGCTGACCGACCTGCTGGCGGCCCACCCCGCCGCCGTGCTCGTCAACCGCAAGGTCCACGGCGCGCCTGCCGTGAGCCTGATGGTCGACGACCTCCTCGGCGCGCACCTCGCCGTCGGGCACCTGCTCGGGCGCGGCCGCACCCGCCTGGCGCTCCTCGGCGGCCCCGACCGCTCGGCCAGCGCCAAGTACCGGCGCGAGGGGTTCCTGGCCGCCATGCGCGAGGCGGGCGTGGGCGTCAACGAGGCCCTCCTCACGCACTGCGAGCCGAACGAGGAGGCCGGCTACGAGGCCGCAACGCGCTGGGCGCAGGCCAAGGGGGGCGCGCCGTTCGACGGCATCGTCGCCTACAACGACCTGGCCGCGCTCGGCGCAGTGCGCGCGCTTAACGCCGCCGGGCTGCGCGTGCCCGAGGACGTCGCCGTCGTGGGGTGCGACGACATCCGCATGGCCAGCGCCGTCGCGCCGTCGCTGACGACGCTGCGCATCGAGAAGTACGGCCTTGGCCGCCTCGCGGTGGAGATGATCTTCGCTCTGCAGCGGGGCAGGAAGCCGGCGGACAAGACGTTCGCGCCGGAGCTGATCGTTAGGGAGAGTGCGCCGTGAGCCCCAGAAGAGAAGAGAAGCAGGCATCCAGGAGAACGCAGAGCAGCACGCATTGGAGAGAACGATGAGCGAGAGCACCAGTCCCGCGCCTGGCACGACGCCAGACATGACGGCCGACCGGGCGGCGGCCGCGCGCGTGGCCGCGGAGCACGGGCGCCAGGCGGCGCCTGGCAGCGCCCGCGGCGTGGACGGCCTGTTCTTCTGGGCCGAGTCCGGGGCGGCCGGCGGCCGCCTCGTCGTGGCCACCCTGGCGAACCACGCGCTCGGCGCGAACGCCGCCGTCATCGAAGCGCTCGACCCGGAGACCCATGCGAGCGGCGGCTGGACCGTCTTCCGCGCCAACCGCGCTCCCGCGACGGACGCCGCGCTCCGTGCGCTCCTGCCGAACCTAGCGCCGCGGCCGCTCGGCCTCGCGACGAGCGCCGGCTTCGGCGACCGGCTCGGCCTCGCCACGCCCGGCCACGTCGACGCCCTGAACGCCTGCGGCGCCGCCGGCAAGGTGGCGGCCATCTTCGGCCAGCAGTCCATGCGCGAGAACGCCCGCACGGGCCGCACCCCGCGCGAGGTCGTCGACGACGCGACCTGGGGCGCGTTCACCGCCGGCTGGCAGCACGCGGTCGGCGCCGACGCCGACCACCTCAAGACGGAGGCCGACATCGACCTCTGCCTCGCAGCCGGCTACTCCTTCTTCACGATCGACCCCGGCGAGCATGTGAACCCGGCCGCGGACACGCTGGAAGGGGCCAAGCTGCAGGAGGCGTTCGACGCCCTGCCGTGGCAGGCGCTGGAGACGACGCCGGGCGACCTGCGGGCGCGGCTCGGCGGCGCGCGCGTCGACCTCGGTGCCGCGCCTGCGGGCGCTTCGGCCGCAGCCGGCTCCGGCGCGGCTTCCGGTATGGCAGGCGCCCACGCGGCAGCGGACGTCGTGACCTTCGCCCCCGGCGCCCTCGAGCGGGCCGCCGTCAAGTACGGCAGGGCCGTCGCCCACGTCGCGAGGCTGGCCAGGCACCTCGTCGCGCGGGCCGGCTACCCGACGGAGCTCGAGGTATCCGTCGACGAGACGCCCACCCCCACGTCGTTCGCAGAGCACGTCTACTTCGCTACGGAGCTGCGCCGCCTCGGCGTGCGCTGGGTGTCCCTCGCCCCGCGGTTCGTCGGGGAGTTCGAGAAGGGCGTCGAGTACATCGGCGACCTGGGCGAGCTGGCGCGCTGTCTACGGGGCCATGCGGCCATCGCGGCCCAACTCGGCCCCTACAAGCTGAGCCTCCACTCCGGCTCCGACAAGTTCGCCGTCTACCCGATCGCGGCAGCCGCCACGGGCGGCCTCGTGCACCTCAAGACGGCGGGCACGAGCTACCTGGAGGCGCTGCGCGTGGTGGGCGCGCATGAGCCCGAGCTGCTCAGGCGCGTCGCCGAGCTGGCCTTGGAGCGTTTCGCGGAGGACGTGCACTCGTACCACATCTCCGGCAGCCCCGCGCGGATGCCGGAACTGGCGGTCTTGGGCGGTACCGCCATCTGCGCGCTCCTCGAGCAGCTCGACGCCAGACAGGTGCTGCACGTGACCTTCGGCTCGGCCCTCAAGGCCCACGGCGCCGAGATCCGCGCGGTGCTACGGCGCGAACCGGCCGCGTACCGGGCGGCGCTGCGCCGCCACTTCGAGCGGCACATCGCCCCGCTCGTCACCCCGCTCGCCACCGGCGCCAGGGGTGCAGCGTGAGCGGGCCGCAGGGCGAGCGCAGGTCCGACAGCGGCCGCAGACCCCAGGGCGACCCGGCGCGCAGAGCGACCGGTGCGGCCTGGTCGCTCGACCCGGACCGCTGCTTCTCCCCCGAACCGAGCCGGCGCGCCCTCGCGCGCGCGCTCCACGCCGAGGTCGCGGGGCTGCCGCTCGTCTCCCCGCACGGCCACGTGCCGCCCTCGCTGCTGCTCGACGACGCGCCCCTCGGCGACCCCGCCAGCACGTTCGTGGTACCCGACCACTACCTGCTCCGCATGCTGCACAGCCAGGGCGTGCCCCTGGAGCAGTTGGGCGTGGCGCGCCTGGACGGCGCCACCGTCGAGACGGACCCGCGCGCCATCTGGCGGGAGTTCTGCGCCCGCTTTCACCTCTTCGCCGGCACGCCGTCGGGGCTGTGGCTGAAGCACGAGCTCGTCGACCTCTTCGGCCTCACCGAGCGACCGTCGGCCGCGAACGCCGACAGGACCTACGACCACCTCGCCGCCCGACTGGCCGAGCCGGGGTACAGGCCGCGCGCCCTCTTCGCGCACTTCGGCATCGAGGTCCTCGCGACGACGGACGCCGCCACCGACTCGCTCGACGAGCACTCCGAGCTCCAGCGGGAGGGCATGAACGTCGTCCCGACCTTCCGGCCGGACGCCGTAATCGACCCGACGCGTGAGGACTTCCTCGCCAACTTGCGGCTGCTGGAGGAGCGCAGCGGCGTAGCCGTCGACGGCTACGCCGCCTACCTCGCCGCGCTCGAGCAGCGCCGCGCCGCCTTCAAGGCCGCGGGCGCGACGGCGACGGACCACGCGGCCCTCACGGCCGACGCGGCGCCCCTACCCGAGGCCGAGGCGGTCTTCGACCGCGTGCTGGCCGGCGCGGCCACCGAGGCCGAGCGGCGGGCGTTCGCGGCGAACATGCTCATGGTCATGGCCCGCATGAGCGCCGAGGACGGCCTCGTCATGCAGCTCCACGTCGGCTCCCTGCGCGACCACCACCGCCCCACGTTCGAGCGCTTCGGGCGCGACAAGGGCGCCGACATGCCCATCGCCGGCGGCTGGACGCGGCAGCTCGCGCCCCTCCTGAACGAGCTCGGCGCGCATGAGCGTTTCAGGCTCGTGCTGTACACGCTCGACGAGACGACCTACTCGCGGGAGCTCGCGCCGCTGGCCGGCTTCTACCCCACCCTGCGCCTCGGCGCGCCGTGGTGGTTCTTCGACTCCGTGCTCGGCATGGAGCGCTACCTCGACGCGGTGAGCGAGACGGCCGGCATCTACAACCTCGCGGGCTTCGTCGACGACACGCGCGCCTACCCCTCCATCCCCGCGCGCCACGACGTGTGGCGGCGCGTGACGTGCGACTGGCTGGCCGGCCGCGTGGTGCGAGGCCTCATCGACGAGGACCAGGCCCCCGCCCTCGCGCGCGCCCTCGCGTACGACCTCACGAAGGAGACCTACCGCCTGGGTGCCAACGGCTGACGTGACGCCGTACCTCCACTTCAGCGTCGACGACGTCTTCGGCTGCCTGCGGGACGCCTTCACGGGCGCCTATGCCAGCCCGTTCGCGCAGCCCACGTTCGCCTACCTGCGCGACCTGCACGAGCGGCACGGACTGTGCGTCAGCCTCTACTGCTTCGCGGAGGACAGGCCGGAACGTGGGACCGAGGGACGGTCGACGGAAGGACCGGGGCGCGGATCCTTGGGCTCGTCTGCCGCCGGCTGGCGCCTGGCGCACGCCGACGGGCGCTTCGCCGACGAGTTCGCCGCCGCACCCTGGCTGCGGTTCGGCTTCCACGCCCTGAACGCCGGAACGCGCTACTCGGCCGGGGCGACGCCGGCGGAGGTCGCACGGGCGCACCACGACGAGGTGACGGACGCCATCGTGCGCTTCGCGACCTCCGCGGCCCTCGACCGGGCGCCGCGCCTGCACTACTACACGGGGTCGCTGGCGGCCGTGCGGGCCATGGCGGCCAGCCCGCACGGGCTCCTCGGCCTGCTGACGGCGGACGACGACCGCGCCGAGGTCTACCACCTGGACGACGAGACGCGGCGCCGAGTGCGGGCAGAAGGCAGCCTGGGCGACCCGACGACCGGCCTGAGGCTCTTTTCGACGGACCTGCGCCTCGAGCGTTTCGAGCAGGACGTGGGCGAGATCGTAGCGGTGGCGGGGCGGCGCGCGGCGCTGGTCGGGCGAGAGCCTCTCCCCACAAAGCCCAGCTCCGTGCGCACCGGCGCGGCTACCGTGCGCGCCGGACCTATGGCGCACTCTGCACCGGGGGTGCGTCCAGTGCCGGGAGCGCGGGCTTTCACCCACGAGCAGTACCTGGTGGAGGCGCGCGTCAAGGACCGCCTGGAGCGTCTGGCGCGCGAGTGGAACGCGTTGGGTTGGCGGACGGGGTTCCCGCTGGACGAAACAGCCAAGTGAAGACGAGCGAGCGACGTGGCCCAGCCGTCCGCTACCGACATCATGGCCCTGGCTCGATCCGCGGCGTGCCTACTCCGCGCTATCCGCCGCCTTGAACGCCTCCGGCGCGCTCAGCCCGCGGAAGTTCCACTCCCCGTCGCGCCTGGGCGGCCAGATAACGGCCGTGGCCCGCCCGGCGATGGCCATGGCCTCGACCGGACCGAAGTAGCGGGAGTCCTCGCTGCCGCCGGCGGAGCGGTTGTCGCCCATCACGAAGTAGTGGCCCGCCGGCACGACCATGTTCAGGACCACCGGGGTGCCCTCGGCCGTCCCGGCCGGCACCTCGACGTTCTTCAGGACGTTGCCGTAGAAGAGCTGCACGCGAGGGTCGTCGACGCTCACGCTCGCGGGCGCGAAGCCGCCCATCGGGAGCATGGGGACGGCGTTGCCCTTGGGCGTCGTCTCGAAGCCCATGACCAGGGCGCTCACGGCGCCGTCGCGAACGATCACGGACGGGAAATCGACGGGCGCGACGCGGATGGTGCCGGAGTCGGTGATGAAGCCCTGGTCGATGGCCACGTCGTTGACGTACACCTGACCCCGCTCGATGCGGATACGGTCGCCCGGCACACCGACTATGCGCTTGATGAAGAAGTTGCGCTTGCCGGACTCCAGCGCGGTCGGGGCCGTGGCCGGCTCGCGCAGCACGACTACGGCACCGCGCTCGTAGTGGCCAAGGAGGCCGGCGCGGCGCAACCACGTGTCGAACTTGGGGATGAAGACGCGGTCGCCGGTGAGCAGCGCCTGCAAGACGTTGCCGCGGCCGTTGCCGCCGTCGAGGTTCGGCTCCATCGACGTGCCCACGACGCCGACGGTCGTGAACAGGAACGTGACGACGAGGAAGGCGATGACGAGCGCCTCCGCGTAGCCGCGCACCTCGCGCCAGAAGCGCTGCTTGAACGTGAGCGTGGCCGCCGGTTTGCCACCGCTGCCGGAGCCGGTCCGGCCGCTTGCGGCGCCCGGGCGCAACCGCGCTCGCGCCATCGCTCGCGGCGTATCGGATTTGTTATCGCTGCTTCTGGTCATGACGGCATAGCCTACCGTGAACGCCCGGCGCTACCTGAGAATCGTGACTCAGCACGCTGTTCACCCGGGCCGCGCGAGTCGGACGGGCGCATAGGGCACCCGGCCACCACCGCCACCGCGAAAGGAACGCGCATGCCACGTACGCCAACCCGACTCCTGATCGCCCTGACGTTCGCCATGGTCGCCATGGCCGGCGCCCAGCGGCCGTTCAACGTCCCCAACTACTACGTCTCCCAGCTCACCAAGCTGCAAGCGGGCGTGAGCGTGACCGGTCAGCTCGACGAATCGGACGGCCAGAACTACAAGGACGGCTCGTACCTGGACATCTACACGTTCGAGACCGGGATGGACGAGGAGTTCGTCGTCACCGTCTCCAGCTACGACTTCGACACCTACGTGAGCGTCTTCGATCCGGAAGGCGGGCTCTACGACGGGAACGACGACGACGGCTACGGCGACGCCTACACCTCGCGCCTCCAGGTGTACCCGTACACGGCCGGCAAGTACTACATCGTGGTGAGCGGCTACAGCCAGTACGACCTCGGCGAGTACGAGATCGTCGTCGACCAGGGCATCGGCGCCGGCCTCGAGGACGCCACGCCCATCAGCGCACCCGGCCAGTACAGCGGCGTCCTCGCAGCGTCGGACCCGACCGTGCCGTCCGGCTGGACGGGCCCGAGCCACGCGTTCCTCCTCCAGCTCAGTGAGCCCACCGCCCTGCGCATCGCGGCCTCCTCGAACGACTTCGACACTTACCTGTACGTGTACGACTCGGCCGGCTACGCGGTCGCGAGCAACGACGACGCCGATTACAGCGAGGAGCTCGGCTACAACAGCGACTCTGCGCTGTTCACCCTCCTGAGTCCCGGCACGTACGTCGTGTACGTGGCGGCGTGGAGCCTCGACGGCGAGGGCGCCTACACGCTGGACCTCGAGGTCTACGTCCCCCAGCGCTGAGCCGCCGTCCGGCGCGTTTCGTTCACTGGGGGCCGAAGCGGCTAGCATGGCCCCACGCATGCCGGCCGACCCCCACACAGGCTCGCTCTTCGAGTCGCCCGCAACCGAACCGCTTGCCGCGCGCATGCGGCCCAGGACCCTGGCCGAGTTCATCGGCCAGGGTCATATCATCGGGCCCGGCCGCCTGCTGCGGCGGGCCATCGAGGCCGACCAGCTCTCGTCGCTGATCTTCTACGGGCCGCCGGGCACGGGCAAGACGACGCTCGCCAGGGTCATCGCGAACTCCACGCGGGCGCGCTTCACGGCCATCAACGCCGTGCTCTCCGGCGTCAAGGAGATCCGTGAGGCCGTCGCAGCGGCGCAGGCCTCCCGCCGCGCCGGCGCCAAGACCATCCTCTTCGTCGACGAGGTGCACCGTTTCAACAAGGCCCAGCAGGACGCGCTCTTGCCGTGGGTCGAGAACGGCACCGTCATCCTGGTCGGCGCGACGACAGAGAACCCGTTCTTCGAGGTCAACAAGGCGCTCGTCAGCCGCAGCCGCGTGTTCCAGCTCCAGCCGCTCGACGAGGACGACCTGCGGGCCGTGGCGTACCAGGCCCTCGACGACAAGGAGCGCGGCTACGGCAATCGCACCGTCGAGCTCGAGGAGGACGCCCTCGACCACCTCGTCAACGTGGCCAACGGCGACGCGCGCGCCCTGCTGAACGCCCTCGAGTTGGCGGTCGAGACGACCCCGCCCGAAGGCGGCCGCGTGCGCGTCACCAAGGAGGTCGCCGAGGAGTCCATCCAGCGCCGCGCCGTCCTGTACGACAAGGAGGGCGACGCGCACTTCGACACGATCAGCGCGTTCATCAAGAGCGTGCGCGGCTCCGACCCCGACGCCGCCCTCTACTGGCTCGCCAAGATGGTCTACGCCGGCGAGGACCCGCGCTTCATCTTCAGGCGCCTCCTCGTCCTGGCCAGCGAGGACATCGGACTGGCCGACCCGTCGGCGCTGCCCAAGACGGTGGCGGCGGCGCAAGCCTACGACTACGTGGGCCTGCCCGAGGGCCGCTACCACCTGGCGCAGGCGACCCTCTACCTCGCCACGGCCCCGAAGTCCAACAGCACGCTGGCCTTCTTCGACGCGCTGGCCGCCGTGGAGCGCGAGCGCGACTCGGAGGTTCCCGTCCACCTGCGCGACGGGAACCGCGACAAGGAGTCGCTCGGCCACGGGGCCGGCTACGCGTATCCGCACGCCTACCGGGACCACTGGGTGGCGCAGCAGTACCTACCGACGTCGTTGCAGGGCCAGGTCTTCTACCAGCCGAGCGCAAGCGGCCACGAGGCGGCCATCCGCGCCGAGGTGGAACGCAGGCGCGAGGCGCAGCTCGCGGCCATGCTGGAGGCGGAGCCGACGCCCGAGGTCCTCACGGTGGCGCCGCGCGCCGGCCGGGTAGCGGGGCAGCGCGAGCGGTGGCTC
>CAUJFI010000067.1 GCA_963170125.1 Deinococcota bacterium | reverse complement strand
GGCCTGGAGTGCGGCGGCGGCCGCCCGGCGGCCGCACTGTCTGGCTGGGTTGCGCGCGCAATACCGTTATTGCGCGCGCAAACTTCTCTTGGTCGGCGCCCCGACTCGGGGCGGCGCCGGGTCCTCAGCGGCGCGGCAGGCCGTTGGGCAGCGCCTCCGGCACGCGCGTCGAGTGGCGCTCCAACGCGCCGTACTCAAGGTAGGGGAGCGGTCGGTGCGCGCCGTAAACCTCTGAAGCCAGCCATGCCAGCTCCTCGTCCAGGTCCTCGGCCGGCACGTCCGTCCACCAGACCCTGCTGGTGCCGTTGAAGCGGTAACCGCGTGCCTTCATGACGTCCTTCTTCTCGAACGGCGCGCTCTCGGCCCATAGCCGGGCGGTCCTCTTGGAAGCGTTGGCGCGCAGGAGCCGCATGGGCGGGGCCTCGCCCTCGGCGAGCGGCACGGCCAGGAGCTCCAGACCGGCCCTGCAGTCGACGAGCGCTCGGTGGGCGTCGTAGTAGAAGCCGCGCCGGAAAGCGAGGAACTCGAGCGACGAGGAGCTGAAGCCGAGTGCTCGCCACCCGATGTCCCGTGACGAGCAGGCCCACGGCTTGTCCTTGAACACGGGGAAGCGCTTCTCCATGAAGGGGCGGTCGAACGCGGCGTTATGGGCGATCACCAGGTCGGCCGCCTTGACGCTGTCCTCCACCGCGGCGTCGTCGAAGCGCTGGCCCCGCACGTCGTCGTCGGTGATGCCCGTCAGCCCCACGACCTCGTCGGGCAGGGGCCGACCGGGGTCCTCGAAGGCGTCGTACAGCTCCTGGACGCCGTAGACGTTCCCTTCGGCGTCGTACTCGAACCGGAGCATGGCGAGCTCGATGACCTTGTCGTTGCGGGGGTCGAACCCGGTCGTCTCCGTGTCGAGGTACAGCGCCCGGTATAGCCGCACGCCGCCAGGTGCCTCGGTCGGGTCGGCGTAAGCGGCGCGGGGGGCGAGGCGCCGCAAGACCCGGTAGTCGCCCGAGGCCTCGAGGGCGGTGCGCATGCGCTCGAGTTCGGCGCGCGTCGCCGCTCCCTCGCTCAGGGCGTCGCCGACCGGGTTCTCCCCGACCGGTCCGTCCATGTTCACGTCCGGCTGGCTCACGTGCCTCCTCCCAGTCTAAGCGCCGCGGAGCGCTGACGGCCCGCTGGCGCCGATTGTACCGGCCCGCTCCCTGCGATGCGGCCGCCGCCCCCTCTCAAGGCCTAGGGTCCCTGAACGTCTGCCTAGCGGGCGTACACATCCGAGACCAGCAGGGTAGATGCGAAGATGGCTGGCGAGCGGGCGGCTTGGGCCGCCTCGCCCGAGCGCGCATGAGACGGATCCTGACCACCACCCTCCTACTCGGCCTCTTGGCGGGGCCCGCCGTGGCGCGCGACAACGTGGAAGCCAGCCCCTACGGCATGGTCGTCAGCGACCTGCTCCTGAGCTTCCATGCGAACGAGGTCCCGTGCGAGGACGGCTCGGTCGAGGCGCCGGAGGTCTGCTTCATGGTGACGAGCGTGGGCGCCTCCTACTTGGCCGAGCGGCTTACGGCCCTCGTGGAGAGCTACGCGCCGGCCGGCCTGTCGCAAGGCGAATGGCGCGCGGCCAACGGCGTGTGGGCGGTGTCGCTCGCCTTCCGCAACGACAGCTACGGGCGACTGGACGTGTACCTGGCCGAGACGCTCGGCTCGGGCGTTCGGGGCATGGTGCGCCTCGTGCAGCGCTGAGTCCGGCGCGCCTGTCTCACCCCGGCTCGCCGGTCGCCGGCTCGGCCGCGGCGGCGCTCGGGTGGGCCGCGAACGCCCTGAGGGTCACTACCAACGCCACGACGAGCAGGGCCGAGCCGACGAAGAACGGCGCGCCGGGTAGGGCGATGGGGCTCCGTGCGCTCGTGAAGTAGGCGAAGAGCGCCGTGCCGACGAGCGGTCCCGCGACGCCGGTCAGGCTGAGGAGGCTCGCGAGCGCCCCCTGGACCTCGCCCTGTTCGTCGGCCCCGACGGAGCGCGAGATGAGCGACTGCGACGATGGGCCCGCCAGGCCGCCGAGGCTGCCGACGGCGATCCCGATGTAGAGCGCCCAGCCGAACGGGCTGAGGCCGTAGGCGACGAACGAGACCGCTGCCATCAGGATGCCGACCAGGATCGCCGTGCGCTCGCCGAACCTCGCCACGAACAGGCGGACGAGCACGCCCTGCACCAGCGCGGAGAACACCCCGACGACTGCCAGGGAGACGCCGTTCAACAGGGGGTCCCAACCGAAGCGGTAGGTCGTGTAGAGGACCCAGGTGGCCGTCATGGCGTTCTGGGCGAGGCCGAAGCAGACGTAGGTGAACGCGAGGTCACGCACCAACGAGTACCGGCCCAGCGAGCGGAAGGAACCGATGGGGTTGGCGCGGCGCCACGAGAACTCGCGCCGGAGCTCCGGCCTGAGCGACTCAGGCAAGATGAAGAAGCCGTAGAGCCAGTTGATCAGGGCGAGGCCCGCCGCGGCGTAGAACGGGGCGCGCAGCCCGAGCCCGGCGAGAAGGCCCCCGAGCGCCGGGCCGACGATGAACCCCACCCCGAAGGTGGCGCCTATCAGCCCGAAGTTCTTGGCGCGCTCGTGCGGCGGGCTCACGTCGGCGATGTAGGCGTTGGCGGCCGTGATGTTGGCGCCCGTGACCCCGCTGATCACCCGTCCGATGAAGAGGAGGGTGAGGTTCGGTGCCACGGCCATGACCAGGTAGTCGATGCCGGCGCCGAGCAGGGAGACGAGGAGCACCGGTCGTCGGCCGAAGCGGTCCGCCAGACCGCCGAGCACGGGCGCGAAGAGGAACTGCATGGCGGCGTAGGCCGCGATGAACCAGCCGTAGTACGACGAACCGGCGGCGAGGTCGCCGCCGGCGAGCTCGGTCACGAGCTGGGGCAGCACCGGGATGAGCAGTCCGATGCCGAGGACGTCGATCAGCAGGGTGACGAGGATGAAGGGGATGGCGGCGGCGCGGCGCTTGTCGTGCATAGGCGAGTCCTTGGAGGTCCCGGCCCCTCGGGGCTCGGGCATGGGGCCGGAAGCAAGAGGATACCGCAGGTCCGCGATGAGGGTTCGCGGCGCCTGCCGGACCGGTGATCGCCCGTCCGCCGCAGGCTGTGAGCGTTCCGATGTCGTGTGGAGCGCGCCAAACGGTGGCCTACCCGTTGACGCATTACGCTCATGCCGCTCTCACACGAGGGGCCTCCTCGGATTAGCTCGTTCCTAACGGGCGAAGTTGACCACACGGTGCAAGAAATGTGGCAAAGTATGCACATGGCCGCCGAGCATGACTTGCATACCCCATTCAACCCGCCTGCGGCGGAGTCGCGGGCGGCTGAGACGAACGTTGAGACCCACGTGCTGGACCTTACGACCGTGTGCGTGAAGAGCGGGGCCGTCCTCCTCCCACGCGCGCTGATAGGGCTGTTCACGGAAGAGGGGGTCGTCGCCCAGAGCGACGGGGGAGAGCTGCGCCTCGAGTTCAAGGCTCCGCGCACGCTTGCCGGCCTGACCGAGTTCTTCGAGCTGCATGGGCTCCGGGCCAACGACCGGCTGTTGTTCGTCTTCGAGGACGGCGCGCTGCACCTCTCCGTTCGGAAGCGCGAACGCAACGACCCCGCCGCGCCGCGCCGCGCCGCCGGTAAGCGTGCCGCCGCCGGGGCGGCCGAGGGCACGCCCGGACCGTCCTCGCAAGGACGCGCCGCGGCGAAGCCCTCGGACTGGCAGCTGGCGGTCGAGAAGCAAGAAGCCCAAGTGATCGCCGAGCGGCGGGCGGACGCGCAGAACCAGAAAGGCATCAGCGTGGACCGCTTCTCCGGCCCGGTGGGGGAGCTGGTGCCGCAGGCGCCCCGGCGCCGCGAGCAGGCTGCGCCCGGCAAGGCGGACGCTCAGAGGGACGCACAACGCAGGGCGCCCGAGCAGCGAGACGCGTACGAGCAGCGTGTCGGTAGCGCACAACGTGCCGCCGACGCACAACGCGGCACCGACTCTCGCTCCGAACGCGTGGCCGTCCAGCCGGAAGAGGCCGTGCGATCGGTCGTCACCAGGGTCCGCCTCGAGGGCGGCGTGCCGGCCGGCACCGGCGGCGCGGCGCGCCCCAAGGAGCTCGCCTCTGCGCACGACGTATGGGCCAGGCGCCAGCACGCCCGCTGGCAGCCGCTCGACGCGGTTATCGCCGCCCGCCACGATCCCCGGACCTTCGACGCCGATTTTCCCGACACGGTGGTCCGCGCGTTCAGGCGCGGCCCGAACGGCTCGCTGAGGCCGGAGCCTGAGCTGCTCCCAACGGAGCCGGCGGCCCCGGCCAAGGGCAGCCGCGCGGCGAGGTCGAACGTGCGCCACGCGCGCGTCGACAGCGCGCCGGCTCTCGGCGCGCCACGCACGACCTCCCGCCGCGCCGCCGCGCGCGCGGGCGTCGCGCCCTGGGCTGGCGAGGACCTGGATGTCGAGCAGGACCCCCCGCTCGTCGCGCCCGCGGACCGCACCGCCTTCCGGTCGGTGGCGCTCGAGAGCGTCGGCGACCAGCACGCCGACCAGCACGCCGACCAGCGCGGCGATGAGGACCTGGCGGAAGAGGCCCCAGCGAAGGGTCAACGCAAGGGCGTGATAGCCAGGCTCAGCGGGTTGCGTCTGAGCCTGGGCCGTGAGCGCGGCCACTCCGGTTGGGGAGCGCACGATGGCGTCAGCGGCCCCTCCGGCTTCCAGGGACCCCTGCAGGCGCCCCCCAAGGCGTACCCCTTGGGGCAGAGGGGTGGCCCGGCGTCGGGCAACGCCCCGGCTGCGCGAGCGTCCGGTGCCGTCGGCGATCGGCCGACCGAGCGCCCGGCCCGGGTGTCGACCCCCTCCGAGGGCGCTTACGGGCTGCAACAGGGCGGGAGCGAACCCGCTGCGGAGCGTCGGGCCCACCAGTCCGCCAGGCTGGCCGTGCTGGAGGACGCCCTCCTCGACGCTGACGTCAGCGTGAAGCCTTCCGTCCGGCGCGGCCTGCCGGAGGTCGACGGCCCGAAGGCGCCCCCCGTCGGCGCGCCGGTCGAGGAGGACATGGCCTTCATCGAAGCCTATTTGCTGCGCCCGGGCACCCCCGCCATCGTGAGGAGCATCGACCTGGCCGAGCGGATCGGGATGAGCCCCGAACGTGCGGCGCGGGCCATGGAACGGCTCTCGGAGCAGCGGGAGCGCTTCAGCCGTATCCGCGACGGCGCCTACATGGTGCGGCAGGTCCGCTGAGCGCCCAGGTCGGGCCCGAGCGGTCGGGACCTCAATCCGCGGCCGTGTTGATCGCCGCGCCCTTGATGGCGCGGGCCAACGAGTTCAAGTAGAGTTCCATCGCGTCCGCAGCCGCTTCCTCCTCGCCGGCGGCGATGGCCTCGACCACGGCCGAGCGCTGCTCGAGCGCCAGCCGGCGCTGGGTGGAGGAGAGGTTCTCGACCAGGTACGGGGCGACGAGTTCGTTGGCCAGACCGACGAGCGCCACCAGCAGTGAATCGCCGGCCGCTTCCGCCATCAACTCGTGGACCTGGCGCCGGTGAGTCGGCTTGCGGCTCGTGCGCCGCGGCAGCGCGGCCCCGCCGAACTCTTCGCGTTCGCGCTGGATGGCCGTTCGCATGGCTGCCGCCTGGGAGTCCGTGCAGTTACCCGCCGCCATGGCGGCGACGGCGGGCTCGAGGCGCCGCTTCAGCTCGAACAGCTCCTCGAGCGTCGTACCGCGCCCTTCGATCAGGGGTCGTAGGAGCGGCACGAGCTGCGACACGCCGGGTGAGCGTACGTAAGTCCCGTCCCCATGCCGGACCTCGAGGAGCCCGAGCAGGGCGAGGCGGCTGACGCCGTCACGCAAAGTAGTGCGGGAGACCCCGAGGCGTTGAGCCAACTGGCGCTCCGGCGGGAGCTTGGTGCCCTCCGGGGCGTTCTTGACGAACGTCGCCAGCGCATCGCGCGCTTGCTCCACTACCCGGTTGGCGTTCGTCTCGCTCACGCGGAACTCCTGCGGCCTCGGCAGCCCTGTGTTTCGTCAGGTCGCAGCCGACCGACGGCGGCCCGATGACCGTGCCTGACGGATTGTAGCAGAAGTGGTCGGACCTATCGGGGAGTTGGTCAGACCAGCGGCCGTGTAGGTCCGACCAATCCGTATCTGGTCGGACCATGTGCGAGTTATCAAATCCGCGTATGTGTTCGCCTGTTGCCGTTCTTACGGTGGCAGCGCCCTGGAGCGCCTGCCCGGGCTTCCTCAGGGGTCCTGATCGGTGCTCACGTGTTGGCCCCGCGGACCGCTCGACGAGAGAGTACGGCTAGAGCCTTAGAGACGGCCGGCTGTCCCGGAGCCGACCGCTCGGATGCATACCCGATTGTGGAGGGGGTGTGGTTGAGTTCCACGGCTAGTCTGGTGTTGAGTGGATATGCGGGACGCATATATACGATTTGATAAGTCGTCTTATCAAATCTACTCTAGACCCGCCCAATGAGAAGGGCCCCGTGGCCGCACTCACCACGGAGCCCATCGAGGGCGCCCGAAGCGGAGCCGCGCTCCGGCTTCGGTCTCGACTCAGGACCTCAGGGCTCAATCGTCCTCGTCGTCGTCCTCGTCGTCGTCCTCGTCGTCTTCAGTGTCCCACTCCTCGTCCTCGCCATCTTCGTCGTCGTCCCACTCGTTATCTTCGTCCTCATCGCCGTCTTCGTCATCGTCCCAATCGTCGTCCTCGTCGTCGTCCTCGTCATCTTCGTCATCTTCGTCGTCATCCCAGTCGCCGCCCGCGCTGGGGGCCGGGCCGTCGGCGGTGGCCTCGATGACGGCGGTACCGTCCTCGCTGAGGACGTACTCCTCGGCCTTGACCGTGCAGCCGAGCTCGTCGTCGTACCAGCTCGCCTCGTCCAGGACCGGGCCGTCGTCGCTACGCGCCAGCAGGCCGGCGGCGATGAGGCTCTGGGCCACGTCGAGCGGGATCTCGGCGACCTCCGCGACCGCCTCCTCGCCCTCGAAGGCGACGTTCATGATGGCGTTGGCGTACGGGTCGGTCCCCGCCTGCTGCGGGTACTCGATGACCAGGCTGTGGCCCTCGTAGATGGTCCACAACGCGTCGAGTTCGAGTTCGCTCAAACGTTCGGCTTGGGGGGTGCTCGGCATGGCTCCTCCAACGCGCTCGGCCGTGCCCCGGTTCTCGCCGGCCGGCGCTCACATAAGCCTACAGCCTGCCATGACCCGCGCTAGGCCACGCGAGGCGTCGCGTCCGGGGCCCGGGCCCCGGCCGGTCTCGGTCGGCGCTCGCCCTGGACAGACGGCCTCGCCCATGTCCTAATGAGTCGGTGACAAGCGCTCCTAGCTCCAACGGGGCGTCCGTCCGCGCCGGAGGCGATCGCCGTAAGGCCGGTAGCGGCGGGCGGATCACCCGCATCTTCGCCGCACTCCTCCTGGCGGCCGGCGGCTCGGCGCTGGCGGAAACGCCGCTACGCGTCACCGTCGCGTTGGCGCCTTACGCCAGCATCGTCGGGGCCATCGGCGGCGACTTGGTCAGCGTGACCACGCTGCTGCCACCCGGCGCCTCGCCCCACGCGTTCGACCCCAGCCCGTCGCAGGCCGCCGGCCTCGCCACATCCGACCTGATCGTCATGAACGGCGGGATCGACGCCTGGTTGGATCGCCTCGTGGCCGCCGCCGCCCCCACTGCGAGCGTCCTCGTGATCACCCAGAGCATCTCCTTCACGCCCATGATGGAAGGCCACGACCACGACGTGGACCACGCTGGTGACCTCGGCGACGGGCACGACGACTCCGAGCCCGGACCCGACCCAGACACCACGAACCCGCACGTCTGGCTGGACCCGGTGCTGATGAGCGAGGCGGCGGCAGCCATCGCCGCGGAGCTCGAGCGCCTCGACCCGGACAACGCGACCGCGTACAGCGCTCGGCTGACGCACGTGCGCTCAGAGCTCGCGGCCCTGAACGCGGAGATCGCCGCGCTCCTCGAGCCGGTCAGGGGCGCGCCATTCGTTCCGTTCCATGACGCGTGGCCCTACTTCGCGGAGCGCTACGGCCTGAACCTGGTGCTAAGCCTCGAGCCGTTCCCGGGCCGCGAGCCGAGCCCGAAGTACGTCGCCGAGGCCGTTGCGGCCGTGAAGGCTGCCGGCGCGAAAGCGGTGTTCGCCGAACGTCAACTGAACCCGCGGTCGGCGGAGGTCGTGGCCGAGAGCGCTGGAGTGGCCGTCGCTGTGCTGGACCCCATCGGGGGCGCGCCGGGGCCGACGGATTACGCCGAGCTAGTGCGCTACAACGCGCGGATCATCCTCGCGAACCTGCGCTAGCCGGAGAGGCCGCGCTCGACGGCGACCGTCAGCGCCACAGGCCGGCGTCCCATAGCTTGCGGCCGACGATGACCTGGCCCGCGTGCGCGTGCCCGTGCTCGAGCAGGTGCTGGATGATGAGGGCGCTGCGGACGGGGATCCGCTTGCGGCCGACGTACCGGACGGTGCCGAGCTCCGCCGGGTCGAAGCCACGCAGGCCTTCGCCCACCAACGCCAGGCGGTCGAGGCAACGCCGAAGCACGCTCGCGGGATCGGCGTGGTCGACCTCCAACTCGTGGGGCCCCTGCTCACGCAGCGCGTCGTCGACGTCTCCCCCGCTCGCGTAGAGCCAGAGGCGGAGGCTGGACCCGCCGATGTGGCGCACCAGGCCGCCGATCGGGTTGAGCGCACCGACCACCGGCGTCCACCACCAGCCTTCGGGTGGCAGGTCGTCCGTCCAGCGCGTGACGTTCTCGACGAGGTGCTGATGGCCGCGGAGCCATGCGGAGAGCAACGGGCCGGTACCTGGGACGTCGCCACTGAGGAAGGGGTCCATGGCGGGATGATAAGCGCGTCTAAGGTCGTGGCGCTGCCGACGGTTGACGGACCCGTGTGGGCCGCGCCCCAACATTTGATAATGCGAGGTAGGTCACAAGAGGTGCCCGCCTCCCCCGCTTACCGTAGGCGCAGATGACAGACGCAGCCGTCACGTCTCTAGACCTCTCGCTCGCCAGCCAGGTCCAACGGGTCGCGCGCCTCCAGGGCCTCTCGGAGGCGGCGCTGCGGCGCCACGCCGTGCGAGCGGCCACGGAGCGCGACGAGGACGCCCTCTGGGAGCTGATGGAGGCGCACATCACGCTGCGGGGCCTGAGCGGCGTCACCACCAGCCGCCACACCCTGCGCGCGTACCGCCGCGGCCTGCACGACCTGCTGGCGCTCTGGGCCGGCGAGAACCTCCTGCGGCCGAGCCGCGACGCCGGCGCCCTCTACGTCCAGCGCCTCCTGGCCGGCGAGCGGGCCGCGCTCCTCGCCGAGGAGCCGGCCGCCTCGCACCGGGGCCGCAAGGCGAAGGACGGTCCGTTGAGCGCCGCGACAGTGGCGCTCAAGGTGGCCGCGGCGCGGGCGCTCTACTCGGCGCTGGCATGGGCCGGGGCCACCGAGGCGGACCCGTTCCGCGACGTGCGCATCGGGCGCGCGGCCAGCCACGCGGCCGAGCAGGCAGGGACGCGCCACTACACCGAGTTCGAGCTCATCGAGCTGCAGGCCGCCACCCGCGACCAGCAGGAGCGGGTACTTCTCCTACTCGGCTCGCACGCCGGGCTGCGCGTCAGCGAGATGGTGGCCCTGAAGTGGACCGACCTCGACCTGGGGGCCTTCGAGCTCACCGTGCGCGGCGGCAAGGGCAACAAGACGGCGACGGTCGAGCTGACCCCCAAGCTCGCCGCGGCCCTGCTCACCTACCGGCGCGCGATGGAGGCTTCGGGGGCGCCACGCGAGCACGTGCTGGAGCTGCGCACGCAGTTCGGGGTCTTCAACCGCCTCGAGAAGCTCTGCCGCCGCGCCGAGGTGACCTTCAAGGGCGTGCACGCCCTGCGCCACTCGGCGGGCACACGCCTCTACCGCCAGACGGGCGACCTCGGCCTGGTGCAAGACCACCTGCGCCACGCGACGCTCGACATGGCGAGGCATTACGCCAAGAGCGACCGCAGGCGCCTGAAGAGCAACCTCAAGGACTGGGAGTAGCTGACGGGTCGGGCGCACCCAAGCACGCCCGACCCGTCGGTAACGCCGTAACGTCCCTAAGCCGGCGTGGCCTCCAACGCGCGGGTCAAAGCCTTGCCGAGGCGCGCTACACCGTCGCGGACGACGTCCGCCGGGGCGTGCGTGAAGTTGAGGCGCATCGTGTTGGCACCGCCGCCGTTCGGGTGGAACGGCGCGCCGGGGACGTAGGCGACCTTCTCCTCCGCCACGACGCGGGGCAGGAGCGGCGCCACGTCGACGCCGCCAGGCAGCTCGACCCACACGAACATCCCGCCGGCGGGC